>NZ_CP094241.1:2179308-2490638 GCF_022749495.1 Neisseria macacae ATCC 33926 | reverse complement strand
CAGTTCGATGATGAAACTGTGCGGATTTTCAAAACCGAGGCTGTCGCTCAAATGCCCGCCGAAGTATTCCTGAAAGTTTTTAGGGCCGTAGCCGTAAAGCAAAAGCGGCGGATTGCTCCAGAAGTAGTTGTAAATTTCTTGGCGGTAGCCGACCGAGTTGTCGCTCTCCAAATTGAACAGGAACAAATACAGGCGGGAAGAAATGTTTTCCAAAAAGGCATTGCCGTGCATCGAGAGCAGGAAATCGGCAATGTACTGTTTCGGAATCATCGACAAGCCTGCGCCTGTAACGCCTATGGTCATCAGCGTAAACAGCCCGTTGTTACGGTAAATCAAGTTCAGGATAAACAAAATGATGTAACTCATCGTCGCCGTACGCGATGCGCTGGCGAAAACAATCGCGCCCAAACTCAAAAATAAAATCCAGCCGAACAAATATTCCCTCTTGTTGACGCCGATATTGAAAAATATCAACACGGCAGGTGCGAAGAAGAGGGCGGTCGTACCCAAGTTGTTGGGGTTGAAGAAAAAGCCTTTAATCACGCCGGCCTCAATCGCCAAAATTTCGTCTGATTTGACAAACTGGATGCCGGTCAACACCTCGATAACGGGCGGAATAATGATAAAGGCGCAAAAGTAAACCAACAGCCTGCGTACGAAGCGCAAGGGGTTTTCGTGTCGGCTCAAAATCAGATACAGCAGGTAAAACAAGCCGGCGACCGACAGGAAGAAAAAGGTATCCATGACCCTGACCGAATCCAAGGGCGTGATGAACAGATGGATTGCGCTCCAGCCGGTCATCAGCCCGACCGCCATCAGCATGAGTCCTGCCTTGCTGTTGAATGTTTTGTTTTCTATGAAAAAAATCAGCAGGGTGGCAGGCACCAGCAAGAGGGTCAGCGGATTGTCGATACGCGGAATCCCCAGCTTATACGACAGCATCGGCCCCAGCATGTAGGCGGTAACCATCGTATAAAGCATAGTAATGTATATATTTTGTTTTTTAATTTTCACGTTGCTTCCTGAAATTTAGGTCGTTCCAAGAGCTTTATTATATGCAGAAATGATTTGTTCGGTAACGGGACGCTCTCCAAATTCTTTCAGGCAGTTTTCGCGCAACAGGCGCGGGAAATATTTTTTCCGGTTCCGATAGAGGGAGATAAGTGCTTCCGTCAGCGATTTTTGGTCTCCGACATCGACCAAAAGCCCGTTGGATGGATTGACGATAGTCTCAGGACCGCCACAGCGCGTCGCGATGACGGGCAGCCCTTGAGCCAAAGCCTCGATGAAAACGACGCCGAAAGTTTCGTGGCGGCTGGCCAATACGAAGGCATCGCTTTGATACATCAATTCCAAGACTTCTTCGTTTTTCAGACGACCTTCAAAGATAACGTTGTTTTCCAGTCCCAAATCTTTTGCCAGACGGTGCAGCTTGAATTCTTCGTAGCCGCCGCCGCCGATTTTCAGTTTCAGGTTCGGATAGGCTTTGACTGCTTCGGCAAAGGCAGGCAGTAGGATGTCGTAGCCTTTTTTATGTTGCAGGTGCGCGACCGAGCAGAAGGTAAAGTCTTCGTTGGCGGGTTTGTTGGCAAGGTCGATCGGTGCTTCAAAGCTGGCGGACAGGATATTGGGAACATATTGCCACTCCAATCCGCGGTATTCTTCTTTCAGCAGTTCGGCAAAGTCGCGGCTGACTGCCAGGCGGCAGGCGGCGTTTTGGGCGGCGGCATACATCAGCGGGCGTTGCCAGTTGCGGATAAGTTTGCGGGCGTAGGTAGTGCTGTGTTCGGTGATGACATACGGAATGCCGGTTGCTTTGTGGATTTCGTATGCAATGATGCCGCCGCTGTTGACGCAGTGCGCGTGCAGGACATCGGGCATGCCGTGGTCTGCAACGTATCGGCGGAACAGTTTCATACTGGCGGCGATTTCCCGTTTGCGGTCGATATGCGGAATGCGCGGGAAGAAAAACATGCTGTCGTACACATAAGTCGGTACGTCTTTGTCGATGTAGGTCCTTATTCCGTAATTTTTCGGGTTGAACGCAGTTTTTGCCTGAGTTCTGAACGAACGGAATATCGGTGCAACGACCCCTACTTTGACTCCGGAGCGTTGCAAGGCTTGCGCTTGCAGGCGGAAGAAGATTCCGTTGACGTCGTCCGGAGTGGATGGATACCAAGAAGGAATGATTAATGTATGCATGATAATACCTGTGTCGAGTGTGTCGGCGTACAAGCCGCATAGGTTGCGGACAGGGCACAAAATCAAAGATTCTCGGTGAGTAAGCGTTTTGTAGCGGCAGAATCAAAAACTGCGCGCGGTATGGTTGTTATTGTGTTGAATGTTTTTTATTCAGACGACCTTTCACTACTGATAAAGCTGAAGAAAGTGGTGTTTTGTATTTCACAGTCAGGGCAATCAAACCTGCCAGCCAGATTAAAGCAAAAATGTAGTAGTTGCCGGTGTTGCCGAAGTAGGTGTAGCCCAGGCACAAAATCAGGCAGAGTGCGGTGTGGGTATAAATTTTCCGGCAGGGCAGCTTCTGCCACATCCTTGAAGACAATTCGGTCTTGATGAGCATAAACACCCAAAAAGAAGTCGCGCTCGCCATTGCGGCGCCCCGTGCGCCCAAGAGCGGAACCAGCCAATACAGCAGGCCGAAGTTCAGCAGGAATGCCGCAATATTGACTGCGGTAATCAGCCAGGTTTTTTTGACGACGTTCAAGCCGATGCCGGTCACTTCCGTCAGCGTATAAAACAAAGGAAACATCATGCACGACAGTAAAATAAACTGTACCGATGCATATTTCCCGGGAAGAATCCAAGTGACCACCGGCGAAAAAATACCGATAAAGCAAACCATCGCGCTGATGAGCGCAGTCATCGACAGGGTAATGCCGCCGATTTTGTCGAGGTTGGTGTTGTCTTCAACCCATTTGAACACCAATGGCGCCCATATGGTTGAGAATACGCTTTGGAAAATCAGGGCGACAGCGCCGAAGCTGACCGCCATTGAGTAAATCCCCAGTTGCTCCAAACTTGCCATTTCTTTCAAAACAAAACGGTCGATAGACGTCAGCCCCCAGTAGGCGAGATTGCCGAATGCCAAAGGCAGTCCGTATTGCAGACCCATTTTGTGCAGCTTTGCCGACCAAGGCGAACGGATGGCGGCGGCCAAATCCGTTCGGGTTTGGTAGATCAATACAGCGACGGTCAGTATTTGGGCGGCGGTATAGGCAAAGACCAGGCTGGTGGTATGGGTTGGCAAACCGATTAGGATGAAGAGCAAAACTAAAACCAAAATCAGGAATTTCGGTGTCAGCTGGCTGAGTGAGAAAGCAATTGCCTTTTCCTGCATCCGTAGGATGAGCGAGAAAAAGCGGATAAACAGGGTGGTCAGTAAAAAAACTAAAAACAGAATACCCAGCTTGGTGTTGTTCAAATCAAAAATAATTTCGGAAGGCCAAGAGGGATTCCACAAAAGTATCAGCAATACCCCGACAATGCTCAAAACAAACGGGGACAGGCTGAAGGATTTGAACAGCGCGGCTTTGTCTTCGCTGGCGTAGTATTCGCGGATATACGCCTGATCCAAGCCCAGCCCCAAAATCAGGATGGTCAGAGCGGATATGGTTTGCAGTAAGACGATACGGCCGATGTCTTCCGCAGGGTAGTACCATGAAATCAGCGGAAGCGAGAGGATGCCGAAAGCCGCACTGCCTATCGGACCCAAAGCATAGCCGAGTATTTTTCTTATATTCATAAATAGGAGGGATTGGCTGCCGCCAAGATTTTCAGACGACCTGAAAACGCAGCAGCATCATATAAATAAGGGCTTTCTTAGGTCGTCTGAAAACAAACGGTCTAAGAAAGCCGACTGCCTGCCGAAACCCGTCGGCAGGCAGTCTGCCTCAATCGTCAAAGGTATTACGCTTTCACGACTTTCGGGTTTTTCGCAGGGAACTTGCCGCGCGTATCGACAATCAGTTTGGCGTGTTCGGCAATCATGTCGTAGTCAAACTTATCGTGGTCGGTGGTCAGGACTACGCAGTCGTATTTCGCTACGGTTTCTGGCGTCAGCGGCTCGCTCTTCAGGTCGAAGTAGTGGTGGCCGGGGATGTACGGGAACTCAAGCACGTGCGGGTCAGAGTAGGAAATGTTTGCACCCAATTTGTGCAGGCGGTCCATCACTTCCACAGACGGGCTTTCGCGCATGTCGTCCACATTTTTCTTGTAGGCGATACCCAAAACCAAGATTTTGCTGTCTTTGATGGAACGGTTGTGTTCGTTCAAAGCCAGACCCACTTTGCTGATGACGTAGTCGGGCATGTGGGAGTTCACTTCGCCTGCCAACTCGATGAAGCGGGTGTTTACGCCGTATTCGCGCGCTTTCCAAGTCAGGTAGAACGGGTCGATGGGGATACAGTGTCCGCCCAAGCCCGGGCCGGGATAGTAGGCGACGAAGCCGAACGGTTTGGTTGCCGCAGCGGCGATGACTTCATGAATATCGACATCCATTTTGTCGGCGACGATTTTCATCTCGTTCACCAAGCCGATGTTCACGGCGCGGTGGATGTTTTCCAGAAGTTTGGTCAGCTCGGCGGCTTTGGTGGAGCTTACCGGTACAACTTTGTCGATGGCAGGCTGGTACAGCGCGATACCGACTTCCAAACAAGCAGGGGTATGACCGCCGATGACTTTCGGGATGGTACGGGTTTCAAAATTCGGGTTACCCGGGTCTTCGCGCTCCGGAGAGTACACCAAGAACACGTCTTTACCGACTTTCAAGCCGCCTTCTTCAACACGCGGCAGCAATTCTTCTTCGGTCGTACCGGGGTAGGTGGTGGATTCCAAAGACAACACTTGACCGGCGCGCAGGTAAGGTTTCACTGCGTCGGTGGTGTCGATAACAAAGCTCATGTCCGGCTCGCGGTATTTGTTCAACGGAGTCGGTACGCACAAAATCACGGCTTCCACTTCGCCGATGCGGGAGAAGTCGGTGGTGGCTTCAAACAGGCTGTTTGAAGCGGCGGCGATTTTCTCGGCAGGAATATGCTCGATGTAGGTCTCGCCTTTGTTGAGTTTGTCGACTTTGGTTTTGTCGATGTCGAAGCCCAAAACCTGATAACCGATGTCCACATAACGGAGCATCAGCGGCAGGCCGACATAGCCCAGGCCGACGATGCCGATTTTGGCGGTTTTATCTGCAAATTTCTGAATGGTAATATTTTTCATGACAAGTCTCATGTGATGGAAAAGGGCGTGCCGCACAGTGCAAAATGCCGCAGCAGAACCCCGGCCGGCAGTCATAAAAACAGCAGGGTCGGAATCCGTTTTGTCGGTGTCGAAAATAAATCTTTCCCTAAGATTGGTTTTGGACGTAAAAGTTTTGCATGTGCAAATGCAGCATTGCCCGACGATAATGGAGTGTTGGGAAATGTTTATGCAAATATTATAATCAAGCTCGGCGGTAAGATTTTGAATTGTATTATTTTTAGTGATTACTATACCGGTGGTGACTAAATATAATATCGGAAATACAAATAATTAATAAAAATTAGTATTAATATATTTGCGTAATTTAACCTAAAATTAATATTACTTCAGTATATGTTGAAGCGGTATTTGTAACTCTGTCAAGCAAATCAGGCGATGCAGTATAGTGGATTAAAATTGCAATGATACGGCGTTGGCAACACCCTTATGTACTACCCGTACACGGCGGGCGTTGCCGCCTTGTCTCATTTTTATTTTAATCCACTATAAAACACCGTTGCTTCTGACAAAAAGGTCGTCTGAAAACCCAAAATCAGTTTGAACTGCACCCCAAAAGTTGGACATCCCCTCCAACTCACAAGGTGCAGTTTTTTTATGAGCAAATATACATTACACTTCAAATACCAAGCCGTACTCCACTACCTGCATATACGCAGCCAACAACGTACCGCAGACCACTACGGCATTTCCCGAACCCACCTGAGACGATGGATACGCGCCTATCAAGAAGGCGGTATCGGCGCACTCGAACATCCCCAATCCAAAACCATGCCCCAACACCGCAAAAACCCCTTCATCGCCGACAAACCCGACCAAGAAAAAACGCAGGCAGAGCTTATCGAAGAGTTGTGCTATATGCGCGCAGAGGTCGCCTACCTAAAGGAGTTAAAAGCCCTCAGCCAAAAACAGACCGAAAAGGACAAAGCCAAACCGTCCAAACACTGAGGGCGCAACACCCGCTCAAATACCTGCTGCACATCGCAAACCTGCCCAAAAGCAGCTTTTACTACCACCACCAAGACCAGCCCGACACCGACGCAGCCGACAAAGCCCTCCTTGTCGAAACCTACCGGCGGCATAAAGGACGCTACGGACAAAGGCGCATTGCCGCAGCATTGGGTTGGAACCGCAAAAAAGCGGCGCGGTTGATGAGGCAGCTAGGGCTGAAAGCCCTCATACGGGCGAAAAAAGCCTACCGCCATCCCGCCATGGGCGAAATATCGGAACACCTCCTCAAACGCCTATTCAAAGCTGAAAAGCCTAACGAAAAATGGCTGACCGACGTGACCGAACTCAAAGGAAAGGACGGCAAACTGTACCTCTCGCCGATATTGGACTTGTTCAACCGAGAAATCGTCGCCTACGCCATGAGCCGCAGAGCCGACAGCGAAATGGTGAAGGAAATGCTCGAAAAAGCCGCCCCCCGTCTGACTGATAAAGGAACGATGCTTCATTCGGACCAAGGTGTGCTGTACCGTACGGCGGGGTATAGGGAATTGCTTGCGGAGCATTCCATGGTTCAAAGCATGTCGCGAAAGGCGAACTGTTGGGACAATGCGCCGATGGAAAGCTTCTTTGCGGTGTTAAAGACGGAGTGTTTCTATAACGCAGGTGAATTGACGGTAGATGAATTGATGAAGCAGATAGATGACTATATGGATTACTACAACCGGGAGCGTTGCAGTTTGAAATTGAAAAAGCTGAGTCCTGTCGCATACAGAACCCAGCTTGCACAGAGCGCCTGAATAGGCTTTTATGAGTGTCCAAGATTTGGGGGCCAGTTCAGTTTTCAGACGACCTTTCTGGTTTACAAGGCAGCCTATTTTTTACGCAAAACCCATTTTACGTCCTGCCCGATCAGCTCTACCGAACGGCTTTCCCACTCGCCTTCCGAAGCCAAAACGGTGGGGTTGGCGGGGAGAGTGAGCAGGCTTCTGCCTTCGCCTAAGATTTTCGGCGCTTGGTACAACACGATTTCATCTGCCAAGCCTGATTCGATAAAGGCGGAGGTCAGCGTCGCGCCCGCTTCGACCATAATCTCGCCGTAACCCAGTTCTGCCAATTGGGGCAGCAGTGCGGCAAGGTCTATACGTCCGGCGGCGTTTTCAGACGACCTCAAGATGCGGATATGACTGAATGCGCGGTATGGCTTGAGGCGTTCTTCATCATCGACGTCGGTTACGATGACGGTGGGGCTGAGGTCGTCTGAAACCATGTGGCTGTTTAGCGGCGTTTGCAGTTTGCTGTCCAACACGATACGCGCAGGTTGGCGCAGGGTCGGGAAGGCACGGACGTTGAGGCGCGGGTTGTCGGCAAGCACCGTGCCGATGCCGGTTAAGACGGCGCAGCTTTCCGCGCGTAAGGTTTGTACGTCCGCCCTTGCGGCTTCACCGGTAATCCAGTAGCTGCGTCCGTCGGCGAGCGCGGTTTTGCCGTCCAGGCTGGCGGCGCATTTGATGCGGACGAACGGGCGGCCGCGTTCGATACGGGAGAGGAAACCGCGGTTGAGTTCGCGCACTTCGGTTTCCAGCAAACCGCTTTCGGTGCGGATGCCTGCGGCTTCGAGCATTGCCAAACCTTTGCCTGCCACCAAAGGATTGGGGTCGGTCATGGCAGCGACCACACGCGACACGCCCGAGCCGATTAGGGCTTCGGCGCAGGGCGGCGTACGACCGTAATGGCTGCACGGTTCGAGCGTCACATAAGCCGTCGCCCCGCGCGCCATTTCGCCCGCCTGCCGCAGCGCATGCACTTCGGCATGCGGTTCGCCCGCTTTAACATGAAACCCCTGCCCGACGATTTGGCTGCCGTGTGCAATCACGCAGCCGACGCGCGGGTTGGGGGAAGTGGAAAAACGCCCAAGCCGCGCAAGGGCAAGGGCGTTTTGCATCATTTGGGCATCAATACAATCAAACATAATGTGGATTTCTTAAAGTTTTCCGTTTTCAGACGACCTTCGCCGTGTTCCATTCGTTCAAACGCTAATGCGCCAAACTCACTTCTTTCAAAACGACGGACAAATCTTTCTGCCCCGCATGATGGCTGTACGCGCAAACGGTATAAATATTGGCTTCGTGAATGGCGATGCAGTATTGGTTGAACGTACCTTGCCGGTCTTCGCGGTCGGTTTGGTAATTCATGCGGTTGTCGGTGGCGATACCGACGCGGACATTTTGAGTCTCGTCCGATTGCAGGGCGGTTTTGAGTTCGGCGAAATAGGTTTTGGCATCCGTTTGCGCCGGGCCGTTGTTCGCCGCATAAATGGTAATGCGCGCTTCAGGGTCGTGTTGGAGCAGAATCAGGTTGGAGGCGGGAACGTTTTTCGGATGGCGGGCAGAATCGGCGATGATGTCGGTGAAGTGGCTGTTGTGGACGGAGATGGAAATTTTGCCGTCCATGCTCGTCAGCGTTTGAACCGTATCGGAGGCGGCTTTCGACACCGCATCGCCCTGTTCGGGGTTGCAGGCGGCAAGGCAGAATAGTGCGGCGGCTACGGATAAAACTCTTTTCATAAACATCCTCTTCATCATCAACACACCGCTTTCAGACGACCTATTTCCCGTCGGTCTGCACCAGCGTGGCGATTGCCTGAGTAAACTCGGACACGTCGTTGAAACTTTTATACACGGAAGCAAAACGGACATAGGCGACCTGATCGATTTTTGCCAACTCCTCCATCGCCATTTCCCCCACCATGCGCGATGGCACTTCCTTGTTGCCCGACTGATACAGACGCTGCTCAATCAGCGCGACCGTTTCATCGATTTTTTCCTGGGCAATCGGGCGTTTGTGCAAAGCCCGTTCCAAACTGGTTCTCAGCTTGTGCGGATTAAACGCCACGCGCGTACCGTTGGATTTAATCACCTGCGGCATCCGCATTTCGACCGTTTCAAACGTACTGAACCGCTGCCCGCACTCCACGCAACGGCGGCGGCGGCGGATGCTGTTCGTCTCTTCCAAGAGCCGCGAATCAGTGACTTGAGTATTGGGATGCTGACAAAACGGACATTTCATAAGCTTTTGAATTTATTTGTTTGTGAAACGGAATTGTAGCCGATTGAGCTATTCCCGTATAGTCGGTGGGTTTATTATGGGTTGAAGAGGTCGTCTGAAAACCTTGAATCTGGGTTTTCAGACGACCTCTTTGTTTTAAACGGATACGCCGACGGCGCGGGCGATTGCCAAGCCTTCTTCTACGCTCATGTAGACGGGTTGTTCAGGACGGTCGCTGCGGGCGATGTCGCCTTGTCGGAACATGACCAGTTCGTCCACTGCCAGTTGCGACCAAGTTTCGTCGCGGGTCAGCGGTAAGGTGGCGATGACGGCGACTTTGTCGTTGGGGGTGGTGACTTCGGAAAAATCGACCATGACGTCGTCGTCCAAAAGCCGTGCTTTGCCGAACGGGGCTTTGCGTACGATGTAGTGCAAAAGCGTGCTGGCGTGGGCAAACAGGTTGTCGCCGTTGGACATAACGAAGTTGAACAGTCCGAAGCGGCGGATTTCGTGGGTCAGCGCGGCGAGGGCGTCGAATAGGGTGTCCGGGTCGGGCTTGGTGGCGAAGCGGCTGCGCAGGCGGTTGAGGATGTAGCAGAAGGCGCGTTCGGAGTCGGTGGTGCCGACGGCATGGTAATACTCGCCTTGTTCGGGGTAGAAATCGATTAAATGGCCGTTGTGTGCAAACAGCCAGTATTCGCCCCACATTTCGCGCATGAAGGGGTGGGTGTTTGCCAGCGAGGTTTGTCCTTGCGAGGCTTTGCGGATGTGGGCGATGACGTTTTCGGATTTGATTTGGTAGGCGCGAACGAGGTCGGCGACGGGCGAGGCGGCGCTGGGTTTGTCGTCGTGGAACAGGCGTACGCCTTTGCCTTCGAAAAAGCCGATGCCGAAACCGTCTGCATGGTGGTCGGTAATGCCGCCGCGGCGGCGGAAGCCTTCAAAGGAAAAGACGATATCTGTGGGGGTGTTACAGTTCATGCCGAGCAGTTGGCACATGATGTTGACCTTTGTTATTTTGATGTGGGGTTGAGGGTATAGTGGATTAACTTTAAACCAGTACGGTGTTACCTCGCCTTAGCTCAAAGAGAACGATTCTCTAAGGTGCTGAAGCACCAAGTGAATCGGTTCCGTACTATCTGTACTGTCTGCGGCTTCGTCGCCTTGTCCTGATTTAAATTTAATCCACTATAAAACGGGTAAATCGACGCAATGTACACGCGTTTTGCGTGATCGCCTTATAGATGGAATTATGGTGTATCGGAAGGGGTGTTTCAATAGGAAGGGGAGGGATATTGGGAGGTGTTTTGTGTGATTTTATAGTGTTGTGGCTGATGGTGTGGAAAGGTCGTCTGAAAAATGCTTTGCGGGTTGCGCTAAAGCTTTTCAGACGACCTTTTTTTATTGTGTTTTGACGCTTACAAGGTGCCGTAAGAGTGCAAGCCGCTCAGGAACATGTTGACGCCGATGAAGGCGAAGGCGGTAACGAACAGTCCGATGACTGCCCACCATGCGAGAATTTTGCCGCGCCAGCCGGCGACGAGGCGCAGGTGCAGCCAGACGGCGTAGTTGAGCCAGACGATGAATGCCCACGTTTCTTTCGGGTCCCAGCTCCAGTAGCGTCCCCATGCGTCGGCTGCCCACAGTGCGCCGAGGATGGTGGCGATGGTGAAGAATAGAAAGCCGACGGCGATGGCTTTGTACATGACTTCTTCGATGACTTGCGAAGGCGGCAGCGATGATTTTTTGCCGGCGTTTTCGTTTCTCAATGCCCAAAGTTCGGCGATGCCGAGCATGGCGGCAATACAGAATGCGCCGTAGCCGATGAAGTTGGCGGGGACGTGGATTTTCATCCACCATGATTGCAGGGCGGGAATCAGGGGTTGGATGGTGTGTGCTTCGCGGGAAAAGCTGTACCAAAGGACGAAGCCGACGACGATTGCCATGAAGCTGAAGACGAAGCCGCCGAGTTTTTGTACGGCGAAACGGGCTTCGTAGTAGAGGTACATCAGTGCGGTGATGACGAGGAAGAGGATGAAGACTTCGTAGAGGTTGGAAACGGGGATGTGTCCTGCGTCAGGGCGCAGGAGGTAGCTTTCGTGCCAGCGTACTAAAAGTCCGGTAAAGCCTGCAACTGCGGACACCCAGGCGAATACGGAACCCATGCCGAGCAGGGTGTTGGTGGCGACGTTTTTGCGTTGTGCCAGTACGGCGCCGGTGATATAGGCGAAGAGTGCGAAGAAGACGAAGGCGCATTGCCACATAATCGCGGACTGGCTGCTGAGGAAGTATTTGAGCAGGAAGCTGTCGGAATGCGTGATTTCGCCATCGTAGAGCATGACGGCGCCGTATGCGAGGACGGCACACAAGGGGACAAACCAGCGCATGGGTTTGAAAAACCAGCCTAAAAAGACGGTAATGCCCGCGCTTGCCCACAAAATCACCATTTCGTAGATGTCCATGGCGTGCTGAATGCGGGTTTGGGCGAAGAATGCGCCGGCTGCGGTCAGGAGGGCGAATAGGCAGTCGACCGTATTCAGGGACTTGAGGAACGATTTGTGCGTCAGCAGCTCGTGTTCGGGTAGGGGGTTATGGTTATGCGTCATGGTTTAAATCTTTCGCCAGTCGTTGCAGGCTTTGTGTATGTTGCGGAAACTCTTTTTGCAGGTCGCGCTCGTTGCGGCTGGAAGACATGGCAAAGCGGATGTGGTCGTCTGAAAACAGGACCCACGCGCGTTTCTCGCGGATGTAGAACATAAATATCGTGCCGAGAACCAGCAAAACAGAGCCTAAATAGACTAAAAATGCACCGGGCGAACGGGTCATTTGCAAGCCGGAGGAGCGGACTTCTTCAAAGCCGTCCAGTTGCAGGAGCATGGGGGCGGGGTATTCGGTCAGGCCGGTATAGGCGTCCATGCTGTGCAGCAGGAAGCGGTTGCGCGCTTCGTCTTGAGGCCATGCGGGTAGCTTGTATTTTTGGATGGTTTCTTCCAATACGGCGTTCATGACGCCGAACAGCATTTCGTAAAAATATCCCTGCATTTTTTCCTGTTGCTCTTTGGGGATGTTTTTGGTGATAAATTCGTCCAACGCCAAATAGCCGCCTTTCGCAAAAATGCCCAAGGTGTTTTCGGCGGCAAGGGTGAATTGCTCGCGGATGTTGTCGGGCGCATTCAAGGTCGCGTTGCGGATGACGGCTTTGCGTGCGGCTTCGTCTTTCAAGAGTTCGCGCATCGCCATGAAGGTGTCGGGTTTGAAAGTTTTATCGGCAGGAATGCGCAGCCAACGGTATTGCTGTTCCAGACCTGTGCGCGTACCGGTGATGAAGAAATAATCCTGTTCCTGCTTAACGGGCAGCATATAGTTTTTATATTCGACAGCCTGACCCGCTTTGTCGCGGATTCGGTAAACAACGGATGGGCCGATGTTGGTGTATTTTTTGTTTTCTTGAGAGACGGCGCGCACGTCGTTAATCGCTGATTGCAGGGTTTGCTCTTTTTCAGACGACTTGCTCATGTCTTCCACGTTCATGGACGTGAATTGGTCAAACTCCAGTTTGTAGGACGTATTGCCGATGTCGAGCGGGAAATCGCGCATAGACGTCGCCCTGAGCGTTACCGGTTCGCGGCTTGGGTTGCCCAAATTCCAGGCTTTGAACTTCAAATCGGAGCCGCCGTCGGCAAAGCTCGCTTGATAGATGGTGATGCCGTGCAGCGTCAGTGGATGATTGACTCGGATGGTGTGTTCCGATTTTTTGCCGCTTTCCTTGTCGGTAATTTCCAAATCGCTGGCAAAATCACGCGGCATCCCGGTATTGTAAAAGTCGATGTGGAATTTCTTCAGCTTCACTTCAAACGGCAAATCCTGAACCAGCATCCCGTTGTCGGCATTGAGGAAGACCACGTCCGCACTTTGCCCTTCGGTAATGTTTACATTGCCGCGGAACGACAGGTTCGACGTACCCAAAATGCTTTCCGGTTTGAAGTCTTTGGCATAGACGGAATGATTGTCCGGCACGACGCGTCCGGTCAGCATACCGATTTTCAGCAGGAGGTTGCTGTCTATCAAGCCGCCCAAGCAAATCACAATCAGCGCGGTATGGGCAAAGATATACCCCCACTTGTTCATCGCCCCTTTTTTGGCGGCAACCAAAACCGATCCGTCTTCGCGCGTTACGGTTTTGCAGCTGAAGCCTTGTACTTCGAGATAACGCCGGGCGATTTCAGACGACATCTTGCCTTCCAACACAGTCGAATGGCGCATCGCCGCCAATGATTTTTCTTTAGCGTTTTCACGGAATGATTTGATTTCACGGAGAAAAGGCGGAACATTGCGAATCAGGCACAAGCTGGTCGATATCACCAAAAACATCATGATGACCACAAACCAAGCGGACGCATAAACATCGTACAAGCCTAAAAAGTTGAAAATCTGCGACCAAAACGGACCGAATTTCACAACATAATTGACCTGCGGCTGGTTTTGCTGCAACACCGTCCCGATAACTGAAGCGACACCCAAAAGACTGAGCAAGGCAACGGCAAAACGCATGGAGCTTAAAAAAGCGAACCAAGGTTTGCGGATAAGGGGGACGGATGAAGGGGATTTGCTCATAGCGGTTTGATTTGATAAAGAATACGGGGATGGTCGGGATCCGGAAGAGGCCCGATTATCGAACGGCACGAAAAATAGACATGATGGGGCAAAAAGCCAAAGGCTGCCATTTGAAAATACTTATTGCCTCAAAAGCGGCGGCATACCATCGCACAAGGTCGTCTGAAAACAACCGCCCGAGGGCAAGCGTTTTCAGACGACCTTAATATTCACATCATCCGCAAACAGACGGATTGACAGGAATCAATGCAGACCTTGGATGAAGTTGGAAACCGCATTCAACTCTTCTTCGGTCAGGCGTTTGGCAATATCTTCCATAATCGCGTTTTTGCGTTGTCCGGATTTATAAGCCTTCATTTGATCGACCACATAAGACATATGTTGGCCGCCTAAGCGCGGATATGCGCCGATTTCGGTACCGCCGCCCGGAATACCCGCGCCGCTGGGGCCGTGGCAGGACATACAGGCAGGAACCTTTTTATCCACCAAACCGCCGCGGTAGATTTTGCCGCCCAAAACAGGATCATTTTGTTTCGGGTTAGCCTCGCCGGATTTGGCCTGTTGTTTGGCATAGAATGCGGATACATTCAGAATGTCTTGTTCGGACAGGTTCATCACCATAGGTTTCATCACAGCGGCGGAACCGTTTGTACGTTTGCCTTCTTTAATGTCCAAGGTTTGACGGTAGATATAGGCACTGTGTTGCGCGGCGAGCTTTGGATACATGGCGATGCCGCTGTTGCCGTCCGCCGCATGACATGCCGCACAAATGGTAGTAGCCACTTCTTTGCCTTTTGCAATATCCGCTTTCGGGGCAGCGACAGCCGCGCCGGCAGCCAAAACCAAGGCCGCTAAAGTCAATCGTTTCATGGAGTGCTCCTGATTACAGCATTGCATACCGCGACAATGCCTTTTTTATACTCAAAACGCCGGATAAATTTTACCCGATAAAAACCGATAATTCTATAAACGTGCTATTCTATACTAGATTTACATTAAATTACTACCATGTTTCGCAACATGGACACGGCAAATTCCGCCACTCCGTCTCAGGGAACAAGGAAATACGGATGAACCTCTTTCAGAACGCCAAATTCTTCACCACCGTCAACCATCTCAAAGACCTGCCCGACACACCTGCAGAAATCGCATTTGTCGGACGCAGTAACGCAGGCAAATCTAGCGCGATCAATACCCTGACCAACCATGTCCGGCTCGCCTACGTTTCCAAAATGCCGGGACGAACCCAACACATCAATTTCTTCGAATTGAGCAACGGCAGCTTCATGGTCGATTTGCCGGGTTACGGCTATGCACAAGTTCCCGAAGCCATCCGTACGCATTGGGTCAAACTCTTGGGCGACTACCTCCAACAACGGCGTCAGCTCATAGGCTTGGTGTTGATTATGGATGCGCGCCACCCATTGAAAGAGCTGGATTTGCGGATGCTGGATTTTTTCCACATCACCGGTCGCCCTGTGCATATTTTGTTGTCGAAAGCCGACAAGCTGTCGAAAAACGAGCAAATCAAAACTTTAGGCTCAGTCAAAAAATCGCTCAAACCCTATATGACCCGTCAGCGCATCAGCGTACAACTGTTTTCCAGCCTTAAAAAGCAAGGCATCGAAGAAGTCAACCAAGTCGTCGGCGAATGGTTTGCTACGCATCAAGAAGAAATCGACAACTTGAATATCGGAAATCCGGAAAATTCCGAGTCATTGTAATCGGTCGTAGTATTATCTGCATTGACGGGACGCAAATCCGTTTATTGTCTTGCAGGGTGAGGGAAAAAATCGTCTTACTGCCGTGTATGTTGCTTTGAAATAGATAAATCCGAAAAGGTCGTCTGAAAATGTTGGATCATGTTTCAGACGACCTTGTTGTTTTTATAGTGGATTAACTTTAAATCAGGGCAAGGCGAGGCAACGCCGTACTGGTTTAAAGTTAATCCACTATTCGTTTGATTGATGGAGTGAGTGGAAGGGGCGGAATCTAGTGTGGTGAGGTAATTTGAAATCAAGGGGTAGGGGATAAGTTTGATGAACAGTGCAGATGGTATGAAACTGGTTTTTTAGCATTTGGGGAAACTCTCCGCTTTAGGCTCGGATGAGACAATGCAGTATCGGTTTAAAGTGAATTTTTCTATCTTGTTCACATGGCAATGAATTGAGATTGTGCTGCCATATATAAAAAGGTCGTCTGAAATTCCTGATTCGGGTTTCAGACGACCTTTTGAACGGTGTAATTAGAACAGCGAGTCTAATTGTCGATTGTTAACATTACTTGGCTGTACCGGCGTTTCTTGCAAATCACCGCGACCGCGGTCTCCGCCATCCCGATCGCTATCAGGCGTTGCGGCAGTGTTGGCATTGGCCGGGCGTTGTTGTCGGGAAGGTTGTTGTGCAGGGCGTGGAACGGTACCGCTATTGTCCAGAGTGATATCGGAGCTGGTGGTCATACGTTCTTTCATATAGTATTCGCCGCCGCTGTTCACGATACCTGCCGGTGCTTTCATGCCTTTGTTTTCTACGCCTTTGAGCGCGAAGCGCATGTAATCGACCCAGACTGGAACGGCAATCGTGCCGCCGTAACCTGCGCGGCCCATGCTGCGCGGTTTGTCGAAGCCGATGTATACGGCAGTGACAATACTTGGGTTGAAGCCGACGAACCATGCATCTTTATTGTCGTTCGTCGTACCGGTTTTACCGGCGATATCGGAACGGCCAAGTGCGGAGGCGCCTCGTGCAGTACCGACACGGACAACGTCCTGCATGATTTTGTACATGATGTATGCGTTACGCGGGTCGATGGCTTGAGGAGCGTTTTCGCCTGCAACAAGAGGTTGCATTTGTGCTTTCAGACGACCTTCGCTGTCATAAATCTTGTCGATGACGTATGCGGAAATTTTGTAACCGCCATTGGCAAAGACGCTATATGCTTCAGCGACACGCAATGGTGTTGTTTCACCGGTACCAAGTGCCATAGACAGGCTGGCAGGGATTTCGGACGGTTTGAAGCCGAAACGTTGGATGTATTGTTGCGCGTATCCGATACCGATGGACATCAAGATTCGGATGGAAACCATGTTTTTAGAGGCGGTCAATGCTTGGCGCAGGGTGATATAGCCTGCATAACGGCCGTCTGAGTTTTTAGGATTCCAAGCAGAACCATTGGCACCTTTACCCGGCAGGGAGAGTGGTGCGTCATTAATCATGGTGGATGCTGTCATGCCTTTGGCGAGTGCCGCAGAGTATACGAAAGGCTTAAAGGTAGAACCTGGTTGGCGCATGGCTTGGGTGGCACGGTTAAATGTTTTGCTGTGGAAGTCATAACCGCCGACCAATGCACGCACGGCACCTGTTTTCGCGTCTAATGAAACCAGAGCACCTTGCAATAGGGGTTCTTGAACGACAGACCAATTGTTGCCGCCGCCTTTGACACGGATAACGGAACCGCGACGAATACGGTCGTCGCCCATTTTTTCGTTGTTGACTGCACGGGCTGCAAAGCCGAGCGCGTAGCTGTTCAGATTGAATCTTTTTCCGCTAGGTAGTTGAATCAGAACTCCTTTTTTGGAAGCCTCCAAGACAACGGCAGGAACCATTTTGTCAACCGTATATAAAGTAGAAAGATATTGGCTGATCGTTTCTTCTACGTCATCAGTTTTGCTGAGGTCGATGTAGTTCTCTGCGCCGCGATAACTGCTGCCTCTGTCGAAATTACGCAACGCTTTTCTAAGGGCTTCAGTAGCAACACGTTGGTTGGCAGTATTGACGGTTGTGTAGACCTTAAAGCCTTGGGTGTATGCGTCCTCGCCATATTTTTCATACAACTCTTGGCGTGCCATTTCAGCAACATACAAAGCGTTTTGGTCGATGTTTTGCACAAAACGTTCATAATGCAGCTCTTCTTTCAAAGCTTGATCGCGTTGTTGTGCAGTAATCATATTTTCTTCCTGCATATTCCGCAGGATGTAGGCTTGGCGCTGTTTGGCGCGCTCGGGGTTAACGATGGGGTTATACGCTGAAGGCGCTTTAGGTAGGCCTGCCAGCATGGATGCTTCAGCCAAAGTCAAATCCTTCACATTTTTGTTGAAATAGATTTGAGCGGCAGAGGCAAAACCGTATGCCCGTTGACCCAAATAGATTTGGTTGAAATACAGTTCTAAAATCTGATCCTTACTAAGCGTCTGCTCGATTTTATAGGCCAATAGGGCTTCATTGAATTTGCGGGTAAATGTACGCTCGTTACTCAAGTAGAAGTTCTTTGCTACCTGTTGAGTAATGGTACTGGCACCTGATTGCAAACCGCCGGCGACTACGTTGCCGATAGCGGCACGGGCAATGCCTACTACGTCTACGCCCCAGTGCTCATAGAAACGTTTATCTTCTGCGGCAATAACAGCGTCTTTCAAAACCTTTGGAAAATCTCCAATTTTTGTAAACTCCCGGCGCTGTTCACCGTAAACCCCAATAATCTGACCGTCGGCAGAATATACTGTGAGGGGCATTTTGGGTTGGTAGTGTTGTAAAGAATCAAGAGCAGGCAACTTGGGGTATGTGACCAAAATCGCAATAGCGAGCAAGCCGACACCGAAGAGTGCCAATCCTAATATCAAACCAAGACAGGTCGTTATAATCTTTTTAATCATGACTAAGTAATAATTTTTGCCATCACTGGCATTAAATAAAGTAAAATAGAAACCGATTTCTGTGAAACACAGTATTTACTGTGCAAAGAAAAAGAAATCCTTTACGGATATCGAAACAGTTACTCACTCCTAACAATACAGGGAAATTATATGATTAGCTTATCAAAAAGCCCTAAAAGCAAAACCAGCAAGGCAAGTAAAGCTTCCGGAGGGTTAAGCAACCGAGCCGCTATCGGCATCGACATCAGCCAGCATGCCATTAAGATGGTTCAGCTGACAGGCCGTAGTTTAAACCAAATTCAGCTAGAAAAATACGTTATTACCAAATTACCTAAAAATATTGTAAAAGGTAACAAAATCCAAGATTACGACCAACTTGTCACCTATTTGCAACATACTTATACGCAATTGCGCAGTTCTTGTAAGAACTTTGTTGCAGCTGTACCACAAAGCTTGGCAACAATAGAGAACATAACTTACAACCCTCGCGATACCGAACTTGATTTGGACGAGTTTGCTGAATCTGAAATTTCAGCAATCGGTCCTATTGATGAAATGAGTTATGACTATCAGGTGACCGGCGTATCCGTTTCCCCGGCGGGGCAGCAGATTACAACCGTAGCAGCTAGAAAAGACGATATTGAGCCTGTTATTGAAATGTTTGAAAATGCAGGACTTGATCTGTCTGCCTTAGATTTGGATCTTTTGGCTCAGAGAAATGCCTATGCTTTTTGGATTAATAATCATGCACCTGAATTGACTAATGAAAAAGTTGCCGTATTTGGCATTCATGCTACCCAAATGTACGCATTGGTGATGCAAAACGGACAGATTTTGTATAAACAAGAGACTCCTGTCAGTACGGAACAGTTGAATCAACTGATTCAGCGTACTTATCAAGTGACAGAAGAAAAAGCGGCGCAGATGATAGCTTCATCCAGCAAACCATCTGATTATCAGACCCAAGTCGCAGATCGCTTTAACGTTCAGGTAGCGCAAGAAATCCAACGTGTATTGCAGTTTTACTACACTACGCAGACAACAGAGACCTTCTCAAACATTAAACATATTTTATTAACTGGGTTTGCATCGCAACAGGCCGGATTGGCGGAAAGTATTTTTTCTCAAACCAATACTGCGACACAGTGTATTCACCCGGTTTTATATGCTGAACGAAACAATAAAATTGATTTGCCACAGCTGCAAATTGATGCACCGTCTTTAACATTAGCATTCGGATTAGCATTAAGGGGACTGTAATATGATCGAATTTGTTAAAATTAACCTTCTTCCTTATAGGGAAGAAATCAAACAGCGCAAAAAGCAACAATTTAAAGTATTAATGCTTTCGGCTTTATTGATAGGTGCAGGTCTGCTTGTGTTGACATATTTGACAATTAATAATGCAATCAGCAGGCAGGAAGACCGTAATGCCCTTCTAGGGAAGGAAATTGAAAAGCTGGATAAAGCTTTGGGAGAAATTCTAAAACTGCAACAAGAAAAAGAAAATTTCCTATCAAAAAAACAAAAAGTAGAAGAGTTACAGGAAAAACGTTCACAGGCTGCCTATATCATCGACAGCTTAAATGTAGTTACTCCCGATAACTCTTATCTGACAGCGTTGGAAGCAGAAAGTTCGACATCTTACAAAATTACGGGTCGAGCAAGTAGTGATAATAAGATCGCAATGTTTATGCGTTCTTTACCAAGTACCGGGGTTTTTGCTCAACCAGAACTTTTGAGTATTAAGAAAATTGATAATTATCAAGAATTTACTCTGAAGGTTTTGTTGAATAATTCAGGTCATCCATCAGTACCCGTACAAAATCCAGCCGCGAACACGACTGAAACTGGCGAACAGAAGCAAGAGGTAAAATAAATGTCTGTAAGTAAAGCAAAAAATATTGATATCCAAAACCTCTATTTGTTAAATATGCCTGCTAAGTTATTTATCGCAGGGTTGGCAATAGCGGGGGTCTTGGCAATAGGATATGTTGGTATTTTCAAAGAGCAACTCGAAACACTTTCTACGCAGGAAGCTAAAGAAGCCGAACTAAAGGAAACATATACGAAAAAAAGTATTGAGGCTGTTAATTTGCATAATCTTCAGGAGGAGTTGGCGTCTATCCGTTCAGCTTTTGATGTTTTGTTGAAACAACTGCCGACAGATGCCGAAATTCCTAATTTAATCCAAGAATTGCATCAGGCTGGATCCGCTAATGGTTTGCGGTTGGATAGTGTTGTGCCTCAAGCTCCGGTTAATGATGGTCCAATTCAAAAGTTACCCTATGAAATTTCCATTACGGGTAAGCATAATCAGATTAGCCAGTTTGCTCGTGATGTCGGAGGTTTATCGCGAATCATTACTTTGGAATCTCTGAAGCTCTCCCAAGCAGCAGACGGAAAAAGTGGTAAAGAGGGCAAAAGTGATATTTTGACACTGAGTGCCACTGCAACAACTTATAAGGCTCGTCCTGCAGAAGAAGTTGCTGCCGAGCTTGCAGCCAAACAGAAGGAGGCACAGGCTAACGGAAGTGATGCGCAGAATGGTGCTGAAGTTGACAATAAATAAAAGTTATTAGGGAAATCATGAAAAATACTATCTTACTCGTAGGTGTTTTGTCTTTAGCAGCATGTTCCCCCACTCATGATGATTTAAATATGTGGATAAAACAGACGCAAGATGAAGCTAAAGTTAAGGTTACTCCATTTCAAGCACCGACGATTACTCCGCCAGTTGCATATACTCCTCCAGCATATAATGGGTTGAATGCGTTTGACTATCGACGTTTGGAAAATGCACCCAAGGGGAATAATGCTCCTAATTTGAATCGTCAGAAAGAGACATTGGAAGCATTTAGTTTGGAAAATATGCGTTATGTCGGTATTCTGCGTGGTAATAACAAGACATCTGGCTTTATCGATGTAAATGGACATGTTTATACCGTTATGCCGGGCAACTATATCGGTCAAAATTACGGTAAAATCCAAACGATTACTGAAGATAAAATTACTTTGACTGAATTAATAGAAGACAGTTCTGGTAACTGGATATATCGAAAGGCTGAATTGCCGTTAAGTACACAGTCAGATGAAGGTTCAAGTGGTGCTTCGACAGCTGAATCTCGAAGCGAATCTGCCGCAATTCCAAATTAATTAAGGGGTCTCACTTTATGAAAACTAAGCACATGACAAAATTTTTTGCCAGTATTGGCGTAGCCATGGCTGTGCAAACTGCTTTTGCAGGTAATATTACTGATATTAATGTATCTACTCTTCCTGATAGTCAAAAAATTATCAAAATCCGTTTTGATCGTGATGTAACCAGTCCGAGCGGTTTTGTTACTTCGGCTCCAGCTAGAATTGCACTTGATTTTGCTAACACTACTATTCGATTGCCTCAATCAGTATTGGAGTATGCTGACCCGTTATTAAATCAGATTACGGCGGCACAAAATAATGACCGTTCCCGTATTGTGTTGGGTTTGAATAAAACTGCCCAATATAATACTGAAATTCATGGTAATGAAGTTTGGGTTTTTGTTAGTGAGTCAGCTGACCGAAATTCTGCAATGTCTGTATCAAATAATAAACCTTCTATGCAGGATTCTGTTCCGTCAGAAAAAGCAAAGCAAGTCGCTAATTCCGCTAATATCGACTTCCGTAAGGGCTCGCGCAATTCAGGTGTTGTTGAATTAAGCGTTCCGACTTTTACTGGACAGCCTGATATTAAACAACAGCGTGATCGTGTCATCATTACATTGAAAAACTATCCGTTGCCAACACAAACACAACGTAGTTTGGATGTAGGTGATTTTAATACGCCGGTAAAAAATATCACTTTAAAACGCATCGGTAATGATACTCAGCTGATTATTCGAAATAGTGCAAACTGGGAAGTTCGTACTAAGCCGGCAGCAGGGCATTTTACTTTTGAAATTTTACCTAAAGCCGCTGATACGGAGTCACGTGGTTTGAATGGTGGTAATGCAAATAAATCTTTCAATGGTCGTAAAATTTCTCTAGATTTCCAAGATGTTGAAGTTCGTACTATTCTGCAGATTCTTGCAAAAGAGTCAGGCGTCAATATTGTGGCTAGCGATACGGTAAATGGTAAGATGACTTTATCCCTCAAGGATGTGCCTTGGGATCAGGCATTGGACTTGGTAATGCAAGCCCGTAATTTGGATATGCGTCGTCAAGGTAATATCATCAATATTGCTCCACGTGATGAATTGTTGGCGAAGGATAAGGCCTTCTTGCAAGCAGAAAAAGAAATTGCAGAGCTTGGTCCTTTGTATTCGCAAACCTTCCAATTGAAATATAAAAATGTGGAGGAGTTCCGCAAAATCCTTCGTTTGGAAGATAATGGAAGTAGCAATTCCAATGGTCGCAATACCTTGTTGAGCGGCCGAGGCAGTGCTTTGATTGACCCCGCAACGAATACCTTGATTGTTACAGATAATCGGAACGTCATCGAGAAATTCCGTAAATTGATTGATGAGTTGGATGTTCCTACACGTCAAGTTATGGTTGAAGCGCGCATTGTAGAAGCAAAAGATGGATTCTCACGCGATTTGGGCGTTAAGTTTGGTGCTGCTGGTGCAAGAGGAAGAAACTCTTGGGGCAATGATTGGTCAGCTGCTCAGAATAACCACAATACTAACGCCTCAGTGTTCCGCGGAGAGTCTGCTTATCCAACTTGGTCTTTGCAGCCTAACGTAAGTTTGCCTGCTACAGCGGCGACGAACAGTATCGCTTTAGTACGAGCCTTGTCATCTGGTGCATTAGGTTTGGAAATCTCTGCTTCTGAAGCAACTGGTAAGAGCAAAACCATTTCTAATCCTCGCGTTCTGACTCAGGATCGTCGAGAAGCTACGATTGAATCCGGTACCGAAATTCCTTACCAAGAAGCTTCTTCAAGCGGTGCGACTTCGGTTTCATTCAAAAAAGCGGTTTTGGGTCTGACAGTTACTCCTAATGTAACTCCGGATGGTCAAATTATTATGACCGTTAAGATCACTAAAGATACTCCGGTCGACTGTACTGTAGATTCTTTGATAACCAAGTGTATTCAGACTAAGAACTTGAATACTCAGGCTATGGTTGAAGATGGTGGCACTTTGATCGTTGGTGGTATCTATGAAGAGGACAATAGCGATACCATTAATAAAGTTCCATTGCTTGGTGATATTCCTGTAGTAGGAAACTTGTTTAAATCACGAGCCAAGAAAGAAGAACGACGCGAATTGTTGATTTTCATAACGCCTCGCATTATGGATGGCGTGGGTAGTAATTTGCGTTATTAAGTGATGCAATAAAACCGGGTAGATGTCTTTTGGATATCTGCCCGGTTTTTATTTATTCAATTTGATAGTCGGGATTTGTGTGTCAAATATAATAGCCAAAGACTTTTAGAAGTCTGAAATTAAAAACAATTAGAATCAACGGATTAAAAATCGAAGTATGGTGTTTGCAGACACGAGTTTGGAAGGGTGGCACAAATAATGCTGAGTATCGTATAAAATGCTTTTTATGGAAAAAATCAACGGTAATTTAATATTAATTGGCTTGATGGGTGCAGGCAAAACCACTTTGGGGCGGTATATTGCCCAAATGTTGGATCGTCCGTTTTATGATAGTGATCATGAGATTTGTACGGCATCAGGTGTCTCTATCCCCATCATCTTTGAGATGGAGGGTGAGCAAGGGTTTCGCAATCGAGAGACTGCTATGCTCAAGAAATTGACTGCGATGAAGGATATTATTTTATCAACAGGAGGAGGGTCGGTTTTGCGTGAGGAAAATAGGCAAAATATGCGACGAAATGGTACGGTCGTGTATCTTCATGCCTCGCCTGAAGTTCTGTTAGAGCGGACCCGTTATGACAGCAGCCGCCCTTTGTTGCAGGTAGAGAACCCGCTTGCTAAGTTGCAAGAGCTCTATAATGCCCGTGATCCTTTATATCGAAATACTGCGCACATTGTGATCGAGTCCGACAGCTGTGCAAAAACGGTGAAACGGTTGTTTGAGGCGTTAAATCGATAATAGATTTGTTATCAGTGAGTAGCGATATAGGTTTTCAGACGACCCTCAATGAGAGTCGGCAACTAAAGATTAACAAGGAATCAAAATGCGTACCCTGACCGTCCAAACTCCCTCCCATCAGTATCCTATTTTTATCGGGAATCATCTTATTGAACAAGCTGATGTTTTATTAAAGCCATATTTAAGTAATAAAGTGGCTATTGTTACGAATGAGACGATTGCGCCCTTATATCTAGGATCTTTTCAGACGACCTTGGATAGATTAGGTATTCCCAGTTTCAGTATTATTCTGCCTGATGGGGAAGAATATAAAAATTGGCAAACGCTCAATCTTATTTTTGACGGTTTAATGCAAAATAGGGCAGAGCGCAAAACGACCTTGATCGCATTGGGAGGAGGGGTCATTGGCGATATGGTTGGTTTTGCGGCGGCAACTTATCAGCGTGGCGCCCCATTTATCCAAGTGCCGACTACATTGTTAAGTCAAGTCGATTCCTCAGTTGGCGGTAAGACAGCAATCAACCATCCTCTTGGGAAAAACATGATAGGCGCGTTTTATCAACCTAAGGCTGTACTGGCGGACTTATCTACGCTTAAAACGCTTCCGCAACGCGAATTATCTGCCGGTATGGCAGAGGTCATTAAATACGGCGCGCTTGGTGATATTGAGTTTTTTGAGTGGTTAGAGCAGCACATGACCGATTTAATGATGCAGGATCAGGAGAAACTTGCGCAGGCTGTGTACCATTGTTGCAAAATGAAAGCTGAGATTGTGGCTCAAGATGAGACAGAACAAGGGATTCGTGCATGGTTGAATCTGGGGCATACTTTTGGGCATGCTATCGAAGCAGAAATGGGTTATGGCGTGTGGCTGCATGGTGAAGCAGTAGCCGCGGGATGTGTGTTGGCGGGACGGTTATCCGAGAAACTGGGTAAAATTCATGAGGCAGATACGCTTCGTATTGCAGCATTGTTTGAGGCCGCAAAATTACCATCGGCACCGCCGAAGTTTGAATTTGAAAAATGGATAGAACACATGAGTCATGATAAAAAAGTGAGTGGCGGCGTTATGCGCTTTATCGGATTGAATCGTCTGGGTGAGGCAAACATTACGAAGATTACGGATATGGAAATTTTGCGCCAAACCTTGAGTCCGTATCTATGAAGGTCAAGTAATGTCGTTAGAATGTGTCCATAACTTCATGTAAAACAGAACAAGTTAGCACTACGATATAAGAGGCTGCCAAGATAATTGCATCATGGCAGCCTCTTGAAAATAAAGGGAAAGTGATGACGTTGTGAACAGAGAGGGGGTGTGAGGCCAATCTGTTTTTTGTATTTGGTACTTAGAAAATTGATTGCTGGGAATGTAGGTCCTGCTGTTAATCCGAGACCTTTGCAAAATTCCCCTAAATCCCCTAAATTCCCATCAAGACATTTAGGGGATTTTCCATGAGCACCTTCTTCCAGCAAACCGCACAAGCCATGATTGCCAAACACATCAACCGCTTCCCACTATTGAAGTTGGATCAGGTGATTGATTGGCAACCGATCGAACAGTATCTGAACCGTCAAAGAACCCGTTACCTCCGAGACCACCGCGGCCGTCCCGCCTATCCCCTGTTGTCCATGTTCAAAGCCGTCCTGCTCGGACAATGGCACAGCCTCTCCGATCCCGAACTCGAACACAGCCTCATCACCCGTATCGACTTCAACCTGTTTTGCCGTTTTGACGAACTGAACATCCCCGATTACAGCACCTTATGCCGCTACCGCAACTGGCTGGCGCAAGACAACACCCTGTCCGAATTGCTCAAACTGATTAACTGCCAACTGGCCGAAAAAAAACCTAAAAGTAGAGAAAGCATCCGCCGCCGTCGTTGACGCCACCATTATTCAGACCGCCGGCAGCAAACAGCGTCAGGCCATAGAAGTCGATGAAGAAGGACAAGTCAGCGGCCAAACCACACCGAGTAAAGACAAAGATGCCCGCTGGACAAAGAAAAACGGCCTCTACAAACTCGGTTACAAACAACATACCCGTACCGATGAGGAAGGCTATATCGAGAAACTGCACATCACCCCCGCCAATGTCCATGAGTGCAACCATCTGTCCCCTTTGTTGGAAGGTATTGCCGAAGGCACGACCGTCTATGCCGACAAAGGCTACGACAGTAAGGAAAACCGGCAACATCTGAAAGAGCATCAGTTGTTAGACGGCATTATGCGCAAAGCCCACCGCAACCGTCCGCTGACGGAAGCGCAAACCAAACGTAACCGGTATTTGTCGAAGACCCGTTATGTGGTCAAACAGAGCTTCGGTACGCTGCACCGTAAATTCCGCTACGCCCGGGCAGCCTATTTTGGTCTGCTCAAAGTGAGTGCGCAAAGCCATCTGAAGGCGATGTGTTTAAACCTGTTGAAAGCGGCTAACAGGCTAAGTGTGCCTGTTGCTGCCTAAAAGGCGGCCCGGATGCCTGATTATCGGGTATCCGGGGAGGATTAAGGGGGCATTTGGGTAAAATCAGGAGCAATTAGGGGCGAAAACAGCCGAAAACCTGTGTTTGGGTTTCGGCTGTTGGGGGAAAGGCTTTTTTGCAAAGGTCTCAATCCATGATAGAGCCAATAAATATAAAAAAGACCTTGTTTTAAACAAGGTCTTTTTTATCTGGTGGAGGTAAGCGGGATCGAACCGCTGACCTCTTGCATGCCATGCAAGCGCTCTACCAACTGAGCTATACCCCCGAAATTTGGTGGCGAATCAGGGACTCGAACCCCGGACACAAGGATTATGATTCCTCTGCTCTAACCGACTGAGCTAATTCGCCGTTTCGTGAAGTCGCTATTATATGTTGTTTTGAGTTTTTGGCAAGTTTTATTTTGTACTTTATGTTTTGTTTTTGTTTTTTAATGGAATAAAACATGGATGAGGTCGTCTGAAACGGTGTTTCAGACGACCTATGTGTTCGGAGGATGGTTTGAGGTGGGAGATTTCAAAGTTTGTGGCAGATGTCACCGAAGCGGAAACCTGTCCAGTCGATGTCGATGTTTTTGCCAAAGGCGATGACTTTGAAGAGTTCGCCCATTTCGTGTTGGTCGGTCAGTTTTTGTACGGCGGTGCTGACACGGAGGTAGTCTGCCGTACCTGGTGGGGCGGTTTGTGCCAACAGGTCGGTAATGCCTAGGTTGAATAGGAAATGAGATTGGGGCAGGTAGCCGATGAGGTCTAGTCCGCCGTCGGTGCCTGCTTGGGCAATGTCGGTAAAGTTGACGTGTGCGGTCAGATCGGTCAGACCGATATGGAAAAACGGGTCGTGAACGGTGTGGTGGCGGTAGTGGGCGATGAGCGTGCCTTCGTCGCGTTGCGGGTGGTAATACTGGGCGGCGTCAAAACCGTAGTCGATAAATATCATGCCGCCACGCCTGATTTTCTGCGCAAGGGTGAGAATAAAGGCGTATTGGGCGGGGTGTAGCTCGCTGGTGTAGGGGTGTTCGGTTTCGGGAAAATAGGTGGCGGCTAAACGCAGGAGGTCGGGTTGTTTCAAAGATTGCGGGCTTTGTTCAAGCTGTCCGTCGGGGTTGATGGAGACGCCGATGTGTTGAAAGGTGTTTTGGGTGCGGCGGATGATTTCAATGGGCATAGCATCTAGGACTTCATTGCCGATGATGATGCCGTCGAAGGATTCGGGCAGTTCGGTCAGGTGTATGACTTTTTGTGCCAGTTGCGGGGGGGTGTGTTCGGCGATGAATTGACGTTGGCGTTCGGCAAGCTCGGGAGAGAGTTCGATGATGTAGTAATGCTTGAGGTCGTCTGAAAGGCTTTTCAATAGGGTGGCGGCGAGATGTCCTGTACCTGCGCCGAATTCGTAGATGTTGCCGGCGGTTTGCGGGAGTAGTTCGGCAAGTTGTCGGGCGAGGGTTTGTCCGAATAATGGGGTGAGGGTGGGGGCGGTGATGAAATCGCCGTCTGTGCCGATTTTGTGGCTGCCTCCGGTGTAGTAGCCGTATTCGGGTGTGTAGAGTGCAAGCTCCATAAATCGTGAGAAAGGAATCCAGTTATTTTGGGCTTTTATTTCCTGTTTGATGATTTCGAATAGTTTGGAACTTGAGGCTTGCGCGGCAGGGGAGGGGAGGGGGAGGTGTGCCTTCATAATTGTTAGATAATGTAAAATTTATGAATTTATTTGTCTATTATAACGTGAACGGAAAAGGGGCGTTTTTTCATTTTTTTATACCATATGTTGTGTCTAAATAATATTTTTAATACTACATATTGTGTTTTTAAAAACCAAATCGGGTAAAATGGGTGGTTCGGCTTGTTTGCTTGTTTGGTTAAAATACTGTTTTTTAATGATTTTGTTGTTGCATATGTACTGGGATTTTAGAGTAAGGCGATTTGACCGAGGCGTTAAAATTTTTTATAGTGTGGGCTAGTGGGGCGATGTGGGTAAAAGTGTCTGCATTGCCCAAAAAATTCCGATTTAAACCGATTAGGACGAAATTGTGTTTGGTGGCGCTCACGAATTGAGTATTGACAGCAAAGGGCGGTTGGCAATTCCTGCCAAGTTCCGCGATATTTTGCTGCGCCATTATACGCCGTCGATTGTGGTTACTTTGGATTCCCGTCAAAAATTGCTGATGTATCCGGAGGCTGAATGGGCAAAGGTTGCCGAGCAGCTTTTGCACCTGAAAACGGCAGGAAATCCGATGTTGCAGCGTTATCAAAATCTGCTGCTGCACAATGCGGATACGCTGGAATGGGACAGCGCCGGCCGCGTACTGATTCCTGCCAATCTGCGCAAACGGGTGGATTTTGAAAAAGACGTTACCTTGGTCGGTCGCGCCAACCGTTTGGAATTGTGGGGCCGTGATCAATGGGAAGCTGAAATGACTCAGGCTTTGGATGATGATCCTGAAGAGTTGGCATTCCAATTAAGTCAGACGGATTTGCAATTGTGAGTAATGCTGAATATCAACATATCACCGTTTTGTTAAATGAGGCGGTTGATGCTCTGGCGGTTCGTGAAGACGGTATTTATGTGGATGGGACGTTTGGCAGGGGAGGGCACTCCCGATTGATTTTGTCCCGTCTGGGCAGTCAAGGTCGTCTGATTGTGTTCGATAAAGACCCGCAAGCGATTGAGGCGGCGCAAAAGCTGGCCGAGCAGGATGGGCGCGTTACGGTAGTCCATGACGGGTTTTCCAGTTTTCAGACGACCCTGGATAAGCTGGGTATTGAAGAAATAGATGGTGCGTTGTTTGATTTGGGGATTTCGTCCCCGCAGATAGATGACGGCGCACGGGGTTTCAGTTTCCGTTTTGATGCACCTTTGGATATGCGCATGGATCCGACGCGGGGAATGTCCGCTGCAGAATGGATTGCAACAGCATCAGAACAGGATTTGCACGAGGTTATCAAGAATTATGGTGAAGAGCGGTTTAGTCGCCAGATTGCGCGCGCCATTGTTGCGCAACGGACAGAAAGTCCGATCGATACAACCCGCAAGCTGGCGCAGCTCGTGGCGCAAAACGTCCGTACTCGTGAGCGGGGGCAAGACCCTGCGACGCGCACCTTCCAGGCAGTTCGCATCTTTATTAACCGCGAGCTCGAAGAGGTAGAGGCGGTTCTGCCGCAAGTGATGGGTCGTCTGAAACAAGGCGGGCGTTTGGCGGTTATCGCGTTCCATTCGCTTGAAGACCGCCTCGTAAAACAGTTTGTCAAAAAGTATTCGCAACATCCTCCTTTACCGCGTTGGGCGGCAGTAAAAGAAGCGGATTTGCCTCTGCCGCCGTTAAAGGCGGTGGGAAAGGCGATAAAGCCGGGTGTTGAGGAAACCGTCTCCAATCCGCGGGCGCGCAGCGCAGTTTTACGCGTGGCAGAGCGGACGGGCGGTGAGATTACAGAATAAGCATTATGTGGGGCAGGTGTCCTCGGAACAAACAGATTGAGGTCGTCTGAAAATAATGAATAAATTAAATATCCTTTTGTTGGTCTTGGTATCGGTATCTGCTTTTGCGGTGGTCACTGTGCAAGACCAATCGCGTTTGCACTTCATCGCTTTGGATAAAGCGCAAAAGCAGGAAATCAAGCTTGATCAGGACTATGCACGCTTGAAATTGGATCAGGCGCGGCTGGCGAACCACAAGCTGATTAAGGTGGCGGCTGAGAAGCAACGCCTCAAACCGCCCGGCGCGGATAATACCGTGATGGTGGAACGAAAAAAATAATATAGCCGGCTTATCCGGTACTGCAAATTGGTACCGTTAGATAAAGACACGGTTCGGGTGATTATGAATTGAGATGTTAAGATGTTGATTAAAAACGAATATAAACCGAGCATGCTGCCCAAGGCAGCCAAAGCTAAAAAACCCATCACCAGTGATGGGCGGATTTCTTTGGTGTTGTGGCTGATTGCGGCTGCGTTTGTCGGACTGCTGGCTCGCGGCATCTATTTGCAAACCACGCAGCATGAATTTTTGAAAAATCAGGGCGATCAGCGTTTTGTCCGTACCCTGACTTTACCTGCGTCGCGCGGCATGATTACGGACCGTAACGGCGCGACTTTGGCGTTGAGTGCACCGACTGAATCTTTGTATGCCATGCCTTCCGGTATGGAAGAAATGCCGACTGCCGAACAGATGGCTAAGTTGGCGGCTATTGTTGAGCTGCCTGTTGAGGCATTGCAGGAAAAATTGGCGAAAAAAGATAAAGATTTTATTTATCTGAAGCGTCAACTCAGCCAAGAAAAAGCGGAAGAAATTAAAGCTTTGGGCATTAAAGGCTTGGCATTCCAAAAAGAGCTGAAACGCCATTATCCGATGGGCAACCTGTTCGCACACGTTATCGGTTTCACCAATATCGACGGCAAAGGACAGGAAGGCTTGGAATTGTCGCGAGAAGACAGTCTGCATGGTGCGGACGGTGCGAAAGTGGTTTTGCGCGACAATAAAGGCAATATCGTCGATAGTTTGGATTCTCCGCGCAACAGCGATCCGAAAAACGGGCAGGACATGGTTTTGTCTTTGGATCAACGTATTCAAACACTTGCCTATGATGAGCTGAATAAAGCAGTGGCTTATCACAAAGCCAAAGCAGGTACGGTGGTAGTATTGGATGCGCAAACCGGCGAAATCTTGGCTTTAGTTAACAGCCCTGCCTATGATCCCAACCAACCAGGCAGCGCCGATAGCGAACAGCGCCGCAATCGAGCCGTTACCGATATGATTGAGCCGGGTTCTGCCATGAAGCCGTTTACGATTGCCAAAGCATTGGATTCCGGCAAAGTCGGTGTGGCTGATCGTTTTAACACCATGCCTTATAAAATCGGTCCCGCTACCGTGCGCGATACCCATGTGTATCCTACTTTGGATGTGCGCGGCATTATGCAAAAATCTTCCAACGTCGGTACCAGCAAACTGTCTGCAAAATTCACACCTAAAGAAATGTATGATTTTTATCATGATTTGGGTGTGGGCGTGCGGATGCACTCCGGTTTCCCAGGTGAGACGGCCGGTCTTTTGAGAAGCTGGCGCAGATGGCAGCCGATTGAACAGGCAACCATGTCTTTCGGTTACGGCTTGCAATTGAGCCTGCTGCAATTGGCGCGTGCTTATACCATGTTGACACACGACGGCGAATTGTTGCCGGTCAGCTTTGAGAAACAGGCGGTTGCGCCAAAAGGCAAACGCGTCATTAAAGCTTCGACCGCGCGTGAAGTTCGTGATTTGATGGTTTCTGTAACCGAGCCTGGCGGTACGGGTACAGCAGGTGCGGTAGATGGTTTCGACGTCGGCGCGAAAACCGGTACGGCGCGTAAGTTGGTCAACGGACGTTACGTTGATAACAAACACGTCGCAACTTTCATCGGTTTTGCCCCTGCCAAAAATCCCCGTGTGATTGTGGCGGTAACCATTGACGAACCGACTGCCAATGGTTACTACGGCGGCGTAGTGGCAGGTCCGGTCTTCAAACAAGTCATGGGCGGCAGCCTGAATATCTTGGGCGTTTCCCCCACCAAGCCTCTGACCAATGTTGCAGCCGTCAAAACACCGTCTTAATCCGAGTATCAACGAGATTATTTTATGTTCAGCAAGTTAACCCCTTTAGCTGAAACCAACATTCCGCCTCTGCTGTGTGCAAACTCAGCAGGGCGTTTGTTGCATTCAGACAGCCGTCAAATTAAACAAGGTGATATTTTCGTTGCCTGTCAGGGCGAATATACGGACGGCCGCAGTTATATCCCCGCAGCCATTGCCAACGGCGCGGCTTTCGTTTTTTGGGACGACGACGGCAAATTTGCGTGGAATCCCGAATGGGAAGTCCCCAATCAAGGCATCAAAGATTTGAAACACCGTGCCGGCATGTTGGCGGCGCAAGTTTACGGCAACGTTTCAGACGACCTCAAAGTCTGGGGTGTAACCGGTACCAACGGCAAAACCTCCATCACACAATGGCTGGCACAAGCCGCCGATTTATTGGGCGAAAAAACCGCCATTATCGGCACGGTCGGCAACGGCTTTTGGGGCACATTGGAAGAAACCACACATACCACCCCCGCCCCCGTCGATGTCCAAACCCTGCTCTACCGTTTCCGTCAACAGGGCGCAACAGCCGCCGCGATGGAAGTCTCCAGCCACGGCCTTGACCAATCGCGCGTCAACGGCGTGCCATTCCGCAGCGCAATCTTTACCAATCTCACCCGAGACCACCTCGACTACCACGGCACGATGGAAGCCTACGGCGCCATCAAGTCGCGCCTGTTTTACTGGCACGGCTTGAAACACGCCGTCATCAACGTAGATGACGAATATGGCGCAGAACTCGCAGGTCGTCTGAAAAAAGACTGTCCTGATTTGGCCGTTTACGGCTACGGCTTCAGCGAACACGCTGACATCCGCATTGTTCATTTCACTGCCTCTTCAGACGGCATGGAAGCCGTATTCCAAACCCCGTGGGGCGAAGGCCGCTGCCGTACCCGCCTGCTCGGACGGTTCAACGCGCAAAACCTCGCCGCCTGCATCGCCTTGCTTTGCGCCAACGGCTATCCGCTTAATAAAGTATTGGATGTGCTGGCAAAAATCCGTCCCGCCTCAGGCCGCATGGACTGCATCATGAACAGCGGCAAGCCCTTGGTTGTCGTCGATTACGCCCACACGCCCGATGCATTGGAAAAAGCACTCTCCACCTTGCAGGAAATCAAACCGCAGGGTGCGGCTTTGTGGTGCGTATTCGGTTGTGGCGGCAACCGCGACCGAGGCAAACGCCCGCTGATGGGCGCAGCAGCCGTACAGGGGGCGGATAAAGTCGTCGTAACCAGCGACAACCCGCGCTTGGAAAATCCGCGAGACATCATCAACGACATCCTGCCTGCCGTGCCCGCGCCCGAATGCGTCGAAGCCGACCGTGCCGCCGCCATCCGTTACGCAGTCGAACGCGCCGCGGCAAACGACATCATCCTGATTGCCGGTAAAGGACATGAAAACTATCAGGATGTACAAGGCGTGAAGTACCATTTCTCCGATTTTGAAATCGCAGAAAAAGCATTGGCAGAACTCAGGTAAAAATATTTTCCAGATAATTCCTTAAGGCCATTGGCAAATAGGAAATTACACATTACTCCATCTCACTTTTAATAGGCAAAAATATGCAACGTTATACTCCTTTATTCAATGCTTTACTTGCAGCCGTCCCTTACTTAACCCGTGAAGATTTACCAAAAGCTCCTCCGGCTGAAGATGAGGATTTGGTATGTCATTGGTTATTTAAGCATTTAGGTTGGTATCACGAATCAGGTGAATGGCATTATGCTGATCATCAATTTATGGAGTATATGGAGTGGAAAGAACCGCATTTAAAATTAGGGAAGTTTTATCCTATACAAAAGCTAGGCATTGAAATAGATGCGACAGGAATTGATGACGAAGTATGCAAACGTACATTAGCAGAATTTTGTGCTCACGAAGGTATTCCCGTGCCGGATGATCAAGGTGAATTGGAAGATCTTTTTGAGAGTGAAGAGATGGAAATGTTTGCAATGTTCAATGATAGTAACTATGTCTTAGAGGCTTACGATGCATTACTTAAGCCTCATGGGCTTCGGCTAATAGACATTGGTTATGCTGAAAATGCCTTCCTACTGATGGTCAAAGATGATGATGAGGCAGTGGGAAATGTAGAGCAGGCACTGATCGATTTAGGATATGTCGATATTGAAGAGTAATTTTTGAGTGTATACAGACAGAGTGGAGTCACCGTAGGGTAGAGAGGTTTTGCTGTACTTCGTATTCGACTTATCGATTCCACTATAAATTTGACAACAATGTAATCAATTTTCAGACGGCCCGGCAGCCTTAAGGTCGTCTGAAAACGTTTATCCCCCACAAAATAAAAGCAACACAACCCACGCATTACGGCACGTCAGCCATTAAACCCATCACAGTTGTTTCAGACGACCCTGATTTCAAATTTCAAAGGTCGTCTGAAAAACGAGGAGACCGATTTGATGCTGAAAATGCCGACAAAACCCCTTTTAATCAGTGCAGCCATGATTTTATTTGCGGGTTGTACCACCAAACAACTGCCGCGTCCGAACGCCGAAATTGCCGAACTGAGGACGAAAGAACCGCCGATGGCGCAAAGTCTGCCCAATCCTGTTAAAGGCAAACGTTTTGACGACACTTGGGGCGCAGCGCGCAGTCAGGGGCGCAGACATGAAGGTGTGGATATTTTCGCTAAGAAAAACACACCAATACGCAGCACGACGCCCGGTATCGTCACCAAAATCGGGCGCAACCGATTGGGTGGCAAAGTCATCGGCATCCAAGGGCCGGGCGCATGGCACTACTATGCCCACCTCAACAAATTCGCCAGCGTCCGCCTGTATGAACGCGTGAAAGAAGGACAGGTCATCGGCTATGTCGGTAAAACCGGCAATGCCAAAACCACGCCGGCCCATTTGCATTACGGCGTGTATCTGCCAAGCGGTGCGATTAATCCGTATCCATTGATTAATCAGGACAAATAGGTCGTCTGAAAAAAGAGTGAAGAGATGAACGCAAAAAAATTGGTCAAGGCAACGAACATCATCGGTATGGTAGCAGTGACACTGCTGGTGTACTGGGTGTTCGCGTTGATATTGATCCAAGTCTTCGGACTCAAGGTGTTCCGTGAACACATTACAGAAATTTTCCTGATGAGTATTTTGGGGATTTTGGCTGTGATGGGCGGTACGTTGATGTTGAACATCATGTTGAATCTGACCCGTATTGCCGAGCGCGGGCAGGAAGAAGAAGTCCGTGGCGGCAGGAAAACCGTATATCTGCTGTTGGCGGTATTTCCTATTTTGGCGGCGTTGCTGTTCGGCGGCAATTACCTGACTATTCGGCAAAAACGCGACATCTTAACCCAATCGTCGGAGCGCATCGTCAAAGACAATCCTGCTCAAATAGATGCCTTGACAGATTACCGTTTCGACTTGGCGTATATTAAAAAATCGTCAGAAATCCTTGATTTGATGGCTAAAGACGATTTGTCGTTCAAATCTGCCATGATTATCGTGCAGGATAAGATCGACAACAAACCGGTTTATCTGGCTTTTTCAGCCGATTCCCGCCTTAACGTGGGTGGCGAAGCTGTACCTGCCGCCAGTCAAAATGAAGCTGTACCTGCTGCCAATCAAAATGTAGAAGGTAATGATAATTTTGTCATGGATCGAAATGGTGAGAAAGTGATGGTCAAGAAAATGGACTATGTCTATTCTCCGAATTTGAAGGAGCGCGAATACCTGCAAAAAGTATTTGCCGGACAAACTCAGGAAATGCGCTATGAAGCGGAAGACGGTCATTACAGCCTCTGCCACCCTTACCGTAAAAACGGTAAAACCATCGTATTGTGTTTCTCCGATTATCAGGAGTACGGAAAAATTGGTAGCTGAGTGTTAAAAAACTGTCTGAAAAAAACAAACGAAAGAAACCATGAAACCATTAGACCTAAATTTCATCTGCCAAACCCTCAACCTTCCGACGCCGTCTGAAAACAAACCCGTTTCGCGCATCGTAACCGACAGCCGCGACATTCGCGCGGGCGATGTGTTTTTTGCTTTGGCGGGCGAGCGGTTTGACGCGCATGATTTTGTTAAAGACGTATTGGCTGCGGGTGCGGCGGCGGTTGTGGTTTCGCGCGAAGATTGCGCTGCAATGGACGGCGCGTTGAAAGTCGATGACACGCTTGCCGCGTTGCAAACGTTGGCGAAGGCGTGGCGCGGGAATGTGAACCCGTTTGTGTTCGGCATTACCGGTTCGGGCGGCAAGACGACGGTGAAGGAGATGCTGGCTGCGGTATTGCGCCGCCGTTTCGGCGATGATGCCGTGTTGGCGACGGCGGGCAACTTCAACAACCATATCGGGCTGCCGCTGACTTTGTTGAAATTAAACGAAAAACACCGTTATGCCGTGATCGAAATGGGCATGAACCATTTTGGCGAACTGGCGGTTTTGACGCAAATCGCCAAACCCGATGCCGCTTTGGTCAACAACGCCCTGCGCGCCCATGTCGGCTGCGGTTTTGACGGTACGCTCGATATTGCCAAGGCGAAAAGTGAGATTTATCAAGGCTTGGGCGAAGACAGATTGGCTTTGATTCCGTGCGAAGACGAACATGCCGCCGTGTTTCAGACGGCCTCCCAAAGTCATCAGCAGCGGACTTTCGGTGTCGATAGCGGCGATGTCCACGCGGAAAATATCGTGCTGAAACCTTTGTCGTGTGAATTTGATTTGGTGTGCAGCAACGAGCGCGCCGCCGTGGTGCTTCCTGTTCCCGGCCGCCACAATGTCCACAACGCCGCCGCTGCCACTGCGTTGGCTTTGGCTGCGGGTTTGAGTTTGGACGATGTGGCGGAAGGTTTGAAAGGCTTCAGTAACATCAAAGGTCGTCTGAACGTCAAAGCAGGTATCAAAGGCGCGACCCTGATTGACGATACTTACAACGCGAACCCCGACAGCATGAAAGCTGCGATTGACGTGTTGGCACGCATGCCTGCGCCGCGCATTTTTGTGATGGGCGATATGGGCGAACTGGGCGAGGACGAAGCCGCCGCCATGCACGCCGAAGTCGGCGCGTACGCCCGCGACCAAGGCATCGAAGCGGCTTATTTTGTCGGCGACAACAGCGTCGAAGCGGCGGAAACGTTTGGTGCGGACGGTTTGTGGTTCGCCGCCAAAGACCCGTTGATTCAAGTGTTGAGCCACGATTTGCCCGAACGCGCCACCGTATTGGTGAAAGGTTCGCGCTTTATGAAGATGGAAGAAGTGGTCGAGGCATTGACCGATAAAGAGGTCGTCTGAAAATGAAAAGCCTTATTGCTGATTGGTACGAAATTATCCGATTTGCGTGATTGAGAAAGACGCGAACGCTGCCACTCAATAATGCTTCCATCTCTCTAAACAACGGAAACGGGTTCGCTAGAAGCCTGCATAGAGAGTGAACTTCAGCAGGCGCTGACTGTCATAACCTGCTTGATAATCAACAAAGGTCGTCTGAAATTTTTTCAGACGACCCCAAAACCAAAATTTAAAACGGGCAATAAGCCCAATGTAACAACAAAAACAAAAGGAAGCCCCATGTTTTTATGGCTTGCACATTTCAGTAACTGGTTGACCGGTCTGAATGTCTTTCAATACACCACATTCCGCGCCGTCATGGCAGCTTTGACCGCTTTGGCGTTTTCCCTGCTGCTCGGTCCGTGGACCATCCGCAAACTGACGCAGTTGAAAGTCGGGCAGGCGGTACGCACCGACGGGCCGCAAACCCACCTCATCAAAAACGGTACGCCGACGATGGGCGGTTCGCTGATTCTGACCGCTATTACCGTATCCACGCTGTTGTGGGGCAACTGGGCAAACCCGTATATTTGGATTCTCTTGGGCGTATTGCTCGCCACGGGCGCGCTCGGGTTTTACGACGACTGGCGCAAAGTCGTCTATAAAGACCCCAACGGTGTTTCCGCCAAATTCAAAATGGTGTGGCAATCGAGCGTCGCCATTATTGCCGCGCTTGCCCTGTTCTTCCTTGCTGAAAACTCCTCCAACAACATCCTCATCGTCCCCTTCTTCAAACAAGTCGCCTTGCCGCTGGGCGTGCTCGGCTTCGTCGTCCTGACCTATCTGACCATCGTCGGCACTTCCAACGCCGTCAACCTGACTGACGGTCTTGACGGACTTGCTGCCTTCCCCGTCGTCCTCGTTGCCGCCGGCCTCGCCATCTTCGCCTACGCCAGCGGTCATGCCCAATTTGCCCAATACCTGCAACTGCCTTATGTCGCAGGCGCGAACGAAGTCGTGATTTTCTGTACCGCCATGTGCGGAGCGTGTCTCGGATTTTTGTGGTTCAACGCCTATCCCGCGCAAGTCTTCATGGGTGACGTCGGCGCGCTGGCTTTGGGTGCGGCACTCGGTACCGTTGCCGTCATCGTCCGCCAAGAGTTCGTCCTCGTCATTATGGGTGGATTATTTGTCGTTGAAGCCGTGTCCGTTATGCTTCAGGTCGGCTGGTATAAGAGAACCAAAAAACGCATCTTCCTGATGGCGCCCATCCATCATCACTACGAACAAAAAGGCTGGAAGGAAACCCAAGTCGTCGTCCGTTTCTGGATCATTACCATCGTCTTGGTGTTAATCGGATTGAGTACGCTGAAAATCCGCTAAATCTCTTTCCCTTTTCCGACGTTCACATTTTCAGACGACCTGATGAGATTCATCAGGTCGTCTGAATTTTTAAGAGGGCAGGGCAGATGAATTGCCGTCACATATTCTTGCGATGTTGGGACAATGGTGCGTCAAACCCGCCACATTCATTTTCAGACGACCCCTCACCATATCAAGCTGATATAATCCCCGCCAATCATATTTACACGGAGTCATCATGCAGTTCTCGGTATTCGGCGAAAAATTCACGCAACACAGCGGCATCCTGCAACTTATGGACGACCTCGGCGACGCGCTCAAAAGCGACAAGCCCGTCAACATGCTCGGCGGCGGTAATCCGGCGCGGATCTCCGAAGTCAACGCCGTGTTCGCCGACGTATTTTCCAAGCTGGCGGCGGAACACGCCGTCGAGAACATCGGCAACTACTCCAACCCCCAAGGCGATGCCGCGCTGATTGACGCGCTGACCGCCTTCCTCAACCGCGAATACGGCTGGAACCTGACTGCCGACAATATCGCGCTGACCAACGGTTCGCAGAACGCGTTTTTCTATCTTTTCAACCTCTTCGGCGGCAAATTCAAGGTTTCAGACGACCTTTCCGTAGAGAAAGCCATCCTGCTGCCGCTCGCGCCCGAATACATCGGCTATGCCGACGTGCATGTCGAAGGGCAGCACTTCGTTTCCGTCAAACCGAAAATCGAAGCTGTCGAACACGAAGGCGAAGCAGGCTTCTTCAAATACCGCGTGGACTTTGACGCGCTGGAAAGCCTGCCCGAACTCAAAGCGGGCAAAATCGGTGCGATTTGCTGTTCGCGCCCGACCAACCCGACCGGCAACGTGCTGACTGACGGAGAAATGGCGCGACTGGACGCTTTGGCGCAAGAACACGGCATTCCGCTGATTATCGACAACGCCTACGGAATGCCGTTCCCCAACATCATTTACAGCGACGTGACGCTGAATTGGCACGAAAACATCATCCTCTGCTTCAGCCTTTCCAAAGTCGGCCTGCCGGGCGTGCGTACCGGCATCATCGTCGCCGCGCCCGAAGTCGTCAAAGCCGTCAGCAGCCTGAACGCGATTGTGAACCTGTCGCCCACACGCTTCGGCGCAGCCATCGCAACGCCCCTGTTGCAGGACGGCCGTCTGAAACAGCTTTCAGACGACGTCATCCGGCCGTTTTACCGCAATCAGGCGCAAACCGCCGTCTCGCTGCTCAAGCGCGAGCTGGGCGCGTATCCGCTGAAAATCCACAAGCCCGAAGGCGCGATTTTCCTGTGGCTCTGGTTTGAAAACCTGCCCGTTTCATCGCAAACCCTGTACGAAATGCTCAAAGCCGAAGACACGCTGATTATTCCGGGCGAACATTTCTTCGTCGGCATCGACACGCAGGATTACCCGCACGCCCGCGAGTGCATCCGCATGAGCATCGCACAGGATGCGGAAACGCTGGAAAAAGGCATCGCCGCCATCGGCAGGGTGGTGCGCGGTTTGTACGACGCGGCGTAAACGGTAAAGTTGATAGTCATTAAGTTAAAAAGTTAGTGGATTTGGATTGAAGAGATTTTGTTTAAAACAATTTGTTATGAATAAAAAGGCTGATAATAATCAAGAAATTTAGTTTAAATTTCATTGTCAATTTTTTCACCGATCGTATCCATATATGCTTGTAAATCAATAGCAGGCACTGTTCCGATTGCTTGTTGCAAATAACGGGTTAATTGCATAAAGAAAGTGATTAATGAATTTTCAGGCTGACTAAATACTAATGATTGAAAAGTTCGATTGTGATAATAATCACAGATTCGTTTTCTAAAATCCGCTGTCTCATTGATATCTTCTTCCCCTTGATATTGCACAAAGAAGCTGCCGTAGTCCACAATACAGCCCAAATCAATTCCCTCTAAATCAGTTAAAGATTTGATATGTCTCTCAATGGTAGCATTATTACTGTGCGTAAAAGAATTAGTGGTGGTTAAAATCCCACCAATAATCTTTGTCAATGGGCGGGCAGGTAGCTTTTGTCCAGAATTAATCATGGATGTTGATGTACGGTCTAATCTTCTGACACTGGCAATTTTTTGACCTGCATACTGAACGTAATTAATATCACCTACATTTCCCTGAATATCAGGTTTAACTTCAAACACAGCGTAAACCCCTTCGGCTGGAATGTATTTAAAGCCATTTTGATTAAAAATAAATGGCGTAAACCAATTATCGTAAATGACAACATCGATTTGATCACTGGTATTCCCATGATAATCAATAACAATTGCCTTATCTACACTATAACGATTCGGTAAATAATTTTGCAACCATTCAATCCAAGCATTTTCTAAGGCATCGCCTTTTGACCCCGGATGATGAATAAATTCACGATTAGTACTTAATTGGCTTTGCATTTGCCCTTGCATGCCACGAAACAAGGCTGATAAATTAACATTATTCATAAACAACCAACCTACCGTTATCAAAAATAAAGAAATTAAAATCTAATAATTTATTGCTAGAAATACTCAAAATAAGCAGCACTGGATTATAGAGTTGAACTGTATCGCAAGAAACAATATCATTCATTGCTTGTAAATCTGTCAAACTATACCACGCTGATGCATTCGGATGGCTATGCCATTCACCTATATAATATAATCCAGTTTCTTGGAATATATTTTCAAAATTATGAATTTTTAAATTTAATTCACGCCTAAATTCCACAGATGAGCTGGTATATTTATCAACTAATAAAAAATCTTTAATATACAATCTAGTAAAATCATCAGCGTAACAACCTAAAAGAAATCCACCATATTCATTTGGATAATGATGAATTGTTATTCTTGTCATTTTTTCAACGAGTTGACGTTTAAAACATAATTGAAGGTTTTTATATTTTTTAACAATCATTAAAACCTCTCAACATTTAAATTGAGATTATCATCATATTGAATAGTAAAATGTTGATAATTATTCTCTTGAATCATTAGGTTAATTGTTCTTAATGATAGCTGAACCATAATAGCAATATCATTATAAGATGCTTTAAAAGTTGGATTCCAACAACCAATAGGATTATATAAATCTAAAGCATCATTCTCTAAAATTGTATCAAATTGATGCCTAATAAATCGGTAATGATTGGGTGAAATACCACATACTAATACTTTTGCATGATTGGTTATGGATAAATTAAATATAGTACTGGTTAAATCTAACTTATCTGTAAGATACATTAAATCATCATCAGTAGAACAATCAAATATATAGTCAAATTCTGAAAATTGCTCTGATAAAAAATTAAGATATTCTGATGACAAATCAAATTTGATACATTCTGTTGCAAAATGACGAATAGAGCTCAATTGAACAAAAGGAGAGATATGCCACAAAATACCTGCTAATTCATCTGTTTTATTGGCATAAGGTGGTATAAAATCATATTCCGAACGACAAATGTTCTCTGGTTCTTTAATATCATAATCGGCAATAGTAATATCTGTACAACCTCCACGCACAAGTGTCCTTGCAACTTGACTTCCAATTGCTCCTAATCCAATAATAAGCACTTTTTTATTAGTCAGATTTGGATGAAATGCACCTCTTCCAAAAAAATAATGATAGGATGAGTTTTTTGAAATAACCCAGTTTATTTGCTTGTCGCAAAGCTCATACATACCATTTTTATTTTTAAAGAATAAGTCTTTTAAATCAATCATGGTAACTTGCCAGTGAATATTTTTATTTTTTATATAATACCCAATAAAAATAGGTATAAATTCTTGTTGAATGGAAAAAGAAATTTTCCAAATCTCACTTAATATTTCTTGAGTCAATATGGATTTAAATTCTTGCCAATTTAAAAATGAAAATCTGTCATAAATAGCTGGTTTTTCAGCAATAAAGATATAAATTCCTAATAAATTATTTTCCTTGCTTGAGTAAAACGATGACCATTGGCAATTTTTATTGGTAATATTATGTGTAAAGGATTGCACTAAATAATTGTGCATATCCTTATCTTGATATTTTGATTTTGTTAAGTAAGTATTAGTAACAATGCCAATCTCATTTTGAGAAAATGATTTATCAACATCAGTAAACTGAAAGGAAAAATATGCTCCATTATAGCTATGATTTGGAGTAATTAGATGCTCATAATGCTCATCTTTTTCTTGATGAATAATATATTGAACAATCCATTTTTTGATTGCCTGGAAATCTTGCTGTAATTTTTTGTGAAAAGTAATGCAATGTTGATTATGAAAACAAATTGCATTGTTCAACATTACATGGCTAAATTGTTTATACTCATCATCTTTTAGATAAAAGCGAATAGACTCACTATCACTGATTTTTAATGGGTAGGCTTGATCAATGATAATATTAAAATCAATAGGTTTATCTAATTCTTCAAAATCAAAAGTAATGTCAAAACTTACCTGCTCTTGTGAAAAATGAAGAGCAGATAAATTTTGAATGTACGGAATGGATTGAATAGCTTGCTCTAATTCAATTTGCGAAAATTTCATATCAACCAAATCTCTGTGAAACTGGTGGTGTTGAAATTAAAACTGAACTTTTAAGACCATAAGCCTTATTCTCATCTTTATTATCTTCGGCAAATTTTTCATTTAATGGAAGATAAAACTCTATTTGCTTCTCATTTGATTCAATTTGTTCTAACATAGATTTTAATCTGAAAACCAACATATTTTTCTCAATATCATCTAGCGATAATGCCAAATCGTTATTATTGTTGCCAGGGTCTTTGAGTGTAAAATTTTCGCTTTGAACATTATCAATAATATAATTTAAAACGGTTTTAAATTGTTCCCATAAGTTACCCTGTGGAGATGATTTTTCATAAGCCTTAATTACCAATAGTTCAATAAAAAAAGACTTGTATTTATATTGATGACAAGCTTTCCATATTTTTAGCAAGCGAATAACTTTTCTTTCATTTTCTTTGGCTTTAATGTGTTCAATTTGAGCATGAATATTGGTTTTAAGATATCCATCACTTTGTGTTTTATGTAAATTTAAGTTTTTTTCTAATGGAAATGAATCTTGACTTGTCTCTCTTGCAGGGACAACATCAATATTAATTTCATCTTCTTCATTAAAAGTCAAACCAATCGAAACACCTTGTTTTTTAATGGTCGTTTCATGCTGATATTTTTCAGTTAATTTTTCAAAAACATCTTCAAACATGTCTTCTAATGTTGAAAAAGCATTGCGTTTAAATGGTACGACCAAATCCAAATCAAATTTGGTATTGATAGCTGTGTGCTTTTTATATGAACCTGAATTAAATGGCTCATAAATGTGACTGCCGTATTGTTTATTTAGAAATAGCTTAATTGCATTTCGTTTGGTGCGATATGTATTGATTAGCTCTTCAATATGTTTCATCCTGTAACTTTCCAGAACAGAATTTAAGTAATCGCTTTTGTAGTCAGCCATAGTCAATCTCCATAAATTTTTTAGTACATAACGGATGGGGTTATGATGCACTCAGAATAGTTTTGTTTTTGCTATATTGGATCGTGCCTATGGGATTTCAAGCCTGAGGCGATTTCTACCCTGTAGGAAGGGACAACATCGATCAAAGTTTACTCGCATTGCCCGGTCGCAGACCAACGGCAAGGCGGAGTGTGTGAACCGCATCTTGATAGAAATATAACATAAACATAATAGTTTCTGTTTAGGGATTTGGAACACTAGCAAAAGGAGTTGTGCCACTTTGTGAATTTTTATAATAAGGTGAAGCCGCATAAGACTTGAAAGGTGATACACCTTTTGAGGTTTTACAGGCTTATTTTTCTCAAACTATTGTGTAAACAACGAGGTGATTTCTTGCACATAAATATCTTGATGGGAATTTATGGGATTCTAGGGAATTTTGCAAAGGTCTTAGAAAAGAAATGGATACAAAAAGGTCGTCTGAAACCAAACATTCGGTTTCAGACGACCTTTTATTTCAAATCTTCAAAAGATTATTTTTTGTTCAGAGAGTCGCGGATTTCGCGCAACAGCAATACTTCTTCGCTAGGCTCTGCAGGTGCTTCTTCAACAGGCGCTTCGGCTTTTTTCATGGAGTTCAATGCTTTGATAACGGCAAAAATCGCAGCAGCAATGATCAGGAAGCTGATAACGGAGTTGATGAACAGGCCGAGGTTCAGGGTGACGGCACCGGCTGCCTGGGCTGCCGCCAAGTTGGCATAGCCTTCTGCGGGCGCTTGCGCACCGTTTTTCAGGGTGATGAACAGGTTGGAGAAGTCAACGCCGCCGATCAACAGACCGATAGGGGGCATGATTACGTCGTCAACCAAAGATTTAACGATGCCGCTGAACGCAGTACCGACGACCATACCGACTGCCAAGTCGATAACGTTGCCGCGCATAATAAACTGTTTGAATTCTGAAGCAATAGACATAAATGTCCTCCTGTATGTTTGTGGATAATAAAGTGAAATTTTTAAAAAAGTGCGTCCGAAGTGACGGACGGGCTTTTTCAAACCGGCAGGCATGGTATCGTTTTATTCGTTAAATAAAATTCAGAAAAGTTAAAATTTGTTTTTATGACAAAATTCCCGAAATATGCCGCCTTTTATACGAAAAAAGAACCGCCTGAAATAGCCGGTGTACCTTTTTTACACCACTTATTCAGACGGTTTTTTGTGTAATAAGTTGTCTTTTCTACAAAATATTACAAATCATTACGCCTCTTCGTCGTTCAGGGCGTTGATGCTGTAACCGCCGTCAACGTAAGTGATTTCGCCGGTAATGCCTGAAGAGAGTTCGGAGAGCAGGAAGGCGGCGGTATTGCCGACTTCATCAATGGTTACGTTGCGGCCGAGCGGGTTGTGGGAAGCGACGTGTCCCAAAAGTTTGCTGAAATCGGCAATGCCGGAGGCTGCGAGGGTTTTAATCGGGCCGGCGGAAATGCCGTTGCAGCGGATGCCTTCCTTGCCCAAGCAGGCGGCGGTAAAGCGGATGCCTGCTTCGAGGCTGGCTTTGGCCATGCCCATGACGTTGTAGTTCGGAATCGCACGAACCGCGCCCAAGTAGCTCAGGGCGACGATGGCGGAGTTTCTGCCGCGCATCATCGGACGGGCGGCTTTTGCCAATGCGGGCAGGCTGTATGCGGAAATTTCGTGTGCGGTATTAAACGCTTCGCGGCTGATGCTGTCGAGGAAGTCGCCGCTCAAGGCTTCTTTCGGTGCGAAGCCGATGGAGTGGACGAGGCCGTCCAAGCCGTCCCAATGTTTGCCCAAATCGGCGAAAACTTGGTTGATTTCTTCGTCGCTGGCGACATCGCAGCGGAATACGAGTTCGGAACCCAATTCGGCGGCCATTTTGCGGACGCGCTCTTCCAGTTTGTCAACAACGTAGGTGAACGCCAAATCCGCGCCTTGTTCGCGGCAGGCTTTGGCAATGCCGTAAGCGATGGAACGCTCGGAAATCATGCCGGTGATCAGGATTTTTTTACCTTGCAGAAAACCCATTTTTTGTCCTTTAAAGTGTGGTATTGCGGTTTGATGAAACTGGGCATTATAGCAAACTGGGGCGGTTTCGGTATAGAAAACAAGAGATAACCTGTCGTCCTGACGTTTTTTGCATTTTTTCAGACGACCTCTTTGTGCTGTTTGCGGCTTCTTTCAAATGCCCGTTTAGTACCTTATGTTCAAACTTGTTGGTCTGGTTCGTGGCGCTTCAGGCGCATGGCGAAAAACACCATCACCGCGCCCAACACCAACGCGCTACCCATCGCCAAATGGATGCCGTCGAGCATGGCTTGTTGCGGCGAGGCGGCGGAAGACAGTTTCTCGCCGATATTGGTCGCGCCGACGAAAAATGCCGCGCCAATCGCGCCGGCAATCGGGTTGATGGTGGTCAGAATCGCCGCGCCGTGGGGATTGAGTTTTTTCGGCAGCGCGTTCAAGCCGTGGGTTTCGCCCGTTACGCAGGCGGACACGGACACCGCCATCAGCGTGAACATGGCGGTCAGCATCATGACTTGCGTGTCAATCCGCAAAAACAGCCACAACACCGCCAGCGACACTGTCAACATCACCGTGGCGGGCAACACGACAAACCGTCCGCCCTTCTTGTCCAGCAGTTTGCCGAACAAAGGCGCGGCAACCGCTTGGGCGATACTCGCGGGCATCAGAATCAGCCCCGTCGCCGTACCCGTCAGCATCAGTACCTGCTGCGTGTACATCGGCATCATCAGTTCCAAGCCTAAAAACAGGAACACTGCGCCCGCCAGAATCACGACGCAGTGGCGGAACTGCCTATACTCAAACGCCCGAAGGTTCAGCAGCGGTGTCGCCAAGCGGGACTGGCGGTATGCGAACCAGCCCACCAGCGCGACGGAAGTTGCAAACAGCAGGATAAATTCCGCCAGCGGCAGACGGGCGAAATTACTGCTCGCATACACCAGCCCGCCCAAGCCCGCAATCGACAGCACGGCAGACAAAATATCAATCTTCGGACGGCTGATGGTACTCAAATTGACCGTCAGATACTTGCCCACCAACACCATCGCCGCCAGCATAAACGGCGCGGTAAAGCCGAACAGCACACGCCAATGCGTGTGGTCGATGATGATGCCCGACAGCGTCGGCCCCATCGCAGGCGCGGCGGTGAACATCATGGTAATCACACCCATCGCCGTTCCGCGTTTGTTCGGAGGGTAAATCGACAAAATGCCGTTAAACAGGAGCGGCACGAAAAACGCGGCAGACACCGCCTGCACCATCCGCCCCGCGACCAGAATCCCGAAAGTCGGCGCAAACGCGCAAATCAGCGAACCCGCCAGAAACGTCGCCTGCGTAAACAACACCATCTTGCGCGTTTCAAACCATTGAATCACGCCCGCCGTAATCGGCGTGAACGCGCCCATCACCAGCAAAAAGCCCGTCGTCAGCCATTGGACAGTGGTCTTGTCGACCCCAAAATCCTTCATAATCGGCGTGAGCGCAACATTTAAAAGCGTGTCGTTGAGATAGCCGAAAAACGCGCCGATAAATAGCGTCGCTACAACGGTTTTGGCAGGAAAGTCGGGATTGTCGGCGTGGTATTCGTGAGCCGTATCGTCTGTGTCAATATCGGAAGTATGCATAGCATCATATTGAAATATTTGAGAAACGCGGATTTTAACATGGGATATGTAAAAAAATGTTTATTTGGTTTTCCGCAAAACTTTTATATTCCGATATAATGACGTCTTCAAAAAATCATATTTCAAATAATTACGTTACGGACAAACATTATGGAAAATACTCAACATGTTTCGCGATGGCGTTTCGCCGTGAAAAGCGCCTCGCTGCATCTGCTTGTCAGTCTGGTTCTGGCGGGCTTGGCGGCGCTGCTTGTTTTTGAAGTCTGGTATCCCTTTCCCTATGCCGAACTGACCGGCGGTTTGGATTTGTATAAGTTGGTTGTATCGGTGGATATCGTGTGCGGTCCGCTGTTGACCCTGATTCTTGCCAGCCCCAAGAAAAAAATGCGCGAGCGCGTGGTCGATTTTTCCTTAATCGGCGCGATCCAGCTTGCCGCTTTGATTTACGGGTTGTACAGCGTATCCCTTGCCCGTCCTGTTGCCGCAGCTTTTGAGCGCGACCGTATCAATATTGTGACTGCCGCCGAAATCGATAAGGCGGATTTGGCAAAAGCCAAAGATGGCTTCAAAACCCTGCCTTGGTTCGGTATAGAGCGCGTAGGCGTACGCGAGGCTGCCAATGTCGATGAAGGCAATGAAAGCCTGAGTTTGTCGCTGAAGGGTATCGAGCCGAGTATGCGGCCGAATTGGTGGCTGCCCGACGGCCCTGCCGAGCGCGAAAAAATCCGCCGCGTGATGAAGCCGTTGTCCGAATTGGCTGCCGCCCGCAATATGTCTGAAGCGGATATCGTCAAATCAGCCAAAGTATCTGCCTCCGGAAAGCCTTTGTTCTTCCTGCCCCTGACCAGCGGGCGCACGAAAGATTGGGTAGTCATCATGGATGAAAACGCAGATTTTGTGGGTTATGCGCCGATAGACGGTTTTATGACGAATAAAGCCGCGGAGACCAAAACTAAAGAGCAGGTTATTTAAGCGGTTTGGCAGGTCGTCTGAAAACGCAAATTCCAGTTTTCAGACGACCTTTTGCCATCCGCCTTCCAAACTGCTAAACTATTTACATTATTTTTACTTGAGACATACGCACACATGAAAGACCCAGAGCAGAGCAGCATGACCGCCCGCCGTTTTTCGTGCGTATCGATATGAATCAGGCAGCTTGAGCGTTTCAGGCTGCCTTTTCGCGTTTGAACATAAAGGAATACAAAAATCATGGATTTCAGTTGGTTGGCAGAGCCGCATACTTGGATAGGCTTTGCCACGCTTCTGGTACTCGAAGTCGTCTTGGGGATAGACAACCTCGTTTTCGTCGCCATTTTGGCGAACAAAGTCAAACCCGCCCAACGAGACCGCGCGCGTATTACCGGTCTGGGGCTTGCGGTCGTTATCCGCATCATCATGCTCGGCTTCATGGCACACATCATGACCCTGACGCGCCCGCTGTTCCACATCAGCGGGTTGGACGTTTCCGGCAAAGACATGATTATGCTCGCGGGCGGTATCTTCCTGCTCTACAAAGCCACCACCGAACTGCACGAACGCCTCGAAGGGCATAACCAGTTTGCCGTTGCCGACAGTCAGAAAAAACACGCGCGATTTTGGAGCGTGGTTGCCCAAATCCTGATTCTTGATGCGGTATTTTCCATCGATTCAGTCATCACTGCCGTCGCCATGGTCGATCACATCGTCGTCGCCATGGGCGCCGTTGCCGTTGCCATGACCGTCATGATTTCCGCCAGCAAACCGCTGACCGAGTTTGTGGACAGGCATCCTACCGTCGTCATGCTTTGCTTGGGTTTCCTGCTGATGATCGGTTTCAGCCTCATTGCCGAAGCCTTCCATTTTCACATTCCGAAAGGCTACCTCTACGCCGCTATCGGCTTCTCCATCCTGATTGAAGCGTTCAACCAAATTTCGCAGCGCAACAGCCGAAAAAACGACTACATCAGCAGCTCGTGGCGCAAACGCACCGCCGAGAACGTCTTGGGCATGATGGGCATACGCGAAAGCGTACTTGCCAAAGCGGGCGATGAAGCAGAGGATGATGGGCATTTCGAAGAAAACGAAAAATCCATGATACGCAGCGTCCTTACGCTTGCCGAACGCCCTATCCTCGGCGTGATGATTCCGCGTCGCGACATTGAGCGTTTGGACATCTCTCAAAGCCGTGAAGAGCAACATGCCCAACTGCAAAACACCCCGTACAGCCGCCTGCTTGTCGTCGGTAAAGCCGGAGTGGATGAACCGTTGGGCTACATCAACAAAAAAGACCTGCTCGCCCAACTGCTCGAAACCGGCGAACTCAATATCCAAGCCGTCCTGCGCCAGCCGCTTGTCCTGCCGGACAGTACGACCGCGTTGGGTGCGATTGAACTGTTCCGCCAAAGCAGCGCGGATTATGCTTTGGTAGTCGATGAATTCGGCGCAGTTTTGGGCATGGTTACCATGAAAGACCTGCTGGAAACCATCGCCGGCGAATTCCCCGAAGAGTTTGAGCGCCAAGAAGAACCCGCCGTTCAAGAAAACGCCGATGAAAGCCTGACTGTGGACGGTTCGCTCGAATACGTCGAACTCGCGCCGCAACTCAACCTCCCGCCGCAGGAAGAAGATGCCGACTTCCACACTGTCGCCGGACTGATTATGGAAGAGCTGCAAAGCATTCCCGATGTCGGCGATTTTGCCGACTTCCACGGCTGGCGTTTCCAAGTCGTTGAAAAAGACGGTCAACGCATTGAGCGGGTAAAAATTATCAGGCTGCCTGAAGAAGGATAATCAAATTATCATTGTGAAATAAAAAGGTCGTCTGAAAACCTGAGATTTGGGTTTTCAGACGATCTTTTGATATTGAAGTCGGATTGATTTGATACTGTATAGTGGATTAAATTTATAGTGGATTAACTTTAAACCAGTACGGCAAGGCGAGGTAACGCCGTACTGGTTTAAAGTTAATCCACTATATAACACCGTGTTTCAAGAAAACATCAATCGTGCCCGTGCATTTTCAGTTCGCTCAAGCCGGGGAGGTCGGCGAAGCTGCGTTCGCGGACGATTTGGCAGAAGTTGTCGAGATAGCTTTTGTCGGCGTCTTCGGTGCGTGTGGCGGCGTAGAGTTCGCTTTGCAGGCCGTTGGCGGTGATTTGGCGGTGGACGACGTAGCCTTTTTCGAGATAGGGCATCACGGTCCAGTAGGGCAGGGCGGCGATGCCGCGTTTGCTGGCGACGAGTTGGATGATGGCGATGGTCAGTTCACTGCGGCGGCGCGGTGGGTTGATGCCTTTGGGTAACAATATTTTTTTGGGCAGGTCGAGCATTTCGTCGGGAACGGGATAGGTAATGAGGGTTTCGCCGATGAAGTCTTCTGCCTCCCAAACGGTTTTGGCGGCAAGCGGGTGGTCTTGGGCGCAGATGCCGACCATTTCGTAGGCGAACAGGGGGCGGAAGCTGATGCCGTTTTGTTTTTCGGCTTCGGATACGATGGCGAGATCGGCGCGGTGTTGCAGCAGGAGTCCGACGGGATCTGCCTGAAAGCCGGAAACGATGTCCAATTCGACTTGCGGCCACATGGGGCGGAATTCGCCCATCGCGGGCATGAGCCAGTCGAAACAGGTGTGGCATTCGACAGCTAGCCGCAATTCGCCTGCTTCGCCTTCGATGATGCGGGCGAGGTCGCGCTCGGCGGCGGAAACTTGCGGGAGGAGTTCGCGTGCGAGCCTCAACAGGCGTTCGCCGGCGGGTGTAAAACGCAAGGGCGTGGATTTGCGCTCAAACAGGGGGGTGTCGTAATAGTTTTCAAGCGCGCGGATTTGGTGCGAAAGGGCAGATTGGGTCAGGAAGACGCGCTTGGCGGCAAGGGATACGCTGCCGGTTTCTTCGAGTGCCAGCAGGGTTTTGAGATGGCGCAGTTCGATGATGGAATCCATTGGTTTTCACGCTTTCAGACGACCTTTTGAAACGGGCAATATTAAAATATTTCATGCCGGGGTGTAAATGCGGGCGCGTGTCGAACGGCGTGGGGATTGGGGCGCGTCAGGGTTTGCGGTTAGAATGTGCGTCCGATTTTGTATGAATGCGGTGAATTGATTTGAAACAGGGATGGCGTTGCTTCGCTTTGTCCTGTGAAATTCAATCCGCTATGTGTTGAAAGGAATGATATGGCGAAACGCAATGATATTTTGGCGTGGTGCGATGAGGTGTTGCAGGTCGGCATGTTCAAAGACTATGCGCCCAACGGTTTGCAGGTCGAGGGCAGGGCAGAAGTCGGCAAAATAGCGACATCGGTAACGGCAAGCAAGGCGGCGGTCGATTTTGCTGCGGAGCAGGGCGCGGACATGCTTTTGGTGCATCACGGGATGTTTTGGAAAAGCGAGCCGGTAACGATTACGGGCTGGAAAAAAGCGCGCATCGAAACATTATTGCAACACCAAATCAATATGGCGGGCTACCACCTGCCGCTGGATGCACACCCTGTGTTGGGCAACAACGCGCAGCTTGCAGATAAGTTGGGTTGGGAAGTCGAAAGGCAGTTCGGCGAACAGAACCTGTTGAATATAGGTCGTCTGAAAACGCCTCAGACTTTGGCTGAATGGTTGCAACACATTGCTGCAGCGTTGGGACGGCAGCCCGTAGCCGTCGGCGATATGTCTCGCGAAATCAAACGTATCGCATGGTGTACCGGCGGTGCGCAAGGATTTTTTCAGACGACCATAGACGAAGGTGTCGATGCTTATTTGACCGGAGAAATCTCGGAAGCCCAGTTTCACCTTGCCAATGAAACAGGCGTTGCGTTTGTCAGCGCGGGACACCATGCGACGGAACGTTACGGCATCCGCGCCCTGGGCGAAGCCGTGGCACAGCATTTTGAGTTGGAAGTCTGTCATTTCGACGAAGATAATCCCGCTTAAGCCTTGATAATCGTCATGAAAATTTACCTTAATTTAAATAATGCTTTGAGTATCACGGTAAACTAGGTAGAATTACATCGTTTAATGGCTCGGTATTCCCAAAATTTTAGGACGACTGAATAATGGATAATCAAGAAATCAATAGCGGTCGCCGCCGCTTTCTGACGCTGGCTACGTGCGGCGCGGGCGGTGTGGCGGCTTTGGGCGTAGCTACGCCTTTCGTGGCAAGCTTTTTCCCGTCGGAAAAAGCCAAGGCCGCAGGTGCTCCCGTCGAAATAGATGTCAGCAAAATCGAATCCGGACAAATGTTGACTGCCGAATGGCAAGGTAAACCGATTTGGGTGGTTAACCGTACCGATCAGCAGCTCAAAGACCTGAAAAGTTTGAACGGCGCGGTTGCCGACCCTAATTCCGATGCGGATCAACAGCCCGAATATGCTAAAAACGAGACCCGTTCGATTAAGCCGAACATCCTTGTAGCCATCGGTATCTGTACCCACTTGGGCTGTTCGCCGACCTACCGTCCCGACGTTGCCCCCGCGGATTTGGGTGCAGACTGGAAAGGCGGTTTCTTCTGCCCTTGCCACGGTTCGAAATTCGACATGGCAGGTCGCGTATATAAAGGTGTTCCTGCACCGACCAACCTGGTTGTTCCGCCCTACAAATATCTGAGCGATACGACAGTCTTGGTAGGCGAAGACTAAAAATAAGGAACGATAATTATGGCAAACCAAACCAATAGCAAAGCAAAAGCATTGTTAGACTGGACGGACGCTCGTTTCCCTCTGTCTAAAATGTGGAATGAGCATTTAGCTCAATACTACGCGCCGAAGAACTTCAACTTCTGGTACTACTTCGGCTCTTTGGCTCTGCTCGTCCTCGTGATTCAAATCGTCAGCGGTATCTTTCTGACCATGAACTACAAACCGGACGGCAACCTGAATGCCTATCACCTGCCTGCTGCCTTTACCGCAGTAGAGTACATCATGCGCGACGTGTCCGGCGGCTGGATTATCCGCTATATGCACTCCACAGGCGCATCTTTCTTCTTCATTGTCGTATACCTGCACATGTTCCGCGGCCTGATTTACGGCTCGTACAAAAAACCGCGCGAATTGGTGTGGATTTTCGGTTCCCTGATTTTCTTGGCATTGATGGCCGAAGCCTTTATGGGTTATCTGCTGCCTTGGGGTCAAATGTCCTTCTGGGGCGCGCAGGTGATTATTAACCTGTTCTCTGCCATCCCTGTTATCGGTCCTGATTTATCCACTTGGATTCGCGGCGACTTCAATGTTTCTGACGTTACCCTGAACCGCTTCTTCGCACTGCACGTTATTGCCGTACCGCTGGTGTTGCTCGGTTTGGTCGTGGCACACATCATCGCCCTGCACGAAGTGGGTTCGAACAACCCTGACGGCGTGGAAATCAAGAAACTCAAAGATGAAAACGGCGTTCCGCTCGATGGCATTCCTTTCCATCCGTACTACACCGTCAAAGACATCTTGGGCGTTGTCGTATTCCTGATTGTTTTCTGCTCCGTATTGTTCTTCGCCCCCGAAGGCGGCGGCTACTTCCTTGAAGCCCCGAACTTTGATGCGGCAAACGCGCTGAAAACACCGCCGCACATTGCACCGGTATGGTATTTCACCCCGTTCTACGCCATTTTGCGTGCGATTCCTTCATTCCTCGGTACTCAGGTTTGGGGTGTAATCGGTATGGGCGCGGCAGTTGTCCTGATTGCCCTGTTGCCTTGGTTGGATAAAGGTGAAGTGAAATCCGTCCGCTATCGCGGCCCAATCTTCAAAACTGCGTTGGTTCTGTTCATCATTGCCTTTATCGGTTTGGGTATTTTGGGTGCGATGGTAGCAACCGATACCCGTACTTTGGTTGCTCGCATTCTGTCCGTCGTCTATTTTGCATTCTTCCTGGGTATGCCGTTCTATACCAAACTGGATACAAACAAACCGGTTCCGGAACGCGTAACCATGAGCACCACTAAACAAAAAATCATGTTCTTTGTTTATGTCGGTATTACCGCAGTGGGTGCTTACCTGTTTGCAACCAATATCTGATGAGGGCAGCGAAAATGAAACATACCCTGAAAAACTGGTTTGCTGCCTTGTTATTGGCAGTGCCTATGAGTGCCGCCGTCGCCAGCGGTGGCGGACACTATGAAAAAGTCGAGATTGACCTGCGCGACCAAGTCAGCTTGCAGCGCGGTGCTCAAATTTTCACCAACTACTGCTTATCCTGCCACTCGGCAAGCGGTATGCGCTTCAACCGTCTGAAAGACATCGGTTTGACTGATGAAGAAATCAAGAAAAACCTGATGTTTACGACAGACAACGTCGGTGATGTCATGTTGGCGGCGATGAATCCTAAAGATGCTGCCAAATGGTTTGGTGCGGCTCCTCCGGATCTGACGCTGATTGCCCGTTCTAAAGGCGCGGATTATCTGTATGCCTATATGCGCGGCTTCTATAAAGATCCGACCCGTCCGAACGGTTGGAACAATGTCGTATTTGACAAAGTCGGCATGCCTCACCCCTTGTGGGAGCAACAAGGCGTTCAAGCGGTTGAGCTGGATGCTAAGGGACGGCCGGTCATGGTGAAAGACGAACATGGCGAATTGAAACCCAAGCTCTATTGGGAATCTACTGGCGCGCACAGCCGTCGTTTGCCAAACGGCAAAGTCGTCCAAACAGAGTACGATGCTTATGTACGCGATTTGGTGAACTATTTGGTTTACATGGGTGAACCGGCGCAACTCCAGCGCAAACGTACAGGCTATATCGTGTTGATGTTCTTGCTTGCAGTAATGCTGCCTCTGGCATACTTCCTGAAAAAAGAATATTGGAAAGACGTTCATTAAGTCTTGTAATAAAAAAGGCAAACCTAATCGGGTTTGCCTTTTTTATAGTGGATTAACTTTAAACCAGTACGGCGTTGCCTCGCCTTAGCTCAAAGAGAACGATTCTCTAAGGTGCTGAAGCACCAAGTGAATCGGTTCCGTACTATCTGTACTGTCTGCGGCTTCGTCGCCTTGTCCTGATTTAAATTTAATCCACTATATTACACATCTGGTTTCAGACGACCTTTTTTGAAATGGAAAGTGTTTTGTAGAGAGTGTGTTCTGTGCTCGTTTGATTGAAGATAAAGATGGTTTTATCGCTTTATTGGGTGGATGCTAATCCGGCATGGCGGTTTTGTTATTAAGGAAAATCGGGGAGTGGGGGGTATTTAAAAAACAACCTTTCTGAATCCTTATATTGTAGCTGCTAAGGGTATTTATACAGAAAAGAGTGAAGGTTTCAGACGACCCCTTATCCTTGAGCGAATGGAGAGCCTCCGGCTTTGTGTCTAACTATTCTCCAATCGGGAAGGTCAGGGTAGATTTGAGTGTCTAGGAAGTCGAATTTATAAAAAATGCAATTCATCTGCACTATGAAGGAAAAGAGGAATTGCTGAAAATGAATGTATTGGATGTATAGTGGATTAAATTTAAATCAGGACAAGGCGACGAAGCCGCAGACAGTACAGATAGTACGGCAAGGCGAGGCAACGCCGTACTGGTTTAAAGTTAATCCACTATATTTAGGCCGTGTCTGATTTGTATGTAAAAGGTCGTCTGAAAAGTAGGAATGCTTTTCAGACGACCTTTTTTACTGTGCCGGTATTATTGTGCTTTAGTTTCGGTCACAAAACCGATTTTGGTAATACCTGCTTCGCGGGCAGCTTCGAGGGCTTTGTTGACATATTCGTATTCAACGGCCTTGTCTGCTGAAATGGCAACGATGGTATTGGCGTTTTTCTGCTTTTCAGTTTTCAGTCGGGAAGTGACCGTATTAATATCCGCTTTGGTTGCAGAATCACCATCGATGTAATAGTTGCCATTAACATCTATGGTTAGACGCAGGGGGTCTTTAGGCTGCTTTTCCTTCTGCTTCGCTGCATTTTCTGAAGCGGACGGCAGTTCCAAAGGAATCGAATGGGTCAGTACGGGCATGGTGATCATGAAAACGATCAACAGTACCAGCATCACGTCGACCAAAGGCGTGACGTTGATGTCTGACATCGGTGCATCATCGCCGGAATTCATAGAGCCGAATGCCATAATTTAGTCCTTTTGATTCAACAGGCGGACGTGTAAATCGTGTGCGAAAGCGTCCATATCTTGAGAGAGGGTTTTCTTACCGCGGTTGAGGAAGTTATACGCCAAGACGGCAGGAATGGCGACAAACAAACCGATGGCGGTTGACACCAACGCCTCACCAATCGGACCGGCTACCGCGGCAATACTCATTTGACCGCTTTGACCGATATTGATTAAGGCGTGGTAAATCCCCCAAACCGTACCGAACAAGCCGATAAACGGGGCAGTTGAACCGATGGATGCCAAAGCAGTCATGCCGTAATCGAACTGGCGCATGTTTTGTTCCATGCTGTTTCGGATTTGAATGACGAGGTATTCATTCAAAGGCAGCTCGGTAGTAAGTGTTTTCGCATTGCTTTGACGATAGCTTTGGTAGGCACGCAGGGATTCGTCCGCTACACGGCTCATTGGTGCATCAATATCTTTCACTTTTTGCACAGCTTCGGTAAGCGTAAAGGCATTAAGCATTTGCGTTTTAACGAGTGCGTTGGCGGTTTTGGCTTTTTTCAGTTTGATGGAGCGCAGGATAATCAGGCACCAAGTCACGATGCTCATCACTAACATCAACACGAATACACTGATCAGAACAAAATCGCCTGATTCGAATATTGTTTTTAAATCCATAATTTTTCCAAATTTTCCAAGTAAATTAAAACTTTTGTCGATAAAGGTGTTGCGCCCGATTACTCAAGAGTAAAAGAGACCGGGACTCGGAATTCAGTCCAGACAGAGGCATTGCAAGCACCATTTTTAACTGCTTTACGGGCAGCTTGGTCAAGAGCATTGGAGCCACTGCGTTTTAAAATTTTAACTTCAGCAACTTTTCCTCCCGGCCCAACCAAGACACTCAGCATAACTGTACCTGTATCTCCGTTTTCTGCCGCTATAGGCGGATATGGCGGTTTAGGAATATGGCAAGTGCCGCCTTTAACGGGATTGGCTCTACTACTACCCGGTCCTGTTCCAGGGCCATTTCCACCGCCGGAACCTCCTCCACTGCCACTACCTGAACCATGTTCGCCTTTGTTGCCACCACTGCCGGGGCCGCTGCCTTCACCTTGTCCGTTACCAGGGCCTTTGTTGCCTCCGCCGTTTCCTTTGCTGTCGCCATGAGGAGCCTTACCTTGTCCGTTGCCTTTACCGTTTTCCGCAGTATTCGGCCCGGTTTTACTGCTGCTGGTGTAGTCCGAGGCTTTAGGTGCAGGCTTGGATTCTGGTTTGGGTTGGGGTTTAGGCTCTGGACGTGGTTCGGGTTTAGGTTCAGGCTTAGGTTCCGGTTTGGATTCTGGTTTTGGCTCAGGCTTTGGTTTTTCAACCGGCTTGGGCTTCTCTTTCGGCTGCTGGATATCAGCATCCGCTTTTTTTGTTATGACCGGCTTGAACTGTGGTTTGGGCCGTTCGACCGGTTTGGGTTTAGGTTGTGGCTTAGGTTTTTGCGGTTCGGGTGTTTTTTCGGGAGCGGCAGGCGCACCTTCGCCTTCGGGGGTGCCGTCTCCACCTCCGTCGCCACCACCTAAATCCGCCAAATCGACAAACTCAATATTTGCCATTTCCGGTATAAGCGGTTTATATGTTTCCCACAAAAGCGCAATCAAGCCCGCGTGAAGCAATGATACGGTAATGACGGCTACTGGGATTAAAATTCGGTCTTTATTCATAATCGACGCATGATAATAGCAACAATTTTTGTTTGCAACCTGTTTTTACATCTGTTTTTTGAGTTAATATTTATTCTGGAATAATCTAAAATATTAATATGTACAATGCAACATTTTGATATTGCTATTCATTATCACAATAAAACAAAAGAAAAAGAGGAAGCGACGCCTCAGTCAACTGCATTAGAAGTTGTTCATCCGGAAAAGTTCACAAATTTACAATAAAAGTGGTTTGGATAAAACGATGGCGATGGCGTGCCTTAGAGGAGAAAAAGCTGCAAAAATATTATTTTATTGATTGGCTTGTGTTCTTAGATTGATTCCCGCTATTGCAGGTCGGTAGTTGGTGTGGCTTGAATAGCGGGATAGACCCGTACACTTTCCCAAAAAGGTCGTCTGAAAATAGAAAATTTGATGCTTGTGAAATGTTGTGGTTACAAGAATGATCAGATGTTTCCTAATTTTGGGATTGTGCGGGTTTTCAGTTAAGTCTCTTAAAACATATCGGCAGAGTAGGTAGCTTATGCCGATTTATCGTCTGTTTTTTCGACAACGATTTCGATTTTGGGTTCGTATAGCAAATCGTAGGTTGGTTTATTGAGCAGATCCTGCAAAGTAAACCCGTCCAAATGCGCAAAGAAAGCCTTAATCGCTCCGCCCAAAATGCCGGTAAGACGGCAAGACGGTGTAATCAGGCATTCGTTGTTTTCCCCCATGCATTCGACAACCTGCATGGGTTCAAGATGGCGAACGACCGCGCCGACATTGATTTTATCGGGTGTGTCGGCAAGACGCAGTCCGCCTCCTTTCCCTCTTATGCTGGTCAGGAATCCGCCTTTGACAAGCGCGGTAACGACTTTCATCAAATGACTTTTTGAAATGTTATAGGCTTCGGCAATGGTTCCGATATTGACTAACGAATCGTCGTTTATGGCCGCATAAATCAATACCCGCAGACCATAATCCGTATGTTGCGTCAGATACATGGTTTTCTCTGTTCAGAATATATTATTTTTTTAGGACGGCGGCAGTGTTTCCAGTGGAGAATTGTCGCCGTTATGTGTTTGACTTTATATATGATTAAGTTTCATAATATCTGAAACATTTAAATTAATCCAGTGTAGTTTGATAATTTATTATCATTATAATCAAATATTATGAAGCCGTTAAAACGCCACCCAGCACTTATCGAACTTTCCCGCGAACACCATCACGCCCTTTCACTCTGCGTCCGCCTCCTGCGCGCGCCCGCTGAAAGCCATCAAACAGAGCTTGAAGCCCATTTCCTTGAATTGGAACCGCATTTTGTCGAAGAAGAAACCATGTTCGCCCCGCATTGGCAGAATATTCCCGTTGCGATGCGCGAACGTTTCGAAGCCGAACACGCCAAACTGCGCAGCATGATGGCAAATCCTGAATATCTTAACGAAGCATGGAACAAAGACTTTGCCGTTACTCTGCGCGACCATGCCCGTTTTGAAGAACGCGAACTGTTTCCCGCAGTCGAGCCGTTTTTGCCGGAATCCGAAGGAATCTGAAAAAGGTCGTCTGAAAAGTCCAAAAGCACGATTTTAGCGTTTTCAGACGACCCTCCTGTCCATTCAAACCTAAAACAAACCATTCAAAAAGCAAACCAAGGAACTACCATGACCGCCTTTTTCAAACACCCTGTTTGGGCAATGGCATTCCGCCCGTTTTACTCACTGGCGGCACTATACGGCGCACTCTCCATCCTGCTTTGGGGCTTCGGCTATACGGGTACGCCCGAGTTGTCCAATTTTTATTGGCACGCCCATGAGATGATCTGGGGCTATGCCGGACTCGTCGTCATTGCCTTCCTATTGACCGCCGTTGCCACTTGGACGGGGCAGCCGCCCACGCGCGGCGGCGTTTTGGCTGGATTAACCGCTTTTTGGTTGGCAGCAAGGATTGCCGTTTTCATTCCGGGCTGGGGTGCAACCGCCAGCGGCATACTCGGCACGCTGTTTTTTTGGTACGGCGCAGTTTGCATGGCATTGCCCGTCATCCGTTCCAAAAACAAACGCAACTACGTCGCTGTATTCGCTATCATCGTCCTAGGCTGTACACACGCCGCATTCCACTTCCAACTGCATGCCGGAAACGCATCTGCACTGCTCAGCGGGCTGCAGTCCGGTCTGATTATGGTCTCAGGCTTTATCGGCCTTATCGGCATGCGGATTATTTCCTTCTTTACCTCCAAACGCCTGAATGTTCCGCAAATCCCCAGTCCGATGTGGGTCGCGCACGCGTCCCTCTGGCTGCCCATGCTGACTGCCATGCTGATGGCGCACCATGCCCTGCCTTGGCTTTCATCTGCTTTTGCCTTTGCAGCGGGCGTAATTTTTACCGTACAGGTTTACCGCTGGTGGTATAAAGCCGTTCTGAAAGAACCGATGCTGTGGATTTTGTTCGCAGGCTATTTGTTCACAGGATTGGGATTGATTGCCATCGGTGCTTCCTACTTTCACGGCTCTTTCCTTAATCTTGGCGTACATCTCATCGGCGTCGGCGGTATCGGCGTCCTGACATTGGGCATGATGGCGCGCACCGCGCTCGGACATACCGGCAACTCCATCTATCCGCCGCCCAAATCCGTACCCGTCGCCTTTTGGCTGATGATAGCCGCCACTGTCATCCGCATCATTGCAACCTTCGTCAGCGGCACCGGTTACACCCACAGCATCCGCACTTCCGCAGTCTTGTTTGCCCTGTCCTTGCTGCTTTACGCATGGAAATACATCCCTTGGCTCATCCGCCCGCGTTTGGACGGCAAACCGGGTTAATTAAACCAAGCATATCAAACGAAAGGTCGTCTGAAACCTTAAAACAGGTTTCAGACGACCTTTTTATATGGGAATCCGCTTTAAACCGGTACGGCGTGGTTTTACCGAAGTCCGTATCGTTTCAGTGCGTGTTATTGCTCGATACCGTTTTCACGCAATAGCTGGTGAATTTGCTGTTGGGCTTTATCTTCTTTCAACAGCTGGGTGAGTTGATCGCGAATCAGATCAAACGGCGGTGCTTGAGGGTCTTTTTGTACTTCGCTGATTTTAAACAGGAAGAACTTGTTTTCAATTTCAACAGGATTGTGAGTTACCTCTCCCCGATTCATTGGGCCCAAGATGCCTGCAAGCGGTTGGCGCAGCTGTCTTGCCATGACGAAATCTTCAAATGCGGGTTGCTGATTCGGATATCGTTTCGTCAATTCTTCAAATGACAAGCCTTTCAAGAGCAATTCTTGTGCTGCTCGTGCTTCTTCGGGCGTATCGAAGCTAACCTGCTGAATCTTGATCATGCGGGTTTGCTGATCGTAAAACTTCAATAATTCAGCATTGCTGATTTCGGCAGTGCGCTTCAGATAGTCGGCATATTGCGCCGCGTAAAATTCCGCTTCCATAGTGAGGAATTGGTTGCGGACCTCGGGATCTTTATCTAATCCGGCTTTGAGTGCGGCATTTTTGAGAATTTCAATGCTTTGCAAGTGTTTGACGACTTCTTGGCGGATTGCTTTGCCGTCAGGCTGCTGCTTGGATTCAGGACGCTGTTCGGCTTGCTTGAGAATGCGGGCGACTTCGCTGTCTATGCGTGCCGGATCAATATCAGGCGCTTTGGCAACAGCGAATCCGGCAACAGCCGTCGCCATGATGACTGCGGCGGCAGTTTGGTATTTCATTATAAAAACTCCGTGAACAGTTATTTAATTGTGGCTTTTTGCAACAGAGATTGGAGCGCTTCATCGACGCGGGAGGCTTGCAGGTCTTGGGCTATACTGCTTTTGGATTCGTCATAAGACGGAAGCTTTACATCCCGACGGTCGTTGACATAGAAGACGGCATATACGTCGCTGTCTTGCAGAGGCGTTGTAGTGTGCGCGCCTTTTTTCAAATCTTTAACTGCGGCATAGAGCGGGGGAACAGCCTCCTGCAAATCTTTTAAGGGAACATAACCTTGCTGGATGCCGCCCGCTTGTTTGGCGCGTTCATCTATTGAATATTGCTTCAGGACGGAGGCAAAGCTTTTCTTGGCATTTAAATCAGAAATGGCTTTTTGGGCATCCGCTTGAGTGCGGGTAATAATTTCGCCAAGTTGTACTTCTTGAGTGCCTTTGTAGAAGTTGCTGAAATTATCGTAAGCGGTTTTGACGTCTTTTTCTTGAACAGGATTTTGACGGAGGACGTGAATCGCATAAGCTTGTCCAAGTAAATCGCTTTCAAATGCCGCCCATTCGGTTTTGAAATGTGCTTTTTTATCGGCACCTTGTTTTTTTGCATCCGTACGGGCATGTTCCAAAGCTTGTTTGAATTCGGCGCTTTGGTCGAGTTTCAGGCGTTTGGCTTCTTGTGATACGACGGTATTGATGACTTGGCGCTCAGTCAGTTCTCTGCGTAGCTCGGGAGAATCGGGAATTTTGTTGTTTGCTGCACGCAGCGCGGCAACTTGGGCATCAATAACGCTGCTGTCGATGGTTTGTCCATTAACTGTAACTAAGGTTTGGGCAGAAAGGCTGCCGGAAACCAGAGCAGTCATCAGCATAGAGATGAGATATTTTTTCTTCATGATTTTCTCTTGTTATGTCCAGTATGTCTGTAATTAGTGGAAGTATTCGTCCGGAGTGGCCGCTTTGATGCTCAATGCGTGAATCAGCCCTTCGGAAAACAGATCGTGCAGTAAGGTTTTAATGGTGCGTTGGCGGTTAAGACGGCTGACGCCGCCGAAAGCTTCGCTGACGACTACGACCGTATAATGCCCGCCTCCTTTGTTTCCCGAGTGGCCCGCATGCAGATGGCTGTCATCCTGAAAGTCAAAAAAAACAGGATTCAGCGTTTTCAGACGACCTTCAATAGCTTCACGCATATCCATTATTTGAATACGGCTTTGAACGGTTTGATCAATACCTCTTCATAGACGCCCGCATCGACGTAAGGGTCTTTTTCCGCCCATTCTTGAGCGGCATCCAAAGATTCAAATTGAGCCACAATCAGACTGCCGGACACGCGCTCCGGATTGTCGGGAAGAGGGTTTGGGCCGGCAGTCAGAAGACGTCCTTCAGCCTTCAAAGCTTCCAAGCGTTGCAGATGGGCAGGGCGTGCCGCCATACGGGCTTCGTGTACATTATCGGCATCGGTGGCCAGGAGCATGTAATATTCCATCAACTATCCTTTTTGGGTAAATATCGGCTCAAATAGGAAAATTGAGCGATAAAGAAAACAAACAAAAAACCGGTAGAACCGAACATTTTGTAATTTACCCATTGTTCTTTGAAGTGGGTAAACACAAACCAGTTGGCAATACCTAAGAAAATCATGAATGCGACCCAGGCATAAGTCAGTTTGCTCCAAACATGTTCAGGCAGTTCCAACTCTTTGCCCATAGTCGCTTTTAATCCGTTTTTTCCGCTTAGATGGCTGATCAGCAAAACCAATGCGCCAATCCAGAACAAAACGGTCGGTTTCCACATGATAAAACGGTCATCATGAAGTAGAATGGTCGCGCCGCCGAATACGACGATCAGGATCAGGCCGACCCACTGCATCGTATCGAGTTTTTTGTATTTCCAGTAAGTAAAACCTGCCTGCAAAATGCCGAATACAACGGCAACCGCAGTCGCAGTAATCATGTTTTTCGTGATTGTGTAAGTCAGGAAAAACAAGATGACTGCCAATAAATCGCTTAAAACTTTCATAATCAAACAAACAAAAAAGATGAAACCAATCGGCTAAACGCTAATCATACAGGCAGCCTCACCTTTTTGCACCACCCTAGAAACGAAATTGCCGATGCAGGCGGGCAATAATCTAAAAAAGGGTTTAAAAAATGCCGTCGGGATGATAAACTATGTTATCAGTAGGATTTGTAAAAAAGAAACACAGAAATTACAAACCTGTTAATTTCTCGTTCGTTTCATCACTTAATTCATCGGATTACTTGGCAGACTGCGACTTTAGAAGATATCATAACGTAATATATCGTAATATACGGTTAAGTATGTAGCAGTTCTAGCAGGGTTGTCATTTTACACAGGGGACAAGTTTTGAAAAACCATCATAAAATCAAATTAATCGCGGCATCTGTGGCCTTGGCAGTGTCGTTTGGTGCGAGCGCAGGGCTTGGCGGGCTGAATGTCCAATCCCATCTGGGCGAGCCGTTTTCAGGCAGTATTACCGTAACCGGTGACGAGGCTCAGGCGCTGTTGAAAGGCGGAAAAGCGACTGTTTCCAATAGCAATTTGCGTACCAGTGTCCGTAAGTCGGGCGACAAGGCAGTCGTCACTATCCACTCAAGCAAAGCGATTAAAGACCCTGTGTTGATTTTCCAAGTCGGCGCAGGTTCACAATCACGCGAATACACAGCCATCATTGATCCCGCAGGCTATTCCGGTAAAACGGATGGTTCAAGCCGTGCGCGCAGCGGTGGCGAATCTTCATCCAATTCTTCTGCTGACAACAATTCATACCATTCTCAATTTGACCGTCAGGCGGCGCGTGACCGCATCAACCGCGCGATACAAAACGGAAATCAAAATGAAACCGTTCGCAAGGAAGCTGTACGAAAAGATAAAAACAACACAAATAAACCGGTACAGACACAGGCACAGCCGTCAAAACAACAGCAACAATCTTCTGTAGGCGCCAATGGAACCGAGATTCGTTATGGCAAGCAGCATCTGGTTCGTCAGGGTGAAACTCTGACCGAAATTGCCACCAAAATCCGTCCGCAAGGCATGACCGTCGAACAAACGATACAGGCATTGGTCAATGCTAACCCCGGCGTGTTCATCGGTAAAGATGCCGACCGTATGCTTGCGGGCAAGGTGTTGTACATTCCGATGCACGGCGATATGAAATCGACGGCATCCAAACCTGCACAAGTCAAACCTCCGGTTCAGGAAGGCAATAAGCCTCAAGCCCAAGGGTCGTCTGAAAAAGCCGGTACCGCAACGCCTCCTAAAGAGACTCCGGTAGAAAACACCAAAGTAGAAAATAAAAAAGAAGATAAAAAAGCTGAGCCGGTACAAGAAGCCAAGCCTGAAACCAAACCGGCTATAACGACGGCAGGTACTTCGGAACAAAATAAAGCTGAAACAGTTGCGGCATCTGCCGAGCAAGTAAATGTCCTGCCTGAGCCAAATGCGTCGTCTGCAACAGCAAACACAGAACCACAAGAAATTTCTCAGGCACAAGCTGATGTCGAAGCGCGCATTGCCTCGGCAGTTGCCACAGAAAAACAACAAGAAGAAGCATCATCGGAAGACGGCGGATTATGGCGCTGGCTGTTGATTGGCGGTGCGGCATCGGCAGGTTTGTTGCTGTTGCTGTTCTTGTTGGGTAAACGGAAGAATTCAGCTGTTGCGCCTGTGGCTGGTGCGATAGATCAGGACGATCAGGATGAGGACGATCTCGATATCAGTATCGAAGATCATGTATTCCCTGCTGCCACTGCGCCGCAACCGCAACCACAAGTTGTAGCAGAAACTTCCAAATCTGAAGAAGACGGTTTGGAAATTGAAGATGATTTCGATGATGAAGTATTCTTCAATGAGCCGGCTCCTGTTGCTGAACCTGCTCAAGAAAACGTCGATCTGGATTTGAACGAACTGGATAATACTCAAGCCAGTATCGTGTCCGGCGCCGTTACCATCGACGAAGAAACCGAAAAACGCCGTGATATCGATTGGGATACTGTCGAATCTACCGAAAGCGTATATGAGCCGGAACCGGAAAATCCATATCAACACGTTGCTGTTGTAATGGAAGATAGAAATGCTGAAGTAGAAACAGAGCCTCAGCATGAGGAAGAGGCTCCATCGGTTTCCTCTTTTGCAGCAACGCCTGTTTCATCTGTTTCAGACGACCTGCCGGAAGCTCAACCGGAAGCACCGGAAGAAGAGCCTATCCCATTCGAAGTGGAGATTGAAGAGCCTAAGTCGGAAACAATTGACGTAGTAGAAACAGAAGAAGCCGAAACCAAATCCGAAGAATCGGAAGAGGGTTGGGATTTCTTTGCGGAAGAGCCGAAAACAGTTAAAGCCATCGAGCCTTTCCCTGAATTAGGTGCGCAAGAAGAAACGTCGTCTGAAGTTGCTGATATACAAGAAGAAGCTTTGTCTGAAGTTGAAGCAGCAGACAAACAGGCAGATAGCTCAGAAGAAGCACTGGATTTCGTTGTTGAAGAAACAGAACAGCCACAGCCTGAAGCCGATACTCAACCGTTTGAGATTAAGCAAGACGAACCTTTAGCATTCCAAGATGGCGAAGATTTCAGTATTGAAAATACTCAAGAAGCCAGCGCTGACGAAACCATCGAATGGGAAAATCTGGGTGTGGAAGATACTGCTGACAGCAGTAATGAACATTCCGGTTTTGAATCAGGCTTCATCTCCGAGTCCGTCGGTATGACGGCTCCACTGGAAGCTAAATATGACCTGGCTAAAATGTATGTCGAAATCGGCGATCCCGATGCTGCCCGCGAGACGTTGACTGAATTGCTGGAAGACGCAAGCGGTGAGATCCGTAATAAAGCCCAAGCATTGATGAACGAATTGAATGCCTAATATCAGCAAGTAAATCGAAATTAAACAATGCTAAAATAAAAGATGCTGTGAAAACGGCATCTTTTATTATTTTCAGACGACATATGACTGCATACACCGAATCATTATCCACAAAAACCATACAAAGATGGGCATTAACCCTGTCTTATGACGGCAGTCGATTTTACGGTTGGCAAAAACAAGCTGACGGTTTGCCCACTGTCCAGACGGTATTGGAAAGCGCACTCAGTCAAATTGCAGGCGAGACCATCCGAACCATTGTTGCCGGACGAACCGACACGGGCGTACACGCGACTGCGCAAGTCGTCCATTTCGATACCTCAGTAATTCGTCCCGAGCAGGCTTGGGTGCGGGGCGTCAATGCTTATCTTCCTGAAGGTGTGGCTGTATTGTTCGCGCAGCAGGTTGCCCCAAATTTTCACGCCCGCTTTGACGCATACGGTAGAAGGTATCGTTACCTTTTGGAATCATCTCCCGTCCGCTCCCCGATATTGCAAGGTAGAGTAGGGTGGACGCACCTCAAACTCGATCCTGAAAAAATGCAGCAGGCGGCATTATTATTAGAAGGCGAACATGATTTCTCCAGCTTTCGTGCTGCCGAATGCCAAGCAAAATCACCCGTTAAGACCCTGTATAGTGCAAAAATCAGCGGTACGCCGCAATTCTTAAAACTAGACTTACACGGCAATGCCTTTTTGCATCATATGGTGCGTAATATCATGGGGGCATTGGTTTATGTTGGTAGCGGCAGGCTTAGCGTTTCCGGATTTCAGGACTTAATCGAAGAGCGCAGCCGATTAAAAGCCCCGCCGACTTTTATGCCTGATGGGCTGTACCTGACCGGAGTGGATTATCCGCCAGAGTTCGGTATCATTCGTCCTGAAATGCCGGCATGGCTGTGAGGTCGTCTGAAAACAAAGTGTCCGCTTATAGGGAATCTTTTTTAGTAATGTCCCGTTTGTGGATAAAGCACACACTACATGAGTAAGGTATAGCAATCCGATACAACATAGATATTCTGACCAGTCCTTTGGAAAATTTGGTTTCCTAGCTTTGTATGTGCAAATTGTAAAAGGTCGTCTGAAAACGCTACACAGATTTCAGACGACCTTTTCTTTGGAGGAGCAGCATAGGTAATGCTGATGCTACGTCAGTGAAATCGTAAATCAAAAGAGGAAAATGCATACTTCCATCTTAAAAGAGTGGGTATTTCCAATGTGCATGACTGGCTAAGCCTATAAATTGCACGCTTTAAGAGAGTACATACTGATTCTCTCTTAATTTACTCGTTTACCCGAGTTAGCCAAAAAACAACAGCCAATCTCCAAAAACGACCGTTTAGGAAAAGTGTGTTGTAAAAATGCAAACAGCGGGCAATTCAATATTACATCATGATTTATAAGGAAAATATTGCGAATGCCTTGTTGTGATGCGGGTGCTGTGAGGTCAGGCGGTCAGTAGGGGTAGTGAATAAAGTTTGTTTTTTTAGAGAGGAACAATTATAGTGAGAGTCATGGAATCGCTGATTCCAGCGATAATGTAAAGCCTAAGCGGATTCTATCCGGGTCTGCTTAAGTTATTTCTTCACGATAGAAAAGGAATACAGCAATGAAAAAATCTCTGATTGCTCTGACTTTGGCAGCTTTGCCTGTTGCAGCTATGGCTGACGTGACTCTGTACGGTCAAGTTAAAGCCGGTGTTGAAGTTTCTCGTACTAAAGAAACTGTTAATCACGTAAGCACCAAAAACAAAACTGCAACTGAAATTGCTGACTTTGGTTCCCGTATCGGTTTCAAAGGTCACGAACACCTGAGCAACAACCTGAATGCTATCTGGCAAGTAGAGCAAAATACTTCTGTTGCCGGTACTGACAAAGGTTGGGGTACTCGTGAATCCTTCATCGGTTTGGAAGGCGGCTTCGGTAAAGTTCGCGCAGGTAAATTGAACACTGCTCTGAAAGACAACAGCGACAGCGTAGATCCTTGGGAATCTAGCGACGCGAATGCATCAGTTTTGCAATTCGGTAAACTGAAACGTGTTGACGAGCGTAAAGTATCTGTACGTTACGACTCTCCAGTATTTGCTGGTTTCAGCGCAAGCGCTCAATACCAACCACGCGACAATGCTAACCCTGAGGACAAACATGTTCATAACGAGAAAACCCGTCACTCTTTCGACTTGGGTCTGAACTATGAAAATTCTGGTTTCTTCGGTCGCTACGCTGGTACTTTCGCAAAACGTAAATCTTTGGATACAGAACATCTGGAACTGTTCAACAGCAACACCACTTTGGGTTCTGGCGTTTACAAAGACTACCAAGTACACCGTCTGGTAGGTGGTTACGATGCTAACAACGTACTGGTTTCTGTTGCCGGTCAATACGAAGGCTTTAAAGCTGACGTAGCTAACGCTAAGAAAAACGAACGTACTGAAGTTGCTGTAACTGGCGGCTACCGTATGGGTAACGTAATGCCTCGTCTGTCTTACGCTCACGGCTTCAAAGCTAAAGAAAACGGCGTGAAACAAGGTAACAGCCAATACAACCAAGTGATTGTTGGTGCTGATTACGACTTCTCTAAACGTACTTCTGCTTTGGTTTCTGCCGGCTGGTTGAAAGAAGGCAAAGGTGGCGACAAAACTCAATCTACCGCCGGTCTGGTTGGTCTGCGTCACAAATTCTAATCTAGTACGATTAGTTTAAATAAAGAGCCTGCTTTATGCAGGCTCTTTTGTTTTTTGAATGATGTGTGTTGGGTTGGATGTGTATCGGTTTCGTATTATCTGTACGGTCTGTGGCTTCGCAGCCTTGTCCTGATTTGAATTTACCCCGCTATGGCTTGCATAGACAGTATAACGATGGAAGATTGCCGTGGATTGTATAGTGGATTAACTTTAAACCGGTACAGCGTTGCCTCGCCTTAGCTCAAAGAGAACGATTCTCTAAGGTGCTGAAGCACCAAGTGAATCGGTTCCGTACTATCTGTACTGTCTGCGGCTTCGTCGCTTTGTCCTGATTTAAATTTAATCTACTATAGTACCGCTCATTCCCTCATTATGTGAAGTTTATTGGATAGAAAAAGGTCGTCTGAAAAACCGGATTCGGATTTTCAGACGACCTTTGTTTGAATCGAAAGCTTGTTTATTCGATGACTTCTTCGGTTGTCGTGCTGCGGTAGGTAGAGCCGTTGAACGTCGGCACGGGCGGGGGCAGCAGGTTGTTGAGGGTCAGGGCGGCGGGGTTCAGGGTAGGGTAGCCGCTGAAGGTTACGGTGTAGCCGCCGTTGGCAGTGCTGTGGATTTTGGCATGTGCACCTAAGGGGAAGGTGCTTTTATTGGTAATGTGTCCGAAGGGGAAACCTGTCAGGACGGGGACTTTGGCGGTGCGTGAGACGTGGTTGACGACGGCGGAGAAGTCGTAGCTTGAGTCGTACACGTCGCGGATGGTGCCCATGCGGAAGTCGCCGAAGATGATGGCGCGTTGTTTTTGCAGGATGCCTGCAAGATAAAGCGTGTTCAACATGCGTTCGATGCGGTAGGGTTGCTCGCTGACGTCTTCGACGAACAGGATGCCGCCTTGGATGTCGGGCATATAGGGCGAGCCTGCGAGGGAGGCTAGGACGCTGAGGTTGCCGCCCCATAAGGTACCTTCGACGTTGACGTTGGCACGTTGGATGGCGGGAACGTCGATGATGTTGACGTTGTTGGTGGTGCCGCGGATGAACGAATCCATGGTGAAGACACTGGGTTCGGGTTTGCCGAATTCGCTGTAAACCATAGGGCCGGCGAAACTTGCCATATTGCCTTTGGCGAGTAGGGCGAGTTGGACGGCGCAAACATCGCTGAAGCCGAAGAACAAGGTGCCGCGTTCGCGCATTCTGGCGCCGAGTGAGGCGAAGTCGATTTGCGGCAGGATGCGTGCCGCGCCGTAGCCGCCACGCAAACCCATGAGGACTTTGGGGGTTTCAACGCGGCCGGTGGCGACCTCTTGGAAGTCGGCGGCACGTTGGGCGTCGGAGCCGGCGAAGCGTTGATAGCGTCGGCTGCCTGCTTGTTGGTTGGTCACGGTAAAACCTGCGTTATAGAGGCGGGTCAAGCCTGCGTTGACGCGGTTGGGGTCTTCGGCAAAGCCGGAAGGGGCGACGACGCGGAGGAGGTTGTCGCCGGAGCGTGGGGGATGGCTGGTTTTGGGCTGCACGGGTTGGGCTTTCGCTGTGTTGCCGGTTTGAGTGGATGGGGTGACGGTAGTGCCGGTGCCGCAGGCTTGCAGCAGTCCGGCTCCGGCTGCGGCGGAGCAGGCGCGGAGGAAATGGCGGCGGGAGGTTTGCCAGGTCATATGGTTTCCTTTGCTTGGGTTTCAGACGACCTTTTCGGCAGGGGTCGTCTGAAAATCGGTTGATATGCGGTATCCGATACGCCTATTGAGGTCGTCTGAACGTTACGCCAGCAGGGCTTTGACTTGTTCCGTCCAGTTGTCCGGAAGGGTCATGCCGTGTTCGCGGACGGGGGCTGCCCAAATCGGGGCGGGAAAGTTGGCATCGTTTTCAAAGCGGGCGATGACGTGCCAATGCAGATGGGGAACGACGTTGCCCAGGCTGGCAAGGTTGATTTTGGCGGGATGGAACACTTGGCGCATGGCGGCTTCGACTTTATACACCATTTCCATGATTTCGGCACGTTCGGCGGCTGAAAGGTCGGTCATCTCGGCGATGTGGTCGTTCCAGATGACGCGGCAGAATGCCGGGGCTGCGGCTTCGTTGTGGATGGCGATGACGCGCAGGTTTGGCGTTTGCAGCAAAATGTCTTCGTTGTCTGCGGTGCAGATGGGGCAGGTCATGGGTTTTTCTTTCTGAGTCTGAATAGGAATCGGATGATTTCAATCAGGATTTTTAGAACGAGGTAAATGGCAGTCAGTAGTATGAATGCGAAAAGCCACGGTTTAGGTATAAACCACCAAAATAAATAGGCGGGCGTGATTAAGTCGTCACATTCTTCGGCACTCTCAATGTGATCGCACAAGCCAAAGCGAAAAAAATCATCGACATCATGAAAGGGCGAATAGGCGAACATAAATGCTATGGGCGTCACACAAATCAATGCAATGATGGCAATCCAAAAGAATGGTTTGAGATGTTTGAGTGCAGTCATGGATGAAGTGTTATAAAAATTTTGCCGCGCCTCGGTTGGCGAGCTCGTCGGCTTTTTCGTTTTCAGGGTGTCCGGCATGGCCTTTTACCCAAGTCCAACGGACATCGTGCTGTTGAACCAAGCTGTCGAGTTCTTTCCATAAATCATCGTTTTTAACCGGTTTTTTGGCGGCGGTTTTCCAGCCGTTTTTTTTCCAGCCGTGTATCCAGCTTTCCATGCCGTTTTTGACGTATTGCGAGTCGGTGTAGATGATGACTTGGCAGCGGCGTTTTAGGGATTTCAGGCCTTCGATGACGGCGGTCAGCTCCATGCGGTTGTTGGTGGTTTCCGCTTCGCCGCCGAACAGTTCTTTTTCATGTGCGCCGTAACGCATGAACACGCCCCAGCCGCCGGCGCCGGGATTGCCTTTGCATGCGCCGTCGGTGTAGAGATAGACGGGTTTGTCCATAAAATACCTTTGTGTGAAGAGCCATTATCATAACACAAGGCAGGAGGTCGTCTGAAAGCGGGGTTTGGGAATGGTTTTTTAAGCGGATGAATGGATGCCGCGCTGATTGTCGGTAATAGGAAGCAGGTCGTCTGAAACGGTTTCAGACGACCTGTTTGGCAATGGGCGCGGTGTTAACTGCCTGCGCCGACGGTGTAAACCTTACCGATGCTGCTGGGGTCTTGCAGGACGGCGGCGACGGCGGTGGCGAGTCCGTTTCGGCTCATGTAGTTTTTAGGGATGCCGTCGGGGCGGTCGGTCAGGATGTGGCGGTTGTCTTCGCTGTTGTCCAAACCGCAGGGGCGGAGGATGGTCCAGTTCAGGCTGCTTTGTTTGAGGTAGATTTCGGCTTCGGTTTTGGCGCGGACGGCTTCGCCAAGGGCTTGTTTGAAGGGTTCGCTCATCATGTCCCATTGTTCGCCGCAGCCCATGCTGGTAATCAGGATGAAACGGGCTTGCGGATTGGCGGACTGGGCGGCGGCGATGATGTTGATGTTGCCCAGTGCGTCGCTGCGTATGCCTTGTTCGTTTTTGCCGCCGACGAAACTGATGACGCTGTCGGGGCGGTATTGTGCGAATACTTTGTCGAGCGCGTCGGCATCGAGTGCATCGGCTACGGTCGTCTGAATGTGATGATCGCTGAAGAACGAGTCTTCAGACGGCCTTCTTAAGACGGCGACGGTATCGGTGGGGTTGGTGAGCGTGCGGATGAATGCGCGGCCGGATGGGCCGTTGGCACCGAAGATGAGTTGCATGGGGTCTCCTTTGTGTGTCGGGTGGTTAGGGGTTCAATAATCTGCTTACTTGGTTGAGTGGTTGGGGTAGGCTGGTTGATTTTCAGACGACCTTGTTGTGTTTGATGCTGCGTGGTCGTGGGCAAAGCCCACGCTACTTCTTTTCGGTTCTCTTTTGTGGCGGGTGAGGTCATCTGAAAACGGGCAAAGCGGGTTTTATAAAAACTGCCGTAGCGCGGGTTTGTCTGAGGAATTGACTTACCGTTTCGCGCTTTGCCCTCTCCCTAACCCTCTCCCACGGGGAGAGGGGATGTATGGGTAGAGAAATTCTAGGCGACAGAGAATCCAAAAATGGTTGAATCTCAGCATCCTCAATTCCCTCTCCCCGTGGGAGAGGGTTAGGGAGAGGGCGGTAAGCGCAAGCTTACTTTGTGGCAAACGCCAATCTTGCAGGCAGCCTGTCGAATTTCATCGGCTATTTACGATGCCGAAAGATTTCGTTTGGGCAGGAATGCGGCAATTTCTATCAGCTTCAGGCAAAGGTCGGCTGAAAACTGTTTAAGCCGCCTCGAACAGTTTTCTCATGGCTTCGATTTGGTGTCGTTTGAGTTCGCCTGCTTCGTCGCGGCCGACGAAGATTTTGAACATGGCGCCGCCGTTGCGGTTGATGAAGTTGAGTGAGCAGGTATCTTTGCCCATAAACGGGCGTTCTAAAAGGTAGATGGCGGCGCAGTTTTCATAATAGATATGACCGTGTACGCCGCCGTCGGTTTCGGGATGGTCGAAATTGTAGAAGCCGCGGCCGACTTTGCCGCCGGGCAGTTTGCCGGTAACTTCGACGATGGCGTCGGGGGTGTGGGCGATGAAGGTGACGACTTCGTCCCAAGCGGCGACGGCTTGGAGGATTTCGACGATGCGGCTGCCTTCGGTTTGGCGGATGCAGTTTTCGGGCAGGCAGCGGATGACGTCTTCAAAGCTGCATTGGTTTTGCGCGGCGAGCATTTCGAGCACTTGGCCGGGATTTTTTTCCAATGATTGGCGCAACATGATTTGTTGTTCGGATGAAAGTTTTTGCATGGTTTGATCCTTTTCTTGGGTCGGGAGGGTGAGCATGAGTTTGCGGATGAGGGTGGGCGACCAGTAGCGGCCGCTGGTGTTCAGGCGGATGAGGCCGTCCGAACCTTGTTCTTCAAAGAGCTGCATTGCCTGCCATTGGGCAATCAGTTTCTGCGCGGCGGCGTTGCCGTCAAACAGCGAGGGATTCAGACGACCTGTTTCCATATCGTGCTGCACTTGTCCGAGCAGGGTTTTGTTCGGGCTGTGGCCGCTCATGAAGGCGATGTTTTTTTCGCCTTTCGGGGTGGCGAGATAGCTGTCCAAATCGCCCTGCACCTGATAACTGAAGCCGCCGAAATTGCCGCCTGCGCCGGAGCCGAACGCCCAGCAGGGGATGTTGGATTTGACCAAGGTATTGTAGCGGTTGCGTTCGCCGCGGCCTGGATAGGCGAAATGGCTGTTGCTGACTTGGTTCCAGCCTTTTTGCGCCAGCGTTTCGACGGCGTAGGCGTATTGGTCGGCCTGAACGTCGAAACCCGGCGGGGCGGGAAATGCGCCTTTCTCCACCATACGGTTGATGGGCAGCATGGGATAGAGGTTGAAGGCGTAGGTGTCGAGTCCGGACAAAGGCAGGGCGGTGGCGCGTTCGAGATCGTTTTGCCAAACGGCGTCGGTTTGGTTGGGCAGGCCGAACATCAAATCGACAACGATGACGGCATTGATTTCACACAGTTTTTCCAGATAGGCAAAGGCTTCGTCGCCGCCGTGTTTGCGGCCGAGGCGGCGGCGGATGGCGGTGTCGAAAGTTTGCACGCCGATGGAAATGCGGTTGGCACCCGCTTCGATGCAGGCTTGGGCTTTTTCTATGTCGAAATGGCTCATGCGGCCTTCGATGGTGAACTCGCAGTCGTCGGCAATCGGCAGGTATTGGTAACAGGCGCGGATGAGCCTGGCGAGGTCTGGGGTTTGCAGCGCGGTGGGCGTGCCGCCACCGAAATAGACGGCGCGGATTTTGCCGTTGCCCTGACGGATTTCGGCTTCCGCCGCCATTTCTTCGATAATTTTGTCGGTGTAAACGCTGCTGTAACTCTCTTTCCACGCGTTGCGGTAGAAGCCGCAGAACACGCAGTGGTTGGCGCAGAAAGGGATGTGCAGATAGGCAAGCGCGTCGGAGTCGGCGGCATGGGGGAGCTTCTGCCGCCAAATATTTTGCCATTGCGGACGGGGAATCGGTATGCCGCCCCATATCGGCATCAACGCCTGCCGTTCGGGAAAGGCTTTAGGCGCGGATTGGCGCGGTGTCCAAACGATCTGCTTTTCCATATTTGATTAAAAATGATTATTAATCATATTAGGAAATTAAATCACTGTCATCAGGCAGTGTCAAGGATGATAGAGCGGGAAAACGGAACATAAACAGTGTCGGCAGGTGAATAAATATAGTGGATTAAATTTAAACCGGTACGGCGTTGCCTCGCCTTAGCTCAAAGAGAACGATTCTCTAAGGTGCTGAAGCACCAAGTGAATCGGTTCCGTACTATCTGTACTGTCTGCGGCTTCGTCGCCTTGTCCTGATTTAAAGTTAATCCACTATATTGGTGGAATGGTTTAAGGTCGTCTGAAAAATCAAAGGCTTGTTTTGCTTTTGGCCTTAGTGATGAGGCATTCAACCGAAAACCTGATGAATAGGTGGCAAAACCGGCGAACCGATGGCGCAATGAAAAAAGGTCGTCTGAAACCCAAAATCGGATTTCAGACGACCTTTAAGCTGTATCTTCAGACGGATAGCTTACATTTGCTGTTTCGCCGCGTTGATGGCGTTTTGGTCGGGATTGATCAAAATCTCGACGCGGCGGTTTTGGGCGCGACCTTCGACTGTGGCGTTAGACGCGATCGGGTGGCGCGAGCCGTAGCCGGCGGTGGTCAGGCGCGAGCCGTTCACGCCGCGCGATTGCAGGTAGTCGGCAACGGCAAGCGCGCGATTTCGGGACAGCGGTTCGTTGATGGCATCATTGCCGGTGTTGTCGGTATGACCGTTAATCGTCAAGGTCGTGTCGGGGTATTGCACCAGCGTTTCGGAGGCGGTCGCCAAAGCGTTTCGCGCCTGATCGCTCAATGCCGCGCTGCCTGTGGCGAAGGTGACGTTTTCAGGCATCACCAACTTGATTTGGTTGCCTTGGCGTTCCACTTCGATGTTGGTGTTTTTCAGGTTTTCGCGCAGTTTTTTCTCTTGATAGTCCATGTAGCCGCCTACGCCCGCGCCAATCGCGCCACACGCCAACGCGGAATTGCGCGCGCCTTTGCCGCCATGGGTCAGTGCGCCGACGATGCCGCACACTGCCGCGCCGCCCAAGCCGTACATGGCGGTTTTGCTGGTGTTGCGTTGTCCGCTTACAGGGTCGGTTACGCAGCCGGTCAGTGCCAAAGGGATTGCCAATGCGGCAACGGTTAGGGATTTCAAGAGTTTCATTAAGATGTCCTTTCGACAACGACGCAGGGGTCGTCTGAAAATCAGTTGGAAGAAGGGATGGTTCCCGCCATGACTCATATTGCCATTAATCCAATCGCTGTCCGCTCATTGCCCGCGCGTTTCAGGGATAACGCGATGCGGCAGCCTTGATTAAGGTGTTTTTCATTCAAAACAAACGATTAGAAGATTTGGAGGGATTGTCATCAAGCAGGAGTATCTATTTGATTGGGCAAAAGAAAAGCGATTTGGTTCACTGAGCGCCGATAATTGGCATGGTGGTATGCGGATTTGCCGCAATAGCGCTTTTTAACGCTGTTTCGCACGATGCCGCCGATACCAGCCCGCCAGCGCAAATTTCAAGCGCACTTTCACATCATAGCCCACAGACCCTGCGCCCAAGATGAACAAGACGGCGGATACCGGCAGCGCGAAATGGTGTCCGATTTTGTGGTAGCCCCAAGCACCCACGACGCCGCCCAATAGAAATGCCCACATCAAGCCGTTCAACAGCCACATTTTCGGTTTGTTGACATGAACATGAGGCAGGCGCGGATGATGTTTTTTTGAATAATACAGCGCACGCGAAAGCTCGATGCCCAAGTCGGTCGCCGTGCCGGTCATGTGTGTCGAACGGATGGCGCCGCCGGACAAAAGCGTCATCACCGTATTGTGCATTCCCATGATGAAACACATTAAAAACAAAGCCAACGACGGGAAAACCAAATTCCCGTCCCCGATGTTCCACTTCGATGTCGTCAGACCGAACAAGCCGAATATCAGCAGATAAACCGCTTCCAGCCACATGGAAAAACCGAAGCTGCCGCGAAACCGCTTCTGCTGCGTCCACAAAACCACCCAGCCCGAATGCGCCGCGCCGACAATGAAACACAACACGCTGATCAAAGCCACCGCCGCCGTTAACCATTCGCGCAGATAAACAGCGTCCGCCAGCATCGACATCGAGCCGGTAACGTGCGACGTATAACGTGAAAACGCAAAGAAACCGCCCGCATTGATTGCGCCCGCCAACATCGCCATGATATAGCCCAGCCTGCGGAAGCGCGCATCGGAAATATGGTGTTCGTGCAGATACGGCCTGTCCGCCTGCCAAAACGGCGGCGCGTGCAGGCGTTCGTGCCGACGCTTGTGGCGGCTGGTCGGCTGCTGTGGCTCGTTTGGTGTTTCTTCGTGATGATTTGCCGTCATATCAATCCCTTTTCAATTTTTCAGACGACCTCGATTCGATTGGATATGGTGCGATATTGTATCGCTAAGGGCTTCTTCAATGAATATGGCGAAATCACTATAGTGGATTAACTTTAAACCGGTACGGCAAGGCAGCGCCGTACCGGTTTAAAGTTAATCCACTATAAAAAGATCAGGGCGAGATACGAGGTCGTCTGAAAATGGCTCTTCACTTTTCAGACGACCTCTTGTCAGGTGGTACGGTTTGTTTTAGCCGGGCTTTGCCGTTTTGTCGGCTGAACACGGACGGTACGACAGGCTTCACAATTTGCCGCAAAAGGCGTACATTACCCCTATCCCTTGATATAAAAAGGAAAAATCATGTCTCTCATTCGAGCCTCTATGATGCTGTGCATCGCGGCAACCCTGGCCGCTTGTGCCACTACGCCCGAACAAAAAGCCGCCCGCGAACGCGCGCAAAGACGTTATGAACAAAATCTTCAAGTCAGTCTGGCTGCCGAATGCGATCCGGAGACTGCCAAACTGATGCGCAAACAGTTCGAGCAGGCGGAGCAAGTCGGCACGCCCAGTGCAGAACAAAAAGCCTTCCGCCTGAAATACATCGACAAAGTGTCTGACCCGATGTTCCAAGCCTGCTATAAGATGGCATGGCAAAATTATATTTCCCAACAACAGCTGCGCGAAGCACGCTATTACCGCTATTACGACGAGTGGGGATTCCCGTTTTACCGGCCGTATTACTGGTGGTAAGAAACGGATTGATATGTGTGCAGCCTTGAGCCGATAGAGTGGGGCAATCTAGAGAGCCGGTGATAAGGCGGGCTGTTTGTGTTGTTGCAGTGTCTGTTACCGAATCATGCAGAAAGACAGCCGACGATGCAAAAAGGTCGTCTGAAAACCCGATTTCAAGTTTTCAGACGACCTTTCGCTTTATACAACGTCTTTATTTCTTCGCTTTGCCTTTGCCCTTAGCAGGTTTGGCAGGTGCTTTGTTCAATTGGGCCGTAGCGGTTTGGTCCAATACGCAGGACTTGGTGATGATGTTGTCCACGACTTGGTTTTGACCGTTGACGACAGTTTGTTGACGGATAGTCAGCATATTGCCGTCCACTTTGTCGATGTTGGCATAGTTGGCGCGGTTGGCAATCCATGCCACGCCTTCACCCCAGAAGCCATTGACATCATTGCCGGTGCCGACGATGCGGGAAAGACCCGGAGTCAGCTGGCCTTGGTATTTCACTTGGGCAATCACAGGCTCATCACCTTGGAAGCCGTACATGACATTCAAAGGATCAGTACCGTTTGGTCCGCATTTGTAAGCCACTTCCTTGGTGCGTTCAATATTATTGACTTCCATGGTTTTAGGCGTTTCAGGCGCGGGAGCGGATTGTTGCGCAGTAGGAGTCGGAGCAGTTTCCGGTTTAGATTTAGAGCCGGAGCTGCCGCATGCAGACAGCGCGGTAGCGATAAGGACGGCGGGAACGATTAATTTCAGATTGGATTTCATCAAGTTACTCCGGATTTAGTCTATCGGGGTCAGCATAAACTGACAGAAAGCCCTACCTTAACAGAGAAAAGAAGGCTTGTCTCGTCCATATATGAAAACACGATACTCATTATCAATAAAGTGCTATTTGTTCTTTTGAAAACAGTGGATTTGATTTACGCAAAGCTAATTGAAATTAAGTAAAGATATATCACGAATCAACAAAATGTCGATTTTGAAGGGCGGGAGAGTAATGTTTAGTGCTGCAAGATAGGGAATGATGTAAGGAAAATGATGGAGGACGAACTTTGAATCTGGGGAGGGCAATGAAAGTCGAAGACAGTGAAAAGGGCAGGGGAAAATGAATGGGTTTGGCGTGAAAGAAATTCTCGCCTTGTTTTCAGTGTTCTGGAAAATGGTGCTTTTAAAATTTGAGTGGATGGGATAAGGCTGTACGCTGGTGTAAAGCCAATTCTTTTTGCTTCAAAGATATCAATAAATCACCTGAATTTCCTGTCTGATAGGGATTGGTTTAACGAGATTCAATAAGGCGATACTTTATGATTAAAAAGGAAATTTCGGGATAGCAAGCGATAGTCTGAAAACCTCGCCTTTACTAAGTTTGGTTTTATTGTGGAGATGCATTGGATGCAATACTTGGGATATATCGGATAGGGGGAATATAGTGGATTAACTTTAAACCAGTACGGCGTTGCCTCGCCTTAGCTCAAAGAGAACGATTCTCTAAGGTGCTGAAGCACCAAGTGAATCGGTTCCGTACTATCTGTACTGTCTGTGGCTTCGTCGCCTTGTCCTGATTTAAATTTAATTCACTATAGTAAGTGGTTTTTCTTTTTATCCGATGCGTTGGACAGAAAAGAGAAACCGCTTAGATTTTTAATTCTAAGCGGTTTCTTGTTTTGGTGCCGACAGCGAGATTTGAACTCGCACAGCCTACGGCCACTACCCCCTCAAGATAGCGTGTCTACCAATTTCACCATGTCGGCATTTTGAAAACTTTTATTTCTGCTGCTGAGGAGCGGGTGCAGCAGGTGCGGGTTGGTTTTCAGCGGGAGCGGCAGGTTTCGGAGCCTGCTGGGTTTGTTTCACATCGCTGAAGTCCAAACCGTGTTTGTTTGTATGGGTATGGATATAAACCATTGCCATGCAGGTTGCGAAGAAGAAAGTCGCTGCGATGGCGGTTGCGCGGCTCAGGAAGTTTGCGTTGCCTGCGGAACCGAATACGCCCTGTGCGCTGCCGCTGCCTGACCCGAAGGTCGCGCCTGCGTCCGCGCCTTTGCCGTGTTGCAGCAATACTAACACAACCACTGACAAAGCGGAAATAATATTAATAATCCAGATAAGGGTTTTAAAGGCTTCCATATGTTTTCTACGAGGCTTGTGCTGCGTTGATGATGGCGGTAAATGAGTCATATGATAATGACGCGCCACCAACCAATGCGCCGTCTACATGAGGTACTGCGAAGATGTCGGCTGCATTGTCTGCTTTCACACTTCCGCCGTAAAGAACGCGGATTTTAACATCGCTTCCGCACAAAGACAAGATTTCTTTGTAGATGAATGCGTGCATGTCGGCAATTTGTTCTACGGTAGCGACTTTGCCGGTGCCGATTGCCCATACCGGCTCGTAGGCGACGGCGATGTTTTTGGTGTTCAGTCCATGCAATACGGAGAGTTGGTGGGCGATGACTTCGTGTTCTTTGCCGGCTTCGCGCTCTTCGAGGCTTTCGCCGACGCACAATAGGGGAATGAGGCCTACGTTGAGGACGTTTTCCATTTTGCGGCGTTGGATTTCGTTTTTCTCGCCGAAATAGAGGCTTCGTTCGGAGTGTCCGATGAGGACGATGTCTGTGCCGATGTCGGCGAGCATTTCTGCGGAAACTTCGCCTGTGTAGGCGCCGTTGTTGGGGAAGCGGCTGACGTCTTGGGCGCAGGTGAGGATGCGGTTGTTGAGGACAATCTGCATGGCGTTGTGCAGTTGCAACAGGTAAACGGTCGGTGCGGCGAGGCCGATGAGGACGCGTTCGGCGGTGGGCATGATGCGGAAGCGGTGCATGAGTGCGTTGTTGTTTTGGAGTCGGCCGTTCATTTTCCAGTTGCCGATGACCCATTTTTGATCCCACATTCCGATTTGGTGATACATCTTTTTTGCTCCGTGTTGTGTTTCTTTGGCTGTACGCTGCGTGTAGCGCGATGTAACGTGAAGTTTAGTGGATATGCGACGGGTTAGCAACTTGAAACGGGATGCCCGGGGTCGTCTGAAATGCTGTTTCAGACGACCTGTTTTATAATAACTGTTTGATATACACATATATAGGACATGGCTATGCACGCGCTTCATTTTTCGGCTTCGGACAAGGCCGCGCTTTATCGGGAGGTGTTGCCGCAGATTGAGTCTGTGGTGGCGGACGAGACGGATTGGGTGGCGAATTTGGCGAACACGGCGGCGGTTTTGAAGGAAGCGTTCGGCTGGTTTTGGGTGGGCTTTTATTTGGTCGATACGCGTACGGACGAATTGGTTTTGGCGCCGTTTCAGGGGCCTTTGGCGTGTACGCGGATTCCGTTCGGGCGCGGGGTGTGCGGTCAGGCTTGGGCGAAGGGCGAGACGATGGTCGTCGAGGATGTGAACGCGCATCCCGACCATATTGCCTGCTCGTCTTTGTCGCGTTCGGAAATTGTGGTTCCGCTGTTTTCAGACGACCTCTGTATCGGCGTGTTGGACGTGGACAGCGAGCATTTGGCGCAGTTTGATGAAACGGATGCTTTGTATTTGGGCGAACTGGCGAAGATTTTGGCGAAGCGGTTTAAGGCTTCACGTCAGGCGGCTTGAGACTGAAAAACAGGCGGGCGGCGCGCGCTGAAGTTGGCGCGGCGGGAGTGTGGTTTTATAATGTCTGCCATTGCTAAAACAATTATTTAACGGAGCACAAAATGGATTTTGAAAAAGCGCGGTTCAATATGGTCGAACAGCAAATCCGTCCGTGGGATGTATTGGATTTTGACGTTTTGGACGCTTTGGAGGAGATTCCGCGCGAGCGTTTCGTGAACGAGTCTTTGCAGGGGTTGGCGTATGCCGACATGGAGCTGCCGCTTGCCAACGGACATAAGATGCTCGAGCCGAAAATCGTAGCGCGGTTGGCGCAGGGCTTGAAGCTGACCCAAACCGATACGGTTTTGGAAATCGGCACGGGTTCGGGCTATGCGACCGCGCTTTTGGCGAAACTGGCGGGTAAAGTGGTTTCAGACGACCTCGATGCCGAGCAGCAAAACCGCGCCAAAGCAGTGTTGGACGGTTTGGCTTTGAACAATATCGATTATGTGCAAAACAACGGGCTGACCGAGCCTTCCGCGGGCGCGCCGTTTGATGCGGTTTACGTCGGCGGCGCGGTGGATAGCGTGCCTGAAGTATTGAAAGAACAGTTGAAAGACGGCGGCCGCATGGCAGTCATCGTCGGCCGTCAGCCGGTACAACGCGCGCTGCTGATTACGCGCAAGGGCGACGAATTTGAAGAAAAAGTCCTGTTCGACACGCTGGTCGCGCATTTGGACGACAAAGAAAACCGTCCTTTCGGCGATTTCGATTTTTAAACTTTTTTGAAATCAAAGGTCGTCTGAAAACCAGCCGGACATGGCGAAACGTTTTCAGACGACCTTTCATCGTTTCCATCATTTTACACACAACATCATGACGATCCCGCAACTCACCCCGCTGCAACTGCAACAATGGCAGGAAGAAGGCCGCGCGTTCCATCTGCTGGACGTGCGCACCGACGAGGAAACAGCCGTCTGCGCCCTGCCTGACGCCATCCATATCCCGATGAACCTGATTCCGCTGCGCCAAAACGAGCTGCCCGACGACGATTTGCCGATTGTCGTTTACTGCCACCACGGCATCCGCAGCCTGCATACGGCGATGTATCTGGCGGATGCGGGTTTTGAAAATCTGTTTAACCTGCAAGGCGGGATTGATGCTTGGGCTTTGCAGGTGGATGGGATGATGGCGAGATATTAAGATTTTGGATAGGAAAGGGCGGTAGGGCATGGCTGCCGCTTTTTTGCGTGCGGATGATCCGAATATCAAAAAATCCTGAAATCCGTTTGCCGGTTTCAGGATTTTTGTTTGGGTACTGCTTTTCAGACGACCTTGTATGCAGGGGTCGTCTGAAAACCTTTGTCTTTGGGTATTGGGTTTAACCCATCAACGTTGAAACCAATCGCCAAGGGTTTAATGATTCAGGCGTTTTGGGCTTCATGCTGCCAAAGGGTTTTTTGGGCGAAAACCAGTTTGTTGTCCGTAAATTTCACGTTTTCCAGACGCAACGACCAAACATCGCTTTTCATCGCGCGGGCAAGCGGATGGGCTTTGTAATAGAGGGCGAGCGCTGCTTTTTTCTCTGTTTCGTCAGTCAGCAGTTGCGCGCTGGCCGTCAGCTGTATTCCGTTGATTTTGGCGATATTTTCCGGCTGGCCTGCGATGGTTCCGGCGATGTTTGGATTTTTCAGCATCAGGCTGCCGTGTTTGGAACGTGCCGAAGTCAGGACAATCAGCCTTGCTTGCGCTTCATCGGGCACATAAAAGCAGCAGGCGCTCCAAATTTCGCCGTCTGCGGCTGCCGCAATGCTGATCACATGGTTGGCGTGTAGGAATTTGATGATGTTGTCGGGGATGGGCTGCATGATGGATTTCGATTGAAAATGGTTCGGAAAGCTTGGATTAAAACTTTCCGAACCGTTGTCCGTTTAGCGTTTCATTTCGCTTTCAATGGCGCGGATATTGGCCTGGCGGTCGTTGACGGCTTGGGTCAGGCGGCTGATTTTTGCCTGATCGCCTTTTTTCTTGGCAACATTCAGTTGCGCCTGCGCCCTGACCAAAGCCACTTGTTCGTTGCGGACTTCGTTTTCCAAGATTTGCTTGCGGGTCAGTTGCGGTTTGGGTTTGGATGCCGGCAGGATGGGTGCGGGCAGGATTTTGGCTTTGCGGTTCAACTCGGCGGCGCGGGCTTTGGCTGCTTTCAGGTCACCGACGGAAGTCGCTTCGCCAAGCTTACCGTTGCGCAATTTGATGTCCAAACGGGGATTGGCGGCTTCTGCCGTGTTGGTTACGCTGCCGCCCGTCGTGCGCGGCAAGACTTTGATGTCGCCTGGCTCGGGAGCGGCTTCCCCGAGGGCTTCTTTCAGGTCGACCCGCTCGGGTACGGCCCTGCCGGCTTCTTCAGGGCTGACGTTTGCAGTGCCGTCCGTATGGGATTCGGTGCAATCGTTGCCGATTTTTTTCTCGGTAAATACTGCGTTGCCGTCCACTTTGCAGATATAGCCGGCTTGTGCGGAGAGGGCGGCGCTTCCCAGCCCGAAAGCCAAAATCAGTCGGTAAAAAATCGGTTTCATCTTTATTTCGGTATATGGCAAAGGTTTTGATTATACTATGCAGCCAGTTATAACGAATCAACTTATTTCAAACAAGGTAAAATTTTCCGATGCCGCCTATCATTGTGAGGCGCTGCACGAGGATATCGTGGCGCAAACCTAAACAGGCTGCGGCGATTATTGCGTTAAATATAGTGGTTAGGCGGCTGGCGGGATAGGTGTTCCGTTTCGGCTGCTCCTTAGTTTAAATAATGTCCATTTTTCTATTTTCAAACAACGATGACAAATTCTTTTCTGATTGCCGGCGTTGACGAGGCAGGGCGGGGGCCTTTGGTCGGCAGCGTGTTTGCCGCCGCCGTTATCCTACCGCCGTCTTACCATTTGCCCGGTTTGACCGACTCTAAAAAACTCAGCGAAAAAAAGCGCGATACGTTGGCGGTCTTGATTAAAGAACAGGCGCTGGCATGGTGTGTCGCACAAGCCGATCCGCAAGAAATTTTCGAACTAAATATCCTTCATGCCACGATGTTGGCAATGAGCCGCGCCATACACGGGGTGGCGATCAAGCCCGATAAGGTGTTTATCGATGGCAACAGAGTGCCGAAGGACCTTGGCGTGGATGCCGAAGCGGTGGTCAAAGGCGACAGCAAAATCATGGAAATTTCGGCGGCTTCCGTTTTGGCGAAGACCGCGCGCGATGCCGAGATGTATGCGTTGGCGGAACGTTATCCGCAATACGGTTTCGACAAACACAAAGGCTACGGCACGGCGCAACACCTCGAAGCCTTGCAGCGATACGGCGTATTGCCTGAACACCGACGCGATTTCGCGCCCGTGAAGGCGTTGCTGGCGCAGGGAAAGCTCTTTGAGTAAACGTTTGCCTGATTTCTTTTTTCAGACGACCTCTGTCCGTATTTTTAAAATTTGTTTTTACCCGAACTTCTAAACTTACCGCGTGAAATGCAGCAAGGACACAAAGCCATCCTTGCCTCAAACAAGGTCGTTTGAAATTTTAGCCGACCTTTTCATATACCCGCAACACGCTATTTGTCAATATTCCGCCGAATGCCAAAACGGCTGCCCTACGGTCGGCGTACTGGCTTGCGCTTTGGTACGCGCTTCGACCGGTTCGGCTTCAAATGCCAGCCGTCCGGATTCGACGGCGAGTGCGAAGGCGCGCGCCATGTTGATGGGGTCGCCGCTGCGGGAAACGGCGGTGTTCAGCAATACGCCGTCAAAACCCCATTCCATCACTTGCGCCGCCTGCGAGGGCAGGCCCAAGCCCGCATCGATAATCAGCGGCGTGTCGGGCAGGCGTTCGCGCAGGACGTTCAGTGCATAGGCGTGAACCGCGCCCAAACCCGTGCCGATCGGCGCCGCCCACGGCATCAACGCCTGACAGCCTGCGTCAAGCAGGCGGCGGCCGGCAATCAGGTCTTCGGTGCAATAAGGCAGCACTTTGAAGCCGTCTTTAATCAGGATTTCCGCCGCTTCGACGAGCTGGAAGACGTCGGGCTGCAACGTGTCGTCATCGCCGATAAGTTCGAGTTTGATCCAATCGGTTTCAAATACTTCCCGCGCCATCTGCGCCGTCGTTACCGCTTCCTGCACGCTTTGGCAACCTGCGGTGTTCGGCAGTACGGGTACGCCGATTTCTTCCAAAAGCGACCAAAACCCCTGACCGTGTGCCTCGCTGCCGCTTCCCGCACGGCGCAGCGAGACGGTAATCATCGCGGGACGGGCGGTTTGGACGGATTGTTTGAGGATTTCAGGGGTCGGGTAGGCCGCAGTACCGAGCAGCAGCCGTGAAGGGAAAGTTTCTCCGTATAGGGTGAGCATGATGGGTTCCTTTGTAAGGTTGTTTTTGGGGACAGGGGTCGTCTGAAAAGGTAAAACCGCTTATCCGCCAACTACGGGCCGCACAATATCGACTTTGTCGTTTTCGTTCAAAACCGTTTCCGCATATGCGCCTTTGGCGACGAATCCGGTATTTACCGCGACGGCAAAAGGCTTTTGCGGCGCGGTTTGAGCGATGAGGTCGGCAACGGTTGTGCCGTGAAGTTCGGCGGGTTTACCGTTTAAGATGATGTTCATGGTTTCTCGATATTTCGTAGGTAAGTTTCTTTATTCGCGATGCGCCTGCCCTTGCTTGAACCCGTCGCCCCATTCCTTCAATGCCGTCATCACGGGGGCAAGCGTTTTGCCGTAGTCGGTCAGGCGGTATTCCACTCGTGGCGGGACTTCGGGATACACAGTACGCAAAATGATGCCGTCGGCCTCCAATGCGCGCAGTTGCGCGGTCAGCGTGCGTTGCGACACATCGGGCAGGATGCGGCGGATTTGGTTGAAGCGCAGCGTACCGTCCGTGTGCAGGCGGTAGAGTATCGTGCCTTTCCATTTGCCGCCGATAACGGAAAGCGCGGCTTCCACCGAGCAGCCTTCGGCGCAGTCGTAGCTTGGGTGCGGTGTGCGGGGCATGGCAGTATCCTTTATGTAACTATATGAAAAATAAGTGCGTTCTTGTTAGTGGTGTGCTTCGGGCGCATGATACACGCTTTCAGACGACCTAACAGGAGAACATCATGAAAGCCATCGGTTTCAACCGTCCTTTGCCCGTTTCCAACCCTGAGGCCCTGCTCGACATCGAACTGCCCGAACCCGAGCTGCGGCCGCACGATATTTTGGTTGCCGTGCAGGCGGTTTCAGTCAATCCTGTCGATGTGAAAGTTCGGGCGGCGCATACGCCTGCGGCAGGGCAGTACCGCGTATTGGGTTACGACGCGGCAGGCATTGTTCAGGCGGTCGGCAGCGAAGTGCGGAATTTCAAAGTCGGCGACGAAGTGTATTACGCGGGCGCCATCAACCGCCAAGGTTCGAACGCTCAATTACAAGCGGTGGACGCGCGCATTGCCGCCAAAAAGCCGCGTTCGCTGGATTTTGCCCAAGCCGCCGCGCTGCCGCTGACAGCGATTACCGCATGGGAAACGCTGTTCGACCGCTTGGACGTGAACAAACCCGTGGCAGGCGGCGCCAATGCGCTGCTCTTAATCGGCGGCGCAGGCGGGGTCGGCTCGCTTGCCATCCAGTTGCTGAAAAAGCTGACCGACATTCAGGTCATCGCCACCGCTTCCCGCCCCGAAAGCCGCGCGTGGGTGAAGGAACTGGGCGCGGATTTCGTCATCAACCATCATGAAAACATGGCGGAACGGGTTGCCGCGTTAAATATCGGCGCGCCGTCGTTTGTTTTTTCCACCAACCATACCGACCGCCATCTGCCGCAAATCGTGGAACTCATCGCCCCGCAAGGCAGAATCGCACTGATTGACGACCCCGAAACGTTGGACGTGAACCCGCTCAAAGGCAAAAGCCTGTCGTTGCATTGGGAATTTATGTTTACCCGTCCGCTGCGCGAAACGGCAGACATCGAACGGCAGGGCGAAATCCTGGCCGAAACCGCGCGGCTGGTGGACGAAGGCATCATCCGCCCGACCGCCACCCAAATCCTGCACGGCATCAATGCCGCCAACCTGCGCCGCGCACATGAGATGCTGGAACGCGGAGATATGATTGGCAAACTGGTGGTGGAAGGCTGGGACAACTGAATTCGCCGATTATTCTTTGCGCCGTTATACCCGCTTCTGCCTGTATAGCATCCGAAATGACGGCAATCGAATATCCTAGCAATCGAATATCCTAATTGAGCAGGTCGTCTGAAATTTGGCTTTCAGACGGCCTTATTCATCCCACAAAGCCTGAAACGCTTTAACCACCGCTTCGGGATTTTCCGCTTCGGTAACGGCGCGGACGACGGCGAGTGAAGAAACGCCGGTTGCCAGCACATCTTCGGCGTTGTTCAAATCGATGCCGCCGATGGCGACGACGGGCGTGCCGCGTGCCTGTTTCACATATTCGCGCAGTTTGTCCAAGCCTTGCGGGGCGGTGGGCATTTGTTTGGTCGTGGTCGGGAAAATCGCGCCGCTAGCGACGTAGCTGGGGTGTACGGACAGGGCGCGGTCAAGTTCGGCGACGGAGTGCGTACTCAAACCCAAACGCAAACCGGCGGCGGCGATGGCGGCAAGGTCGGCGGTGTCCATGTCTTCCTGCCCGAGATGCACGCCGTATGCGCCCGCTTCTATCGCCTCGCGCCAGTGGTCGTTGATGAAAAGCTGTGTGCGGTTGCCCTGACAGGCAGCGGTGCAGCGGGCGATTTCGTGTTTCAATTCATCGCCGTGCAGGGTTTTGCAGCGCAGTTGCACAGTGTCGGCACCTGCTTTGACCATGCGCTCCACCCAATCGGCGGTGGGAACGACGGCGTAGAATTTGAGCGGGGATTTTAGGGGCGGGAAGGTCATGGGGTGTCCTTTTAAGTTATCGCTGATGGCGTTCTTGCAGGCGTTCGGTATGCGCCTGCAGTTTTTCGCCGTCGGCTTGGTATTCGTTTGAAGACAGCACGGCAGTTGCCGCTTCTATTTCCTGTGGCAGCAATAAGGTCGTCTGAAAACGTCTAATATAGGATGCTGCCTGTCTGATACGGCAGACATTCGGCGGCATTTGCGTTTTCAGTTCACAATCGCCGAGGAAAACCACCATCGAATGAAATTTTTCTTCCGGCAGTTGCAGCAGTTCGGATAATGCCTTGATGTGTGCGTAATTCTGGCGCAACGGATTTTGAAAGTAGTGTTTCTGCTTATAGACGACTTGTGTCCATTTCGATTGCTTCTCGCTGCCGAAAATCCAACCTGTGTAATTCTTGGTTTCTATGACAAATATCCCGAAAACCGAAACATAAATATGGTCGATTTGCGTCGTGCCGCTGCGGGATGGAATAATCAAATCATGAAATTCGATATAGGTTTCTTCATCCAAATCTTTTCCGATTACTGAACGGACTGCCCGTTCGCCTATGCGTCCTTTCACTTTGGGGTTTTGGAGCAGCGCTTTCAAAAGAAGCAGGGGAATGACGAGCAGGAAAATCCAAAAGATACCTGACAGGTTTCCTAATGCTTGTTCAATCATGACGTTTTCCTTTTTGTTTTATTGTTTAATGAAAGTGAGCCTGGTATAGCCATCTGATGAGGTCGTCTGAAACTCATTTCCTGCGTTTCAACAAGGCTTTTGCTTCGGGATAATCTTTCAAGCGAAACGGGTTGTCGTTCCAAGAGCCGCTTTTCTGTCTTTCGGGCTGCTCGGCAAGTGTGCTGCGGATTGCGTGGCGCAGGTAGGTTTCCAGTAGCTGCGGTGTTTCTTCTCCGACAGGCAGGGCGTAGAGCCGTTTGCCGTCGGCGCCGGCGAGAAAGCGTTCGCCTTCAACGGTGTTGCCTTTGCCGTCAAACAGGACGATTTCGTAATACGGATAGCCTTGCACGGGTTGCGACACGATTTCAAAGCGGTAAGCAGCGCGTTCTTCGGTGGTTTTGTATGGTGAATGGGAAACTGCGTCCAGTCCGACAATTAGGTTTTTGTAGCGGTTGATGCGTTGCAGAATATCGCGTTCGGCAGCGGTGTAGGCAAACGGGTGCGGATAAAATTTGCCGTTTCGTTCGATGTCGGAAGCGGCGCGGCGAGTATCGCTGGGCGCAACGGTATTGCCGCGTGCGTCCATCATGCCCCAAGTGCCGCCCTGTACGGTAGTGTGTTCTTCGTCCACGCGCACTTCTCGGCAGCCGTCGCAAAATGCGGCATAGCCGTATTCAAACGGTCCTGCCCAATCGTGTTGGGCGGGCGTGACCAAGTTTCCCGCGCGGTCGGCAAAACCGACCTTGCCGTCTTTTGAAACATAGCGGCGTTTGCCTTCTGAAAAATAGTCTGCGGCCAAGTCGTACATCATCGGTTGATATAAAAACTTGCCCTGCCGCGAATGCAGGAAGAAGGGCGAATAGGCAACTTTGCCTCGGACTTCTCGGCTGTTGTCGGTAAACAGCAACTCGCCGTCGGCGGTTTCGCCGTGTTTGACGTGTTCGCACATAAATTCGCAGTGGTATTGCGCAGGGACGATGATTTTGCCGCTTGTGGTTTTTGCACCGAATTTGCCGTTTTGTTTGAAATAAATGATTTTTTCGGCAGAACGCGGTTTGGGGTCGTCTGAAAACTTGGGAGCGGCCAGGGCAGTGGAGTGGGCGAGTAAGAGCGCAGGCAGTAAATACAGGGATTTCAGATTCATTGGAAACCTTGCTGATATTAAGTAGATTGATGACGATACGGCGTTGACGCGCCTTGTCGTATTATATTCATACAGGCTGGTGTCGGGGTGTGCCGCTTTGCTGTAAAACCTATGCCGCGGCGTTTTCAGACGACCCCAAACTTATTTTTCAATATACGCCAAACCGCTTTCTTCATCACGTTCGGGCGCGTTTTTTCCGTCAAATAGTGCCACTGCCAATCTGACGGCGGCGGCGGTTACGGCGGGGGAAATCATGAAGCCGTGGCGGAAAAGGCCGTTGATTTCAATCAGGCGTCGGGCGCGGCTGTAACGGATTTCGGGGTTGTGGTGATTGAGCGTGGGGCGCAGGCCGGTGGTGATTTCGAGGATGTCGGCTTCGCCGAAGGCGGGGTGGACGGCATAGAGTGCGGACAAGAGTTCCAACCCGGAACGTACGCTGGCGGGGGCTTGGCTTTCACTTTCGATTTGGGTCGCGCCGATGACGAAGACGTGGTTTTCTTTCGGGGCGATGTAGAGCGGATAGCGCGGATGCAGCAGGCGTACGGGACGGTTGAGCGTGATTTCGGGCGTATAAACCCGCGCCACTTCGCCGCGTATGCCGCGCAAGGTGCTGGTGTGTTCGGGGGATTGGTTCCACGAGGTTTTTGCGCCGTAGCCGCGGCAGTCGATCAGCCAGTCGTATTGGGCTTGCAGGTCTTCGGGGGCGCATTCGTGTTCCCAATGGCAAGGGACGTTCAGCCCGTCCAAAGCGTCGGCAAGTGCAGACAAGATTTGCCGTCCGTCGAGCTGGCCTTCGGTCGGCAGGTAGAGGCCGTCTGAAAAACGTCCTGCAAGCTGTGGTTCGCGTTCGGCGATTTCATCGGCGCGCCAACGGACGATTTCGTCATCCGCTACGCCGCCGCGTTTGAGGTGGCGGACGAACTCGCTAGATAAAGGTTTGTCCTGCCCGTGCCACACGATCAGGCTGCCGTTTTCCTGCATCATGGTCGGCGTTTTCAGACGACCTCGGATGTTGTGCCACAGCGGAACACTCTGCCTGCCCAGTTTGATGACTTCAGGCGTGGCTTCGACCGCCTCCGAAGCCGGTGCGAGCATGGCGGCGGCAACATAAGCGGCGGCGTGTTCGCCTTTGCGCCCACCTTTGTCAAAGAGGGCAACCGATAAACCTTGTTCTGCAAGTTGTAAGGCAGTCAGACGGCCGCAGAGGCCGCCGCCGAGAATGGCGATGCGGGGCATGATGGATTCCTTTGTAGTATGGTGCAATCGGGAAGTCGAAAGATAAGACGGGAGCGGAATCCACCGAATGGCGGGAAATGCGGGAAAGGGAACGGAAGCCTTTTCAGGCGTTTGACAGCTTGTTTCCTACGCAGGCATTACCCCGACAGGTTCTACGGATTCCGCTGATGCGGTCTCAGCTGTTTGCGGGAACAAGCAGCACTCCGACAAGAAGTTTCCAGTTTACATAAAATCGATTGCTTTGGCAAAGTCAGGTCGTCTGAAAAATGGGTTTCGTATTTTCAGACGACCTGTTGTAAGGTGTTTTGGGTTGGTTGAGGAAATGGCGTTAGGGAGAAGCGCATCGGCATTATTGATATATACTGTCGCCAATGAACAAGGGGCTTTGCGTTGAAATTCGTTTTTGCGAAAAGCGCCGAAGTAGGTTTATTTATAGTGGATTAAATTAAATCAGGACAAGGCGACGAAGCCGCAGACAGTACAGATAGTACGGCAAGGCGAGGCAACGCCGTACTGGTTTAAGTTAATCCACTATAAATCAGGATTGGATTGTCAGGATTACCATGTTTCAGCTTGCTTATTTTCAAATGGTCGGTGCCGGTAAAGCACGCAATCAGGATGCCTTGTTTGACGGCACGGCGGTGCGTCAGGTCAGGCTGCACAAAACCCGTGTGTCCGAGGCGGAAGATGCCGTTCGGCTGGCAGTGGCAGATGGTGTATCCAGCAGCCCTGCCGCGCATCTTGCCAGCCGGTTTTGGTTGGATGCCTTCGTTCGCGAGGGCGATGCGGAAGGGCGTTTCCTGCGAAGGTTGCACGGCAGCTTCTGCGACACGCTTGCCGAGGAATATTTCGGCTCGTCCTCGACTTTCGCGTCGGCAGTCGTCGAGGCGGACGGTTTGTGCCGCATCTGCAATGTCGGCGACAGCCGTGTTTACCATATATCGGCAGAGGGGCATTGGCGGCAGGTAAGCCATGACCACACTGTGTTGGCTGATTTAATTGAGCAGGGGGAAGCGCGGGCAGATACGGAATACGCTGATATGTACTATGCTTTGGCGCACTGCCTGATTGCGGATGACGAAGAAACCCATTTTAAAATTTTTACCGATTCATTTACTCTGCAAAGAGGCGAGGCAGTTTTGGTTTGTTCTGACGGTCTGCACGATGCGCTATCTCATGAACGCTTGGAAGCATTATGGAACGCTTCCCCGTCTTTGCTAGATAAGTTGGAAGCCTTACGCCGAGCAGTAAAAAGGGTTCCCTATCATGATGATTGTTCGGTAGCAGTATGCCTGCGGCAAGGATAGTGAATCAATTCTAGAATTGTTATGCAGTTTCTTGAGAACATTTCAAAGGATTGTGTGTGAAGGGTCGTCTGAAAAGGGATGCTTAGACCAATTTACATATAACGCATCACATATTTCAACCATCTCATCAACGCCGCCAGCAGTATGCCGATCGACAATCCCACCAAGGCTGCCTGCCACGTCCATTTGATCAGTAGCGCGCTGACCAAACCGCCGATTGCGCCGCACAGATATTTGTCGCGCCGTTTGAATTCCGTTGTCTGCTCGGCTAAATCTTCTTCGATAAAACAAATTGCGAAGAGTGTAGCCAATGCCAGACAGAAGCCGATAATAGGGAGCCAAGGTGTATCAATGTGACCAAGGACTTTATCCAGAATCATATCTCCGCCGTACATCAGTCCGAGAACAGTGGCGATAACCAGCAATATCACATAGCCCGCCATGTTACTGGTGACGAGCCAGTCAAGAATTCGTTCGCATAGTTTTTTGAGAAACTTCATGGGGTTTGTCGTTGGGTTGGATGGGAAAGTAACCTATGTTTTCTTCGGGAAATTCGGGAAAGCTGTTTTATTGTATTAAAACTGAGTTTTCAGAAGACCTTCGGACTATTTCACGTTGCCTAATCCTGCCAAAACGATGTCCAACCGAATTTTTCGGCAATATCGTCGCAAAGTTCCTCCTGCATGGTGGCAAGATTGGTGTAGCTGTTGGTGTCGTGTACAGAAAAATAGGCGGGCAGGGCGGAGGCGGTGTTTTGCGCGGCGGTTCGGAAGCAGTTCGCAAACCAATGGCTGAAATATTCGTGTAGCCCGCTGTAAAAATCGTCTACAGCATCCCATACTTCGTCTTCTTCGTCTTCTTCGTTCTCGTCCTCGTCCTGTACCAAGCCGTATATCTCGTCTTCCACATCTGCATCAAATTTAGGCAGGCATTCTTCGGGGAAGTCTATGATGCGGTCGCCTAAATAGCCGCCATTTGGGTTGCGCAGCCAGCCGTAAACAGAGAAATTCTGATATTCGTATTCCATAATCAGTGCCACGGCCTGATCAAATGATTCGTTTTCATCTGAAAACCCCCAATGCCTGCCCTGCAATATTTCTTGGATAAAGGCGGTCAATTTGGGAGCGCGTTCGGCGCAGTCCTGCATAAATTGTGTTTTATATTGTTGCATCAGTTGCTCTGCTTGGGTGGTAAGCATGGTTTTTCCTTGTTGGTGAAGGTTTCGGGTCGTCTGAAATTTGATAACCCGAAGGACAGGCTGCCTTTTTCAGACAACCTTCGGCAGCAGATATTTAACAAGCGCAGGTCGGCTCAAACCGCAACAAAACGGTCAAATATTCCCAAAATGTTGGGTTTGAACCTGACCTATGCCTTGTGTTCTCGCAGTAGGGCGGTCATGTGTTGCCTACGCGTCCTGTGTTCCCAAACAGCCTGAAACCGCAAGGATGGAGGCATTTGCGTTTTCAGGCTGTCCCAATTTACCGCTGAATCTGCGAGGTAATCGTGCTGTCGGTAATCTTGTCGTCTTCCGCCAGCAGCATGGCTTTGGAGAGGACAACCGAGAGCGTGTTGTCGCCTTCAAACGGGATAAATAGCTTGTCGGATGCGTCTTTTTTGCGGCTGTCGGGCACGATGCAGAGGTATTGGTCGTCCGGCAGCATCAGGATGTTGCTGCTGCCGATGTGGATTTTGTAGGTACGCAGTTTGCCCTGCACGACGAGGAAGTTGCCGTCTATGCGGGCAACCTTGGCGATTTTCAGGCGCGGCAGCAGGGTTTCCAGCACGGCTTTGCGGGTTTTGGCGACTTCGCCCAAATCGCCGAAGGAATAGCTCTGCCAGTAGCTGTAAAAACGCGCCTCTCCGCCGTTGTCTTCCCAAGTCGGGTCGTTGCCTACGCTCGCCACGCCCACAAACAAATCCACGTCACGCAACACTTCGGAAAACACGCGCGGCGGAATATCAATTAAGTCCAGCGCGGTAGCATTGTAATCGTCGTCCAACCGGTGAAAGCGCACTTGGTCGGTACTGACATACTGCCAGATATAGCTTTCCGTCCATGCTTCTTCGCTGTCCACTGCGTTTGCCCAAAATTGGGCGAGCAGGTTGTATTCGGGCAATTCCAACGAGACGGTTGCGTCGTCGCCGCCGTCCCACGCGCCTGCCAGCGAGCCTCTCCAGCCGCGCCCCTTGGCAAGCGTCATGTATTGGTGTTGTTTCAGGATGTGGGCGGCAAAGCGGTTGCTGTATGTTTTGGTGTTGATTTCGGCTTCTGTGAGCAGATAGATTTCACGATATGCCTGTTTCAGCGGCTGGCGGATTTCTTTGTCCAACAGCAGTTGACGCCACTGGGCGATGCTTTGCTGCGTGGCAAGCGCGGGATGCCACAAGCTGATTTGCAGGCAGTCTGAAACATCGGTTTGCGCGCCCGTTTCGTCCACCCATGTTCCGTCCAACCACAATGCAGCGCGACCCTGCGTATCGTTTTCGTCGCGGAAAAACTGCCATATTAGCGGGCGCGTGAGGCAGGACATCAGTCCGTGTTGCCAGTAATACTGTTCGGCGTGTTCCAGCGGTACGCGGTGTTCGGAGCGCATCATCTGGTCCAAGCGGTCGCGTTGGGCGGTGAGCGTGGCGTTAAGGTTTTTCTGTGTAGCTTTAATCTTTTTCAGTTTGTCGGCGTAGTCGGTTTTCACAAAGGCGGGTACGGTCTTCTGCGGAGAGCCGTCGGGTTTGAACCAGCGCAGTTCGGACTTGCCTACGCCCGTTACCGCCAGACGGCAGGTGTAGCCGCCGAAGTCGTAGTCACGGCAGCCTTCCTGCAAGCCGAAGCTGTCCACCGCCATGTCTTCGATTTCGTTGCGGGATACGCCTCGCTGCGCAGCGGCTTCGTCCAAATATTTGGCAATCGCGCTCTGCACGTTGCTGAACTTAATCCGCAGGCGCAGGCGTGAAAGGCAGGCAATGCCGTCCAACCCTTTGGAGCGGAACAGCGCGTAGAAACAGGCGTTGCCCACGGAAGCATAGCGCGCGCCGAGATTGGGGATTTTGTCGTATGAATGCAGCGCAAGTTGGGTAAGAGCGGACAGGGTGGCGCTGTCGTGGAAATGGCTGCACATCCACACCAGCCCTTTGAGCACGGTCTGGTTGACGCTGCAAACAGGCAGGACATGGGTGTCGTAGTTGTATGAGCCGCCTCTGTATTCGTGGGTAAAGGTTTCAATACGTACTTCTTCATTACCGTAGACAAATTCTATCCAGCCGTGCAGCATCTTTTTGAACCTGTCCGCCCCCAGAGTGTCAATCAGCGTTTTGGCTTCTTTCAGGTATTTCTCGCTTGGCTTGCCCGCATTGGCGGATAGGGCAAGCGCAATGATCTTGCTCCATACGTCCTGCTGTTCCGGTGGCAGCGCGGCAAGCTGCGGATTGGCGTACTGGGCAAGCTCGTCGTCTTGGGCGGGGAAGCAGGCTTCAGCAGAACCGCCTGCCAGTTCCGCCAGAGCGGCAAGGTTGGCGGTAGCGGCTTTCTTGTCCCACAGGTGTTCCGCAAAGATGCGGTAACGGTCGCAGGCGTTTTTCAGGCATTCCGAAAGCGTTTCGCTCGGATTGGGAAACTGTTTTTTGATTTGGTTGATCAGATATTTGAGCGGATAGTCATCTGCCTGTCGTTCGGACAGCCCGTTGTCGTCCAGCATGGCGGCAAAAATGCGCTGCACATCCTGCTCTGTCATCGGCAGCGTTTTGCGCGCTAGAGCCATCGCCACCGCCGCACGGGTGGTGCCGTAATTGTGTATCCTGTCACTGCCTTTGTTGTTAAAAACTTTATTTCGCCCCCAGCCGCGTATCAAATCAATGCAGTGGATAAGGAAATCGACACGGTATTCGGGAGCGGCTTTCTCCACTTCGGCAAAGCTGGGGCAGAGTTTCAGATTTATCGTGTCGTATTCGTTCAAACATTTTTGGCGCCATTCCTTTTGCAGTACGTCGAGAAGCTGATTGAACTCGGCACGGCGACTGTCGGAAATCTGCACGGTTTGGTTTTGGATCATGGGACTTTCCTTGCGTATCAATGTGTTGGTTATTTCGCTGCAAAGGCGGACAACGTCGGTAAGGGTTTTCTTGTCCGCACTATTCAGGCTGTATCGGGTGGTTTCGGCAAAGGCGCGGTAGCGTTTTGCGCGGCGGTTTTCAGATTGCTTATCCGCCCACCAGCGGCGTGAGTTTGATGAAATTGACGACCAGTCCGTCATGCAGGTACACCATGTCGTCCAACGTTTCCAGTTGGCGGTTGTCGGCAAGGATGAAAAACGCGTTTTGTTCAAAAGCTTTTAGGGCAACGGCGATTTGCTTTTCCGCGTCCACGGGCTGCGGATTTGCCCCCTTTTTGCCGCGCGATTCCTGAATTACGATGTCGCCGCGATCGGTGGGGATGACGAGGCTGTGGCGCAGCAGGGCATCAGCGGCGCGGTCGTTGTAGGCGGCGACTTCCTGTCGCACGCGTTCGGCAATCAGCTCCGCCGCGCTGATGTGGTTGGTGCGGAACTTCAAAAACAGTTCGTGCAGCACTTTGCCGGCGAGGTTTTGGTCTTGGATGGTGATGGTAGCTGCAATCATGGATGACTCCTCCAAACAGAAAACAAATGAATCATACTGTTTTTTGGGCGTTTCAGGCAGCCTGAAACAAAACATCCTGCACTTTGATAGAGGTAAGTGCAGGATGATATTTACATTTTAGTTATGTAGGAACTTTGTTTAACTTCGTTGAAGCTCACGTTTTCAGACGACCTTTGGCGGCAAATATTTACTTGCTTCGCGCAAGCTCAGTTTGGCCATTTTGTGCCGGTGTCGGTTGATAAAGCCTTGTACCCATTCGGGGTTGGTTTTGCTGTAATCGCGCAATGCCCAGCCGATGGCTTTGTTGATGAAAAATTCTTTTTGCCCCAGATTGTTGCAGATGATTTTTTCCAGCAGCGCGGTGTCGGTGTGCTGTTTGCGGAGCAGTTGGTGGTCGATGGCGACGCGGCGCAGCCAGATGTTGTCGTCCGTACTCCATGCCAATAGGACGGTGTTGACTTCGGTGTAGCGCAGGGCAATGTCGCCGACAATACGATCGAGTACGTCGGCGCTGTCCCACCATGATTTTTCGGTAATCAGCGTTTGCAAGCGCGGGATGTCCTGCGGGGTCAGGCGCTGCTGCATTTTTTTCAGGTATTCGAGCGCGGCGTATTGCAATTCGCGGTTCGGGTCGTCCCAGCAGCGGCGCACGAAATCCCAATCGACCGGCTGTTTGGCGGCGCCTTTGAAAAACGGGCTGCACAGGCGGGCAAGCTGGGGTTTGCCGATGCCGAAATAGGTAAAGCGGTGTTTCATGTATGCCTGCATCGGCACGGCGCGTTCGAGGTTGGCGTGTTGTTGCAGGACGGCGAGCAGGGCGGGGTAGTCCATACGTTTTTCCTTTTTGCAGGAGATGGCAGGGTTTGGGGTCGTCTGAAATCTTGGTCTTTGTTCTGCTTCCCTTTCGCCGCGCTGGTTTTTTTGCGGAAACATTTTCATCCTAAATGTGGGTGCAGCGCTTCTCGAAAAATCTTGGCGGGTTGTCTGGCTGAATCTGTTTTCTGTTTTTCTTTGATATGGCGGGTTTTTTGAAAGGATTTGTTTTCAGACGACCTCTTCTTCCAAATCGCCTTCGCGGGTTTCGCGCAGGTGTTCGCGCAGGCGTTGGAGTTCGTGTTTGTCCAGCCACTTGCGGCGGCTGCGTTGCAGGAGGATGACGAGTGCGGAGATTTCGTTGCGCATATTGGTGCTGAGCCAGAGGAAGCCCTGCCATTCGTAATGGAGGCGGGCGGCGAGTTTGCCCAGCTCGGGATTGATGGAGGTGTCGATGCGGATGCGGCGGGCGTAGTGGCCTTTGATGAGGCGGACGGTCAGGCGCAGGTCGCGTTGGAGGCGGTTGAAATGGCGGTCGAGGAGGCGGATTTCGTGTTCGTTGAGTGTGGGGGCTTGCAGCTTGGCGGCAGTAGTGAGGAGCAGCTCGGTGGTGTTGACGATTTTGCGGTGGGCGTGCTGCATGGCTTCCATCATGGCGGGGCTGATGTGGCTTTCGCCCGATGTGGCGGCGAGGTGGCTGCGGCTTTTGACCATGCGGGCGTTGATTTGGCGCATTTTGACCATGTTTTGCTCCAGCCGCTCGCGGGTCATGCGTTTGCCGTTGCTGATTTCGGCAATCATTTTGCCGCATTCGGTCAGGTTGTCGGCAAGCATGAACCGCCACATGAGCGTGGAACGAAGGGGGAGGAGTTTGGCGGAGACAATGGCGATGGCAGCGCCGATGAGGACGTTCATGGCACGCATGAGGCCGCTGTCGAGCCAGTTGTTGCTGTTGTCGCCGATAAGCATGCACATGGTCAGTCCGGCAAGCATGGGGACGTAGCCGTTTTTGCCGACCGCCCCCCAACCTGCGGCCGCGCTGGCGGTACCGACGGTCAGGTAAAAGAGGATGCCGCCGTGGAAGTAGTGTTGGTTGAGCCACAACAGGGTCAGGCCCGCGCCCAAACCGATGACGGTACCGAGCATGCGTTCGACGGCTTTGGAGTAAATCGCGCCTTGAAATTGGAGCATGCCGAGTACGACGAATACGGTCATGCCTATCCATTCTCCGTGTTGGAGGTGGAGGAGTTTGGCGAGCAGGGTGGCAAACAGTACGGCCAGTCCGAGCCGGACGGCGTGTATGTGGCGGCGGTAGCGGTAGCGTTCGTAGGAGTTGAGCCAGCGTTTGACGAAGCGTTCGCGTTGTGAGGCGTTCATGATTGGGGCTATCTTGTTGAGATTTTTGGGTTTATCGGGCGGTATTGTAACGGGAATCGATAGGGAGATATAGGTTTCTGAATAAAGGATTTTCGGCAGGGCTGAAACGGATTGGTTTGGGGAGATTCGGTAAAAGGCAAAAGGTCGTCTGAAACGCTGTATGCTGTTTCAGACGACCTTTTTAACCGGGCTATGGGTTTACCAAATATCGGATTTGATTTTGCGTTTCAAGCCTGGATGTTCGGAAAGTTTAAAGACGGGGTCTTTGCCCATTTTCAGTTTCGCCGTGTAGTCCCTCAACAGCAGGAAGGCAAGCGGAGAGAGGATCAGGATGGCGACCAGGTTAATCCATGCCATCGTACCCATCGCCATATCCGCCATATCCCAAACCAGCGGCACGTTGGCGACTGCGCCGAAATACACCCAGCCCAAAACGAGCATACGGAAAAGGGCGGTCAACAGCCAATGGTTTTTGATGAACTGCACATTGGACTCGGCATAGGCATAGTTGCCGATGACGGTAGAGAAGGCAAACATAAACAGAATGATTGCTAAGAAGTCTGCGCCCCATGCACCGACTTGGCTGATAATCGCTGCTTGGGTCAGCTCTGCGCCGTTCAAATTGCCGTAAGGTTGTTGGTAAACCAAAACGATAAACGCCGTGCAGGAACATACGATAATCGTATCGACGAATACGCCCAGCATTTGAATCATACCTTGGGAAACAGGGTGTTTGACTTCGGCTGCCGCTGCGGCGTTAGGTGCAGAACCTTGACCTGCTTCATTGGAATACAGGCCGCGTTTGATACCGATCATCATGGTTTGCGAAATCAAGCCGCCGAGCAGGCCGCCGCCGGCTGCTTCAAAGTTGAACGCGCTGTCAAAAATCTGACCGAAGACGTGGGGAATCAGGCTGATGTTGGTAATGATGATGTAGAGTGCCATCAGCAGATATAAAGTCGCCATCAGCGGGACAAGCATTTCGGCAAAGCGGGAAACGCGGCGGATACCGCCGAAAATAATCGGCGCAGTCATGATGACCAATGCGACGCCGACCGCATGTTCGTCCCAGCCCCACGCGGCTTTGGCGGTTACGGCGATGGTGTTGGTTTGAACGGCTTCATAAACGAATCCGAAGCAGAAAATCAGGCTCAATGCAAATACGATGCCCAACCATTTTTGACCCAAGCCTTGGGTAATATAGTAAGCAGGACCGCCGCGGAAATGATGGTTGTCGTAATCGCGGATTTTGAACAACTGCGCCAGTGAAGATTCGACAAAAGCCGAACTCATACCGATCAATGCGGTGATCCACATCCAAAATACCGCGCCCGGACCGCCGCTGCTGATGGCAATCGCTACGCCCGCGATGTTGCCCACGCCCACGCGGCTGGCAAGTCCGGTAACGAAAGCCTGAAACGGCGTAATACCGTGCGGATCATCGCCTTGTTGGCGGCCGCCGAGCATCTCTTTGATACTGCGTCCGAGCAGGCGGAATTGTACGAAACCGGTGGCAACTGTGAAAAACAGCCCTGCACCCAGCAGGACATACACCAGCCCTGTCCACATCGGATCATTGATTTTCTGAACCAATTGGTGCAGCGATTCGGTAAAGTTGTTATCCATAAAAACCTTTCTGAGTTTGAATGACGGACGGTTTGCCGCCGTTCGGAAGTAGTGCATTGTAACAGACTGTCAACAAATTGAAAAAGTTTTATATCGGCGTGAAATAATGTATCTAATTGGTTGATATTCAATAATTAAAATCCTTGATTGGGGGCGGGTGAGGCCGGATCCGCTTTCCTGTACGAAGCGGACAAATGCCTGAAAGAGGTCGTCTGAAAACGGGTTGGGCCTGTCTCGGAACCGGGTGCAAAGTGCCGTATATTTCCCAACTGTTACCGCTTGTTATTCAATTGCGCCGAAAAATACGGTTTACGTTAGAATGCCACCCGAAATTCCGGCTGTATGGCGATAAACGCGGCAGTCCGGTTCCAGACGACCTTTGTGCCACAAACAGGAAAATCTATGCATGCTACGATTCAAAGCCGTTTCGCGCCGATTTTATACGTCGTAATATTTTTTGCGGGCTTTCTGACCGCCTGCCTTTGGTTTAACCCCAAAGACTATCTTGCTGATTTGGCGCCCGTTGTTGCCGCGGTTTGCGCCGTTGCGCTGGTGTGGTTGGCATGGACGGCGGTTTCAGTCATTGCGCGGAAAAAGAACGAATGGCTGCGCAGGGAAAAGTTGATACAGCAGGAAAAAGTCCATCCCGTCTTGCATGCTTCCCTGCAAAGCGTGGAAGAACAGCCGGAGATGCTGGCATTGACTATCCGCAACCACGGCAAAGGCATGGCGAAAAACATCCGCCTGCAAGTGTCGTCCGTGTCCGATAAAGCGGCGGAACGCGCTATCGTTGAAGCGGTCAGCAAATTGGTCATCGTTGGCGACGGCTTGGATATGCTGGCTTCGGGAGAAGTGTACGGCAGCGTCTTTGGCGATATCCGCGAGCTGTCGGCAAGTCTGCCGGAGAAAAAATTCGGCGGCATCATGAAGCTTGTCATGACGTATTGCAATGTGTTCGGCGAAACCTGTATCTCCGAAACATCTTTGGATTTGAGCCTGCTCAACGCGGTGGAGCTGTCCGAAGCCGAACACAAACCCAGCAAATTATTGTATTGATGCTGGCTGAGTCTGACACCAAAGGTCGTCTGAAACGCATTTTTGTGAAGCAGGTAAAAATAGCTTCTGGAAAGTGAAAGCCGTTTCAGACGACCTTTATGATTGTCTTTACGTGCCAACCTCTTTATAATGCGCACACTCTTACGGGAGTAGCCATCTGATTTTCACTGACAATCAGAGCCGTTATCAACATAATTGACCGAGTTCGACAAAGATCGGTCATGGTGGCGGCATCTTCCTGACAACAGGGAGACAGGCAAGACGTAAGCGTTGTCCATACCCTTGCGGGCGGTATGTGCAACGCTTTTTGTTTTTGCCCGCTTCGGTTGAGTATCTTATGGAAGCATTTTTCTCTTCAATACTGGGCGTTGCCATTGCCGAAATCGGCGATAAAACGCAACTGCTCGCCCTTTTCCTTGCTGCACGTTTCGCCCAGAAAAACGCGGTAGTCTCCGGCATCTTCATTGCCACTTTGCTGAATCATTTGGTCTCCGCATTTGTCGGCGTATGGCTGGCGGAAACCGTTTCCCCCGATACCGTCAAATGGGCGGTCGGCATCAGCTTCATCGCGGTCGGTTTGTGGCTGCTCCTGCCTGATAAAGATGAAAATCCCGACAGCCGTTGGCTCAAATACGGCGCGTTCGGGGCGACGGTTTTTCTGTTTTTCATGGCGGAAATCGGCGACAAAACCCAAATCGCCACGGTCTTGCTGGCGGCAAAATACCAATCCTTATCCATGGTCGTACTCGGCAGCGTTGCCGGATTGATGTTGGCAACTGTCCCCGTGGTTTATCTGGGCGATATGCTCATAAAAAAAATCCCCGCCAAAGCCGTGCGGATTTCCGCCTGCGTACTGTTTTGCGTATTGGGCGTCATCACTTTGGCGGGCGACGGCATTATGTTGAAATAGGTCGTCTGAAATGTGGGAAATCTTATTCAGACATCCGGATTTTGTTGCCGTCAACAAACCTTGCGGCGTATCCGTGCATCAGGAAGAGGGCGCAGTCAGCCTGACGCAGACGCTGGCGGCGCAGCTCGGTCTTGAGCAGGTTTGGCTGCTGCACCGCTTGGATAAGCTGACCAGCGGCGTGCTGCTGTTTGCACTGAACCCGCAAAGCGCGTCGGAGTTGGCGCAGCAGTTTGCCGCCAAAACCATGCGTAAAACTTATTTGGCGCTGGCAACGGACAAGCCGTCTAAGAAGCAAGGTTGGATCAAAGGCGATATGGAAAAATCGCGGCGCGGCACATGGAAACTGACGCGCGGCATGGAAAATCCCGCCGTGACCGAATTTGGCAGTCATAGTTTAGAACCCGGCCTGCGCCTGTTCGTCCTGCATCCGCATACGGGTAAAACCCATCAACTCCGTGTCGCCATGAAAAGCTTGGGCAGCCCAATTTTGGGCGATACGCTCTACGGCGGGAAGCCTGCATCGAGGATGTTCCTCCATGCGTGGAAAATCAAATTCGACTATCAAGGTCAGACGTTTGAAATTGTCGCGCCGTTGAGTGAGGAATGGCCGTTTAGGAATATAGATTTTTTGTGAACATCAAGCCGCCTGAAAACCTGCTGCAACAGCGTTTTCTTTTTAGTTTTTCAAAACGTAAGCCTGACGGTTTGTCGTCTTCTCTTCATGAAAGAGGGCGGCAAGCCGTCAGGCTTATTTTTTCAGTCATGTTTGATGTTTGGGCGCGTTAAACAAGGTCGTCGGCAGTTTCAGACGACCTTGGGTTTAAATCCCGTTTAGGCTAATTCTCGGACGAACACTTGCGAATTGCGGCCGTTGGCGAGGTAGTCGCGGCGGCGTTCTTCGGGTAATGCGTCGGGAGAGGTCGTCTGAAAACCGCGTTCGGCAAACCATTCGCCTGTGTGGGTGGAGAGGGCGAACAGGCGGCGGATGCCCATGGCGCGGGCTTTTTGGAAGAGGTGGTCGAGCAGCATTTCACCGTAGCCGCCGTCGCGGGCTTCGGGGGAGACGACGAGGCAGGCGAGTTCGCCGATTTCGGGGGCGTCGAAAGTTTTGAGGGCGACGCAGCCGTAGATGTTGCGGTCGTGTTCGAGGACGGAGAAGCCGGAGATGTGGTTTTCGAGATATTCGCGGCTGCGGTGCAACAGGATGCCTTGTTCTTCCAGCGGGCGTATCAGGGCGATGATGCGGGGGATGTCGCGGCTGTGGGCTTGGCGGATGGAGACGAAGGAATCGCGGGCGATGGCGGTGCCGCAGCCTTCGCGGGTGAAGAGTTCGCGCAACAGTCCGCCGTCTTCGCGCCCGCTGAGGATTTGTACGCGGCTGACGCCGTTTTCGACGGCGTTGACGGCGGCTTGAAGCAGGCGCACGGGGACGTTGTGTGCGGTTTCTATCAGGTGGCGGACTTCGCCTGAGGACAGGGTGGACATGAGGATGCCGTCGGCGTTGCAAATGCCGGCTTCTTCGGTCAGGTACACGAGTTTTTCGGCTTGAAGGGCGACGGCGACGGCTTCGGCGGCTTCGCTCATGCTGAGGTTGAAGGTTTTGCCGCCGTAGGAGTGTCCGAGCGGGCTGATTAGGACGATAGCGCCATCGTCGAGGCGGCGGTTGATGGAGTCTGTGTCGGTTTTGCGGACGATGCCGGTGTAGCCCATATCTATGCCGTCAATGACACCGAGCGGACGGGCAGTGAGAAAATTACCTGAAGCGGTGGGAATCGGTTTGTTGCGCAAGGGGGCGGATGCGCTGCTGCACAGGGCGGCTTCGATGTCGCTGCGTATCATGCCGACTGCCTGCTTGGCGTCGCGCAGGGTGGCATCATCGGTAATGCGGCGGTTGCGGTGGTATTGCGGAACGAATTGTCTGTCGGCGGCGAGGCAGTTGAGGAAATGGCGCGTGCCGTGTACCAATACGAGCCGCACGCCCAATCCGGCAAGCAGGTGGAAATCGGCGGCGAGCCGGTTCAGGGTGTCGCCTTCGAGCAGGCTGTCGGTAATGCCGATAACCAGTGTTTTGCCGCGCAGGTAGTGGATATAGGGCGCGGCTTCGCGAAAATCGGCGACAAAGCCCGGAGATGTGTTCATAGCAAGACCAGATAGAAAAGCTGCATGATGAGGACGGTCAGCGCAACCAGTACCGCCAGCGTCCAGTTGAAGCCTTCTTCGGATTTGGCGGGTTTGGCAGCGGCTGCCGCCATCAGGGCTTGGAATTCTTCAGTCCGCCGTTTTTCTTCTTCTACACGACGCTTTTCCTCTTCGGTACGCCGTGCCGCCTCTTCTTTGGCTTTTTTGGCACGTTCGGCGCTGTCGAGCAAGCTGGCGATTTCGTGGCGGGAGAGTTGTTTGCGGTTGCGGATGTTGCCGCCCATGTCGTGTACGAGGCGAACGTCGGTAACGGCGTTGGGCAGCGTGTCGGGATTGGCGGGTGCGGAAGACGGCGCCAGGCTGTCTTTGGCTTTGAACAGGCCTTCGCATTTATTGCAAACGACAAAGCCTTGTGCGACGTTGAGCTGGGTGTCTTTGACCCAAAGTGAGGTTTTGCAGTGTGGGCAGATACAGGCGGGCATAGGGGTTTTCCGTGTAAAGTGTGGAATGTGTTGTTTTAATGTGTGTTTGATTGGATTGGGTCGTCTGAAAAGGGATTGTCCGTTTTCAGACGACCTTTTGTTTATCGGATTTTAGGCAACGCCGTAGCGTTCGCGGTAGGCTCCGACCGGCTCGAGGAAGCCGCCGAATTCCGCGTTGTTTTGCAGGAGCGTGAACAAGTCGTTCAGATTGGCAATGGCGACGACGGGCAAGCCGTATTGTTTTTCCACTTCCTGAACGGCGGACAATTCGCCCGTACCTTTTTCCATACGGTCGAGCGCGATGGCGACGGCGGCGGGCGTTGCACCTTCCGCTTCAATCAGTTTGACCGATTCGCGCACAGATGTTCCCGCAGAAATTACGTCGTCGATAATCAATACGCGGCCTTTGAGCGGCGCACCGACCAACACACCGCCTTCGCCGTGGTCTTTCGCTTCTTTGCGATTGTAGGCAAACGGCACGTTCACGCCTTTTTCCGCCAGCATCATCGCCGTCGCCGCCGCCAAAATAATGCCTTTGTAAGCCGGGCCGAACAGCATGTCGAATTTTACGCCGCTCTCGATAATCGCCTGCGCATAAAACTTCGCCAGTTGCAGCGTCGATGCGCCGTCGTTAAACAGTCCGGCGTTGAAAAAATAAGGCGACTGACGGCCTGCCTTGGTTGTGAATTCACCGAATTTCAATACATTCTGCGCCAGCGCAAACTTGAGGAAATCTTGACGGAAATCGGACATTTTGCTTCTTTCAAAAGATATTGATTTATAAAGGAAGAGATTATAAAGGATTCATGAGGAAAATGCAGGTCGTCTGAAAAAGTGAGTTGATTTTATGTGTTTCCTGCCAATAAATTGTTAACTTAGTCATAATTTAGTTATATTTTGTTTGTAAATTTACTTGAATTAACTATTACATATGGGTCGGCTTACCTTTTTAGTATAAAATGTCTAAGTCATTGATTCAGGTGCATCGCAAGCACAATCAAGACTTGTTCCCGAATACAGAAACTTCGAGATTCAATTTAAAAAAGGATGATACGACATGAAAAAAGTACTTGCATTGATTTGTACAGCAACTTTGGCTGCCTGCGGAGGCGGGGGTGGCGGTGGAAATTCCACTCCATCTTCACAATCTACGCCTAACGCAGGTCCAAGCAACCCATCAACGTCGCAGAAGCCTGCAACTCCCCCATCAACGACAACTCCTGCAAAACCTGAGACGGGTAAAACGCCGACTACTCCTAAAACGCCTACCGCTCCTAAAACTCCTGCTACTCCGACGGTTCCTACCGCCGCACAGCAAACAGTTGGCGGTAATAGCATTGCCATCGATAATAGCAACATCAAACACATCCGCGTTGACGGTGTGGATTTCGACTTGACCCAAAGCGGCGGTATTTCTTTGAATAATTGGAAAGGCAAAGTTCCTGGTTTCATTTCAGGAATTGCATCCGGCGAGCCGAAATCCGTACAGAAATTCTTGGTCAATACCGCTTCAGCAAACGCTACTGCCGGCGTGTTGGAAGTTAACGGCAAAAAACAAGCTTTCTTCAGCGGACACTTTACGCCCGCAGCCGAGCTGCCTAAAGGACAAGTTCATTACAGCACCAGCGTTGCCTCTATGCATAGCGGCGCAAATTACGATATTACCCGCACAGAGTTGACTGCCAATTTTGACAGTAAAAAATTAACAGGCACTATCTCTCGTGATGCTAAATTTGGCGACAACATTGCTGTTAATGCCCAAATTAGCGGCAACAAGTTTGAACAATCCGGTGCGACCCAAGTCAAAGGCGGTTTCTTTGGCAAAAATGCAGCGGAAGTTGCAGGCGGATTCTCTAGCGGCAATACGGTAGGCGCATTCGTCGGCTCGAAGAAATAATCTTCCGGTAAACGGTATTGCAAATAAAGGTCGTCTGAAAACAGGTTTTCTGGTTTCAGACGACCTTTTGCTTTTGTACGCTTTTTAATTTTTTGTATTTGGCTATTATCTGTGTCAAATGGTGACGGCGATATATGGCAGGTTGATACCGAAATTCTCAGCTTCTATCAGATAGATTGATCGAGAAGAGGTAGAAAAGGATTCATGAGGAAAATCTAGGTCGTCTGAAGGGGAAGTTGTGGCAAAGTTAAAAGAAGCCAAATCTCGATTTTTCAGACGACCTTTGTATCAACGTTAATCCGACAAAATAAAAACCCCGCAGGGAAGCGGGGTTTCTGGGATGTTTCGATTAAGGCTTAGCGTAGCCGTGTACGCCGTTGTATGGAGAAGGAATCCAGCCTTCATCCACTGCCGGACGTTCGCCTTGACCTTCAATTGTTTGACCCGGAGCAACTTGTTTGGTAACAGTGCTGCGGATTTTCACATCAACGCGACGGTCAGGCTCGATACATGCGATCAAAGCAGCGCGTTTTTTGGCTTTGGATACTTTTTTGCCCAGTTTTGCTACTTCTGCTTCACAAGTAGCAGTCATTTGAGCTTGAGACTCGCCAAGACCTGTAGCGGAAACTTTGCTGGAAGGAACGCCACGACCTACCAAGTAGTTGGCAACTACGTTGGCACGACGCTCAGACAGGTTTTGGTTGTACTCTTCAGAACCCATGAAGTCGGTATGACCTTCGATACGTACGGTTTGTACGTTTTCGTTGCTCAGGCGTTGAGCCAGGCTGTTCAGGTTTTCTTGAGCTTCAGGACGCAGGATGTCTTTGTCGAAGCCGAACAGGGTTTTCGCAGACAGGGAAACAGTTTCGTCAACGTATTCGGGAGCTTGTTGAACTGCGGCTACCGCTTCGCGGTCACCACATTCGACACGACCTTGGGTTTCTTTGTCGAAGTAGCTGTTTTTCCAGCACTCGCCGTAGTTGTTACGGACGACTTCTTGAGATTGGCTGCTTACGGTGTAGCCGTGTTTGGTGTGCGCTTCACTTGCCATTGCAGTGCCTGAAGCAACCAATGCAACGAACAATGCGCTTAATTTCAGCTGTTTGGTCATTTTATTCCCTCATCAAAATTGTTATGCGGCGGATACAGGAAGCAGCCGCAGCAAATTACCAATATACAGGCCGCAGCATAAAACAGCGGCAAATCGGATATATCAGTTTGCACTATAAAGAAGCATGGCACAGACTGTCAATACTCGATGCCTTGATAAAAACATGAAACTGCTTGCCTCCTAATGGTGAATCATGCCTAAAAATCAAGCTTGTGTCATTTATTTATCAGGAAATTCGGGTCTGTTTCCATTTGCAGTTGCGGAAACGCAACAAGAGTTTGCGTGCTGTAAAGACGGTTTTCATAGTTTATATGTATAGTTTTATTGAAAACAAAAGCTTCCTTGTGTGTTTTTTGGATGTCCGACAAATCCGGCAAAATATGTTAAATTATGTGCCGCTTGTCGTATAAAACATACAAACACAATACAACCGGACTACCTATGAAATTACAGCAATTGCGGTATGCGTTGGAGGTGTACCGCCATAATTTGAATGTATCTGAGGCTGCGGATGCGCTATTTACTTCGCAACCGGGTATTTCCAAGCAAATCCGCCTTTTGGAAGAAGAACTGGGGGTGCAGATTTTTATACGCAGCGGCAAGCGTGTGGTGTCTGTTTCCCAGCCGGGTAAGGCGGTGTTGGAAATTTCGGAACGGATTTTGCGAGATGTCCAAAATATTAAGAATATCGGCAGCGAGTTTACCGATCACGACAGCGGTGCTCTGACGATTGCGACGACGCATACGCAGGCACGCTATGCGCTGCCTTTGATTGTGGCGGATTTTGTGAAGCGTTATCCGAGGGTCAATCTGACGATCAAGCAGGGGAGTCCTGCTGCTATTGCGCAAATGGTCAGCAATGGCGAGGCGGATATTGCGATTGTGACGGAGCGGATTGACGATCATCCCGAACTGAGCAAGTTGACGTGTGATGAATGGAACCATGCGGTCATCGTGCCGAAAGAGCATCCTTTGTTGGAATGTATGAATCCTTTAAGTATTGAGGATTTGGCTTCGTTTCCTTTGATTACTTACGAATTTGCATTTAATCAGGGCAGCAGTATTGCGCGTGCTTTTAATAAGGCGCATTTGGATAATCCGGATGTGGTGTTGTCGGCAGCGGATACGGATGTCTTGAAGACTTATGTCCGACTGGGGCTTGGGGTCGGGTTGATGGCGAAGATGGCATTTGATCCGGAGAAGGATGCGGATTTGGAATTGGTCGATGCTGCGCATCTGTTTGAGCCTTCGCCCATTTGGATTGCAGTACGCTCGGATACTTATCTTCGCGGTTATACCTACGATTTTATCGAAATGTTCTCGCCGAAGCTGACGCGGGATGTGGTAGACCGTATTCTTTATACGCCGGTGGTCGAAGATTTCTCTATTTGATTTTGGATATGGCAAGAGGTCGTCTGAAAAGCAGAAATGTTTTTCAGACGACCTTTTTTAGTGCGGTTGATATTGGCCGGGTGCTTTGAAATTCAATGTCTTAAGCGAAGGTAAAAAACTGCGGACAAAAAAACGCCTCCTGCCGGGAGCTGGCGGAGGCTATCCAAGGAGTTTTAAAAGTAACCCTAAAGAACTATGAAACTAGTCAGAAAGAACTATATTACTAATCTGAACGGTTTGCAAGTTCGCCAAGTGGTTTTAAATTAACTTTACGTCCGAACAAGGCTTGGATTTCGGGTTGATGGCTGATACCGATGACGAGGGTGTCGGGAAGGTTTTGCTTGAGAACCTGCATCAGCGTCAATGCGGATTCGCCGTCGAGCTGGTTGGTGGCTTCGTCGAGGAACAGGATTTGCGGTTTGTGCAGCAGCGCGCGGGCGAGGCTGAGGCGTTGCTGTTCGCCGCCGGAAAGGATGCCGTGCCATTCGTATGGTTCGTCTAAATTATCTTTCAGGCGGCCTAGTCCGACTTGTTCCAAGGTCGTCTGAATAAGTCGGTCGTCTTGGCAGGCGGGGTGGGGATAGCTGACGGTGTGGCGCAGGGTGTCGGCGGGGAGGTAGGGGCGTTGGGGCAGGAAGAGGAGGCTGCCGTCGAGGGCGAAGCTGCCTTGGTAATACGGCCACAAGCCTGCGAGGGCGCGCAGCAGGGTGGATTTGCCGATACCGCTTCTGCCTTCGAGCAACACCCATTCGGGGGCGTGGGCTTCGAGGTTGATGTCGGTGAGCAGTGGGCTACCGGTTTGGGTGTGGACGGTAAGGTTTTGCAGGACGAGGATGCCGCTTTGGCGGTGGTTGTTTAAAGTCAGGGCGGGTGCGGACGTTGGGTGGGCGGCGCTTCTGCCTTCCTGCTCTACTTGTTCCAATGCCGTCTGAAAACCGGAGAGGCGTTCTACGACTGCCGCCCATTCGATGAGGCGGCGGTAGGAGTCGGTAAACCAGCCGAAGCTGTCTTGGACGCGGGCAAACGATGTGCGGGTCTGCATCATGTCGCCGAAGGTCATGGTTTTGGCGAGGTACATGGGCAGGGTGGCGAGGATGGGGATGAAGATGCTGATGCGGACATAGGCCGCCCAGAAGGTTTCTTGGCGGAATTCGCAGTTGGTGAGCCGCCGCCAGTTGTCGCGGATGCGGAGGTAGCGTTGTTTCAGACGACCTGTTTCGGCTTCGCCGCCGTTGTAGAAGGCGATTTGTTCGGCGTGGTCGCGCACGCGCAGGAGGGCGGCGCGGTAGTCGGCTTCGCGGTGCTGACGGTCGATGTTGAGATTTTTGAGTTTGCGGCCGACGAGGTGGGCAATCAGGGTGCTGATGACGGAATAAATCAGGGCAACCCAGACGAGGTAGCCGTGTATGGTGATGTCGCGTCCGCCGATGTTGAAGGTCTGCACGCCGGAGAGCGTCCACAATACGGCGACGAATGCGCTGAATTTGGCAATATTATTGATGAAGGAGCGAAAGAGGCTGATGCTTTTGTCGGCGAGGAGGTAGATGTCTTCGGCGATGCGCTGGTCGGGGTTGTCGGGTTCACCGGTCAGGCGCAGGCGGTAGTGTTTGTGGCCTTCGAGCCAGTTTTGCTGGAATTGTTCGGTCAGGTGGGTGCGCCAGCGGAAGATGAGGCGTTTTTGCAGCCAGTCGCCGCAGACGATGCAGCCGATAATCATCGCCATGTAACCGAGGTATTCGACGATGAGCGAAGGCATGGACGCGCCGTCAAACGCGGCGAGCGCGTCGTAGAAGCGTTTGTCCCACGCAGCAATCCAAACGCTGATGGTGATGGAACAAAGGGTGAAGCCGATGAGGATGGCGAGCATCAACCATTGGATGCGCCCGTGCGCCCCCGTCCAAAAGGGGCGGGCGAGTCGGGAGAATTTTTTGAGGATGTTCATGGATGGTGTGTTGGTACAAATAACGGGAGGTCGTCTGAAAATCTGCATTGGTGGGATAACGGCATCAGACACGCTATCCGACGCTTTTGTTTCCTGCCGGTTTTCAGACGACGGTTTGCAGTGGTTCAAATAAAAATACCGATGCCGTCATGTCGGGATGGGCAGCATGGCGGCAGGACGGGAGGTCGTCTGAAAGCCGGATTGTATTTTCAGACGACCTCGCTTTATAAAATGGCTACATCTTCCACTTGAAGTTCAAGGTTACATTGCGCGGTTGTCCGTAGAAATGTCCTTGGTAGGTAGCGCGGTGGGCGTAACTTTCGTAATAGCGTTTGTCGGTCAGGTTGTCGACTTTCAGACTGAGTTTGGCGTGCTTGGAGGGTTCGTATTGTACGGCTGCATGCCAAACTGCGTAACCGCCCAAATATTGTTTCTCTCCGTCCACCATAATCGGGCTGGATTTGCTTTGGACGTTGACACCGCCGCCCACCGTCCATTTGCGCGCCGCACCGGGCAGGCGGTACATGGTATTGAGGCGGAAGATATGTCGGGGCGTGTGCTGGCTGAAATCGACCCCGCGACCGTTGCGCTCTGCGGTTTGGGCGGCAGCGGTGGAGGTATAACGCCTTTTGTTGAAGGTGTAGCCCGCAAAAATCTGCCAGTCGTCGGTGATGTTGCCGGCAATTTCGGCATCAATACCGCGGCTTTCCATGCGTACAGGCGTGTAGATGGCGCGGTTGCCGCGTACCCAAGGACGGATATTGCCCGTTGCGAGGTCTTTACCCAACCATGTGTCTGTGGGTTGGTTGTGTTTTTCGGTTTGAAACAGGGCGAGGGTGGTGTTCAATTTATTGTTGTTCCACGCGCCTTTCCAGCCGATTTCGTAGCTGTTGCCCATTACAGGCGGCAAGAGCTTGTCATTGATGTCGTAATAATCGCCCGAGTATTTGAAAATGCTGGTGTAACTTGCATATAGGTTTTGTTGCGGGGTAATGTCGTAGGTAATGCCTGCGTAGGGGATGAAACGGCCTTTTTTATAGTGGCTGTCGGGGGTTTTCATCCATGACAGATATTGTGATTGCCGCCAGCGGCTGTAACTTGTGCCGAGCAGGATGTGCCATTTGTCGGCAATGTTCAGGCGGGTGGCTATGGTTGCCGTGTGGGTGTCGGGAACGGTTTTACGGATTTCGATATTGCGGGCCGTGTTCCAATCAGGTTTGGCAATTTCATCACCCGTCCAAGCAAAAACAGAATAGTTGCCATCTTTCAAGGGTGTGCCTCGCCACATATTATCGAATTTTTCTTTGGTGTATTCATAGCCCGCGTAAAGCTCATGTTCGCGACCGAACCAATCAAATTTTCCTTCTAAATCGCTTTGCACAGTCCATTGACTGTTGTTGCGGTCGCTTCTGCCGGTATAGCCGTCGCTCAATGTGCCTGCGGGCGAAATATCTTGCCGCTGCGGGACGTAACCATATTCGGTAACGGATTTGTTGCGGCGGTAATCGACGGAAGTGGTCAGATTCCAACGATCGCCGAAATGGTGCTTCCATTCGGCGAATATATTGGCTTTTTTGTAATCCGCACGGTTCCAGTTTGCACCCAAATAGCTGTCGCGCGGTAACCGCAGGTCGCTGCCGTCGGGATTGGCGGGCAGCCCGAACAGGGAAGGTACATCTTTTTCACGGTGGTACATCGCACTCAACGTCAGCATATCGTTTTCCCCGACTTGCTTGTCGATAACGCCGTAAATGATCCCTTTATTGCCGTCGCTGTTTTTACGCCAGCTTTTGTTTTTTTCAAGTACGGCAACCGCGCGCCCGCGCAAGCCATTGTCGCGGCTGAGGAATCCCGACACATCGGCGGAAGTGCGCAGCGTGCCGAAGCGGTCGGCGGTTGCGTCAAATTCAAGCAGCGGCGCAGCGGTCGGGCGTTTGCGGATGGCGTTGATACTGCCGCCCGGCTCGCTTTGCGCTTTACGCAAGCCGGTTGCCCCGCGCACGACTTCGATGCGGTCGTAAAGCGCGGTGTCGGTCAGTTGTTTGGCATCGTGCGGATTATTGCCGCACATGGTACAGACCGTCGAATTGACACCGTCTTCGCTGATCTGCGCGATGTCGAAGCCTCTGGATTGAAAGCGGGTTTGGAAACCCTGTTTGTAAATATTCAGCCCCGTGGTGGTTTTCAATGCGTCTTCCAGCGTGGTCGCGCCCGAATCGTCCATCTGTTTGCGCGTAATGACGCTGACGGATTGCGGCGTGTCTTTGGGGGAGATCGGCAGGCCGGTGGCGGTGGACATGGTTGGCACGGTATAACTGTCACGCGAAGCAGTACGGCTTTGTCCGGTTACGTTAACGGCGGGCAGGTCAACATGTTCCGTCTGTTCGGCGGTTTGGGCGGAAAGTTGCAGCGGGACGGCGGCAAGCAGGCAGGCGTAGCGGATCGGATGGTTCATCGCAGCTCCTTCAAGTGGGGATGAAGAGGTTTTTATGGGAAAGGGGTCGTCTGAAAACCCAACGGCGGTTTTCAGACGACCCCTTTCTTTTACAGCAACGGCAACCGTTCCCTGTCTGTCAGGAGCAGGTCGGATAGATTGCCGAATATGATTTGGTTATTGTTTTTTAATTTTGCTACCGCAGACGGACTACATTTTCCACTTCAGGCTGAACACGGCATTGCGCGGTTCGCCGTAGAAGCCGCCGTAGTTTTTTGTACGGTTGCTGTTGTTTTCATAGTAGCGTTTGTCAGTCAGGTTGTTGACCGCCAGCCCAAGTTGCAAATTGTCGGTCGGACGGTATTGCAAACCGGCATTCCAAACGGTATAGCCGCCCTGGGGCAGCTTGCTGCCGGTTTTGCTTTGACTGGACAAGCCTATACCGATACTTAACTTACCGTTTGCAAACGGCGGCGTATAGCTGCTGTAAGCGCGGAAAATGTGTTTTGGGGTCCAGTTGGCAAAATCGCCCTCGGTATTGGGATGGTTTTCTGTTTTGCGGATATTGTAGGTATAGCCGGCAAACAGTTTCCAATTTGCGCCGATTGCTCCGGAAATTTCCGCATCTACACCGCGGCTGCGTTCTTTTGCGGGAACGTAGTAGAAAGTCTGTTTCCTGTTGCCGCTGGCCGGAACGTTGACACGCACGCCGACGTTGGTGTTATCGGTTTGGAACAGGGAAACGGCCGTATTGAGTTTGCTCTGCATCCATTCGCCTTTCCAACCCAATTCGTAGTTTTTACCGACTTCGGGCGCGAGATAGCTGTTGTCTGCATTTGTTTTCAGAGTCGGTTTGTAGATGGATGTATAGCTTGCATAGAGGCTTTGCCCCGGCATGAAATCGTAAGTGATGCCGATGTATGGAATGAATTTGCTGTTTTTGACCGAATAGGTTTTTGCATCATTGTCCGGAGCGCCTGCATAACGGGACCAGTTGTAATCGAAGTCGCGTTTCCAATGGGTATAGCGTCCGCCTACCAACAGATGCAGTTTTTCCGTAGGATTGATGCGGGTACCTGCTGCAAGGGCGTGCGTATAGAAATGGTTGTTGCTGTCCATAATGCTGTATGGTTCGGCAGCCCAGTCCGGCTGGGGGATAACGGCAGAAAATGGATCGTAGCTGCCGGTTGCCTGCATACGGGTATGGTGCAGGTTATTGCGCTCTTTCGAATAATTATGAGTCAGGAAGATGTCGTGGGTTTGACCCAAGGCTTCAAACTTGCCGCGCAGGTTGTTTTGAATATGCAGATGTTTGCTGTCGTGCTGATAGCGGAAAGCCTGTTGGTCTTCAATACCGATGGATTGATTGGCTTTCAACCCGCTTTTGTCTGCCATTAAGAAAGCATACCTTTGGTCAGAGTGGCTGTTTCGCCAATCGATTTTGCTGTTCCATTTCCAGTTGTCGTTGAAGTAGTGGTCAAATTCTGCAAAAACACCATTTTTGATGAATCGCCCATGATTCCAATCGGCACCGAAATAGCTGTCGCGCGGCAGACTGCTTCCGTCTTCCCATAAAGGTAAGCCGTTGAGATTAGGGGTGTTGCGCTGGGCGATACGGTACGCACCGACAGAAACCTTGCTGTTTTCTCCGATGTCTTTTTCCAAAACGCCATAAAGAAGGCTATTTTGCCCTTTCACTTTATCCTGAAATGTTTTGTCATGATCAAAACTGCCGACAATACGCCCGCGGAGTTGGTTTTCTGAGCTTAAAGTGCCCGAGGCATCCAATTCGATATGCCGTTTGCCGAAACGGTCGGCTAAACCATTCATACTGATTTGTTTTTTAACCGTCGGTTTTTTGCGTACGGCATTAATCGTACCTCCGGGCGCGCTGTTGGATTGGGTCAGCCCGGCCGCACCGCGCACAACTTCAATGTGGTCATACATGGCAAGGTCGGTGATGTTGTGCCCGTCTCTGGCAGGACTGCCAAATATGCCCGGCGCACCAATAGTGGTAGCCATGCCGTCTTCTTCCAATTTTTCAATATAGAATCCGCGGCTTTGGAAATGGGTGCGGTTCCCTTGGCGAACGACATTTACGCCAGTCGTTGTTTTCAACGCATCTGCCAGCGTAGTAATACCTTGATCGTTAATTTGATTTTTTGTAATAACGCTGACGGATTGCGGCGTCTCGCGCGGAGTCAATGCCAGTCCTGTGGTAGAACTCATAGCCGAAGTCGTATAGTCATTTCGATTTTCGGTACGCAGGCTGCGGTTTTTGCCGACCACATTGACCTGCTTTAATTCGACCTGCTGCACTTCTTCAGCGGCGTGAACGGCTTGCGGCAGCGCGGCAAGACAGAACGCCAAGGTGCTGAGTTTGAAAAGTTTCTCTTTGTTTGTATTGTTCATTTGGTTGATTCCAGATAAAGCTGTTGTCGTAAAATGTTTATTTTTATTTGATATTTATAACCATAAAAACTATAAATATTCAAAGTATTATGTTTTTCAGACGACCTGCGTCAGATAAAACGGACGGATTTTATCAAATCCCGGCGGATAAAAAAATGTTGCCGCCGGGCGGAATACCCAATGGCAACTGCTTATCCAAGGTTGCAAAGATAGATATAAGGAACTAGCTGAAAATTAGTTATAAAGAACTATAAACCATCTGTAAAAAATGGCAACCGTTTTTTCAGACGACCTCACGTTTTTTCACATACTCTTGCCATAAGTCAAAATTCTGGCCAGCAATAAAATACCCCTTCTTCTGTTTGGCGGAAGAGGGGGTATCTGCGTATCAGTCAGTTTTAGCTTCATTTTCTTGCGAACCGTGAAAAGGCGGATTGCCGTGTGGCTAGGCAGGTCGTCTGAAAACGGTTTTCAGACGACCTTTGAGTTATTTGCGGTTGGGGTTGATCCATTGCCATTGTTCGCGCAGGGTGTTTTCGAGGGCTTTTTGTTTTTCCTGCGGGCTGTTGAGGCCGTCGGTCAGGCGGTTGTAGTCGATGGTGATGGACGGGTTTTGTACTGTGCCTCTGATTTTGAGCGGAATGGGTTTGTTTTGCGGGTTCAGGGCATTGCGGATGAGCAGGTCTTCCGATAGCTCTTGGGTGCTGAGGTCGGTATAGCCGCTGCTGACAACGTGCAGGCTGTCGGAAAAGAGCTCGGTATTGACGTGTCGGCTGATGCCTTTGTCGATTTCGCTGTTGAGGACGAAATGGTGGAAAGGGGTTTTGGGCGGCGGGGTTTGTTGGGTGTTGTCTTTACTGATGATGCCGTTTTTGAGGATGTTGTCCATGTCGATACCGTGCCATGCGCCTTCGGAGATGTTGAGGGTCAGCATCCCGTTGAGGTTTTTGAGCATTTGCTCGCGGTTGTTGCCTTTGGTGGTCAGGTCGATGACGGCGTTGCCGTTGCCGCTGAAGCTGTGGAAGCCGAACAGGTCTTGCAGCAAGGGTTGGATTTGTACGCTTTCTGCGTTTTGTTGGAGGTGGTAGGAGAGGGGTGTGGTGTTGGCTATGCTGATGCCGCCCTCGGTACGGCCTCCGTAGAGTCCGGCTTTGAAGTTGCTCAGGGTGATATGTTCGTTATTGGCGGTCAGCCGGGTTTCGACGTTGTCCAATTGGAAGCCGGGCGTTTGGATATTGTTGACCTTGATGCTGGCTTCGATATCGGGGGTGTTGGCGTGGTTGAGAAATTTCGGGTAGGGGTCGTCTGAACCGGCTTGAAAGTCTTCCAAGTAGGGGGTGAGGTTGAGTTTTTGCAGGGCGACGCCTGCTTCGAGTCTGGGTTTTTGCTCGGCTTGGGTTTGGTATTTTAAGCTCAAGGCAACGGGTTGGCGGTCGAATGTGCCTTTGAAGCTGCCTTGCCAGTTGCCGGAATCGGTCAGGCTGAAATTTCCGTCGAGCATGCTGATAAAGCGCGGTTGGGGCAGTCGGTTGACGGTGTCCTGCAGGGTGGTAATGCGCAGGCTGTCGGATTGCAATCCGGTTTTTTTCTGCCACAACATGGGGCCGCTGACGGTAAAGCTGGTTTGGCGCAGTTGGTTTTTGTATCTGCCGTTGAGATCGAAGCTGTCCAGGGTGATGACGCTCGGACGCAGATTGGTTTTGTCGAGTTTGAAGGAGCCGTCCCATTGGCTGTCGGGCGAGCCTGCGGTAAAGGCTCCGCTGACGGTATTGAGGCTGAGGTGGTTGTCTTTGAAGATGAGCAGGGGTGCTTGGGCGGTCAAGTGGAGGTTTTGTTGAACGCTGTCTGCGCGCAGGTTGATGTTGCTGACTTGTAGGGTGTGGTTTTGCGTTTGCCAGTCTAAGGCGCTGGTGATGTTGATTTTTACCGTGTTTTGGTCGCGGCGGCTCTGCGCTTCAAAGCGGAACTCGGGAATGCTCCAGTTTGCTGCGTTGGTTTGAAGCAGGCCGTTGCCGTTCCATTCGAGGGGGAACTGCGGATTGCGGATGTTGCCGCCGATTTTGAAACGGCGGCCGTCGGAATCTTCCGAACGGAGGTTGAGGCTGAAGTCTTCGATGGTGTACGGTGTGTTGTCGAGTTTCAGACGCAGGGTGCTGTTTTCTACGACGAGGCGGTTGAGCGTGGCCGTGTTGCGGGGCTGCTGCCAAAGGTCTTGCAGGCTCCATTTGCCGTTTTCGGCGCGTTCGATTGAGACATCTGCGCCTTTAAGCACCCATTTTTCGATAATGGGTGTGTCGTTCCACAGGCTGCTCCAGCCGATTCCGATGTTGGTTTCTTTAATGTGGATGGCGGCTTGCGTGCTGTTGGGATAGGAGATGACGACGTTTTTGAGAGTAAGGGTAGGGCGGGGGAACCAACTGCGCCGGATTTCAGGGCTGAAGCGGATGGTGCGTTGGGTTGATTGCAGGGCGGATTGGGTAAGGGTTTCGATGCGTTTGGGTGTGAAGAAGTTGTAAACCGATGCGTATAGTCCGGCTGCGGTGGCGATGACCGCTATGAGGCTGAAGATGAGGAGTTTCAGCCAGAATTTTCCGGAGTTTGGCAGAAGGTTCATGGGCTTTTATAAAAATTAAAGTATAAGAGTATAGCACATGCCTTTGGGATGGTTGGTGCGGCAGGACAGAGGGTTGTAAATGGGTATGAATGGTGGTTGCGGGTTTCAGACGACCTGATGGTTTGCTATGCCTTATAAATATGAATGTGGGCGGTTTGCACTTGTCCCTTTGTGTTGAGGTATCGTTTGGATAAAACGTGGCTATATAATGCAGGTTCTATTGGTATGAGGAGGGTGTCGATGATTATCGTAATGCGCAAATGGTCGAGTGAGGAATCTGTTCAACGGGTGGTGGATACGATTCGCAGCCGTGGCTTGCGGGAACATATTTCGCGTGGCGAAGAAAGGACGATTATCGGCGCACTGGGCGACGAGCGGGTCTTCCATTCCAATGAATTGGCTAGATTGCCCGATGTGGAGCGCGTGTTCCGGGTTTTGAACGATTGGAAAATCATCAGTCGGGAGGGGCAGCCTGAAGACAGCAAGATTTCGATACGGGGCGTGTTGTTTGGCGGCGAGAAGGTTTTGGATATTGCGGCGGATATCAATCGGATTGAGGATGCGGATGCGGGATTTGTCGATCCGTTTTATCTGTCGGCACGGCCTTATGCGGAAATGGACAACGGGAGCGAAAAGGCAAGAATCCAACTGATGCAGCAGGATATTCGGCGGCTTCATGAACAGGGAAAACCGATTTTGGTGCGTATCCGCGATGTGCGTCAGATTGATGAGGCTTTGAAGGCGCAGGCAGACGTTTTGTATCTGGGCGGAGAGCTGATGGGGAATCGGGTCTTGTTGGATGAAGTGGGTCGTCTGAATACGCCGGTAGTGTTGTGTAAAGATAAGCATCATCGGGTTGATGATTGGCTGGCGGCTGCCGAACACATCGCTTTACGCGGCAATCACCATATTATCTTGGGCGAGGCGGGGACTTTAAGTTTCGAGCCGGAACATGCTTATCGTTTGGATGTGGATGCGATTGTCAGGGTGCGGCAAACCTGTCATCTGCCGGTGATTGCGAACATCACGCGGTTGTGGCACAACGATATGCCGCAACATATCTTATATCGGTTGGCGCAGGCTGCCGGTGTCAATGGGATTGTCGGTTCTGGGGTGGATTGATATTTCAGTTTTTGAATAAATTTTGGCATAAAATGCTGTTGCGTGGGTTAGGCGTATATCTGCCTTATTTTGTTATCGAATTTTCAAGGCGGTTTTTGAAGCTGGATAATGAGATGGTAGATATACCCTGGCTTACAGCGGGATTTTTATGGCGTTTGGGATATAGATATTGCTTAATCAGGCGTCAGGAATGGGTTATCAAAACCGTAGATAAAAAAAACCATTCATACCAAGGGAGAAGTATGAATGGCCAATACATTGCGGGAAAACGTCTTACTTGCTGCACCGCCCAAAAGGGATAAAAGAGCGGTGTGTGTCAGCGATTTGAATTCTAGCAGCATTAGTATTAAATGCTGTTAAGAAGTGAAATCTTTTGAATAAATTGCGCGAAAACTCCGATAGACGTTAATTTATTGAGATAAGCGGTATTAAATTTGTTGTATTTTAAATTTCATATGTCATATTTTTACAACAACCATTTTAGAAGGTCGTCTGAAAAACTATTTTCAGACGACCTTTTTGTATACGGGACATACCAAGATGCGTAGCAATGGCATTTTAATCCCATCGGGCAAAATGCCACTATTGCCGCTATCCGTCGATTTGCCCGCTGTTGGTAGGAAGGAAGTGGGTGCAGAACCGCCATTCATGTACCGCTTGATCGTCAATATAGGCGTTTGGTTTGGGTAAAACTGCTTGGAAACATTCCGATATGCCCAATTCTTCTGCGCTGCGACGGGCGTAGTCGGCTCCTCCGCTGCTCCAGAGGTAAAGCATATATCCGTTTTCATGCAGGCGGCGGACTTGGCGGATGACTTCGGGCATGGGAATGCGCGTACTGCCTACGCTTCTGACAAGGGTGTCGTCCACATCAATGAAAATAACGGAAGGTCTGCTCATCAGTTTGATTGCTTCAAAATGGGTCGATTGATGTCAAAAAGGTCGTCTGAAAAACCTTTTCATAATTTCTATCTTTGTTTTGTTCAATCTGCCACTGTATTTGTTAAAACGGGTTTATTGGTTCTCCCGTATCCATTTTTCCCAACGCTCGAACAGGGCGGGTTGCAGGGCGGCGATGACGGAGCGTTTGAAAACATGTTCGCCGCTCCAGAAGTCGTCGCCTTCCAAAGTGGACAGGTTGCCGCCTGCTTCTTCGAAAATCAGCGCACCGGCGGCGTAGTCCCACAGTTTTTGCCCACCGTGGACGTAAACGTCGTAGCGTCCGCTGGCGAGGTAGCACCAGTCGAGCGTGCTGCTGCCCATGCTGCGGATGGTGCCGAAGGGGGCGAGCGTGCTCATGCGGCTGGTGAGTTTGCCGGAACGCAGGTATTTGATTTCGACGCCTGCGATGGCTTCGCTGAGTTTTTTGTCGACGGTGCGCAGGGGCAGTGGTGTGCCGTTGAGGTATGCGCCTTTGCCGCGTTCGGCGTAGAAGCATTCGCCGCTGACGGGGTTATAGATGATGCCGAGTTCGGCGCGGCCGTTTTTGACGAAGGCGACGGAAACGGCGAAATGGGGCAGTCCGTTGACGAAGTTGTTGGTGCCGTCTATGGGGTCGACGACCCACAGCCCGTCGGTATGCGCGTGCAGTTTCCAAAGGGTGGTTTGTTCCTGCACGCTCATTTCTTCGCCGAGCATGGGGCTGTCGATCAACAAGGGCAGGGCGGCGGCGAAGGCGGTTTGGGCGGCAAGGTCGGCTTCGCTGAGCATGGAGCCGTCTTCTTTGCGGTGCGACGGGGTATTCAGGAAGCGCGGCATGACTTCGGTTTGCGCGATGTGCCGGACGACTTTTTGCAATCGGTGTAACACTTTTTGTCCTTGTTTTTGCGGTTGGGGTGCGAAATCGTATAATCGCGTTATTATATCCGTTTTCACTTGAAGAACCATGTCCAGATTTTATCTGCCTGATGCTTTATATGCGGGGCAAGTCGTTGAACTGCCTGATAATGTTGTGCGTCATTTGAATGTTTTGCGCGTGCGCTGCGGGGAACAGGTCGTTTTGTTTAACGGCAATGGCAAGGCATATCCCGCGCGTTTGGATGTTTTGGAGAAACGCCGCGCCTGTGCGGAAGTGTTGCGCGAGGAGGAGACGGACAATGAGTCGCCGCTGAAAATCACGCTGGTGCAGTCGGTATCGAGCGGCGAACGTATGGATTTTACTTTGCAGAAAAGCGTGGAGCTGGGCGTGATAGCAATTCAGCCGGTGATCAGCGAACGCTGCGTCGTGCGCCTGAGCGGCGAGCGGGCGGACAAACGGGTGGCGCGTTGGCAGGAAATTGTGGTGTCTGCCTGCGAACAAAGTGGCAGGAATATTGTGCCGGAGGTACGCCCGCTGCTGCCTTACCGCGAGGCTTTGAAACAGATGTCGTCTGAAACGACCAAGCTGTTGATGAGTTTGAACCGCGCCCAGAGTTTGCGTGCCGTCAAGCCGTTTTCAGACGACCTGATTTTTATGGTGGGGCCGGAAGGCGGCTGGACGGACGAGGAGGAGCAGTTGGCGTTTGAGGCAGGATTCCAGTCGGTAACGCTGGGCAAGAGGATTCTGCGGACGGAAACCGCTTCGCTGGCGGCGATTGCGGCGATGCAGACGCTTTGGGGGGATTTTGTGTAACCGAGGTCGTCTGAAAACGGGATGGGAAGCGTAAATCCCTAGATGGTTTGAAAAGTCAGTTTCATTAAAATCATGGGCTTATATAGTGGATTAAATTTAAATCAGGACAAGGCGACGAAGCCGCAGACAGTACAGATAGTACGGAACCGATTCACTTGGTGCTTCAGCACCTTAGAGAATCGTTCTCTTTGAGCTAAGGCGAGGCAACGCCGTACTGGTTTAAAGTTAATCCACTATATTTGTTTTTCAAGCCATTGCCCGCTTTACCTGTTTTACGCCCTCGCGGCGTTGGGCAATTCATCCGTTTTCGCTTACAATAGCCGATTATCCGAATCAACGCTCAAAGGCCTTCACATGCAATACGCCAAAATTTTAGGTACCGGCAGCTATCTTCCCGCCAACCGCGTCAGCAACGACGATTTGGCGAAAAAAGTCGATACGTCCGACGAGTGGATTACCACCCGTACCGGCATCAAGTTCCGCCATATTGCAGACGAAGGCGAAAAAACCAGCGACCTCGCCGCCGAAGCATCGCGCCGCGCGCTGGTTGCTGCCGGTGTCACTGCCGATGAAATCGATTTGATTATCGTGGCGACCGCCACCCCCGATATGCAGTTCCCGTCCACCGCGACCATCGTCCAACAAAAGCTCGGTATAGCAAACGGTTGCCCCGCATTTGACGTACAGGCGGTCTGCGCGGGCTTTATGTACGCCCTGTCCACTGCCAACGCCTACATCAAAAGCGGCATGGCGAAAAAGGCTTTGGTCATCGGCGCGGAAACGTTCAGCCGCATCGTGGATTGGAACGACCGCACAACCTGCGTTTTGTTCGGCGACGGCGCAGGCGCAGTCGTGTTGGGCGCGTCTGACGAAGCGGGCATCATCCACAGCAAACTCAAAGCCGACGGCAACTACCTCGACCTGCTCAACGTACCCGGTCAAATCGCCAACGGACAAGTTTGCGGCTCGCCCTACATTACGATGGATGGGCCGGGCGTGTTCAAATTCGCAGTCAAAATGCTCGCAAAAATCGCCGACGAAGTCATCAGCGAAGCAGGTTATACCCCCGATCAAATCGACTGGCTCGTGCCGCACCAAGCCAATAAACGCATCATCGACTCCACCGCCAAACACTTGGGTCTGGACATGGAAAAAGTCATCCTGACCGTACAGGAACACGGCAACACATCCGCCGCGTCCATCCCGCTCGCGCTCGATGTCGGTATTCAAAACGGTCAAATCAAGCGCGGACAAAACCTGCTGCTCGAAGGCATAGGCGGAGGCTTCGCGTGGGGCGCGGTATTGGTGAAATACTGATTTTTTGTTTGTTTGAAACTTAAAAGGTCGTCTGAAACTGCGTTGGTGCGGTTTCAGACGACCTTTTTGATAGGAAAGCCGGGATTTGTATTTTGAGGGCCGGGTTAGTTGTTTATAGTGTAGAAGATTCAGGGTGGTAGTTGAAAAGTATAGTGGATTAACTTTAAACCGGTACGGCGTTGCTTTGCCTTAGCTCAAAGAGAACGATTCTCTAAGGTGCTGAAGCACCAAGTGAATCGGTTCCGTACTATCTGTACTGTCTGCGGCTTCGTCGCCTTGTCCTGATTTAAATTTAATCCACTATATGTTAGGCAGAGGGGGAAGGGCGTTGTCTCTGTCGAGCATTGAAAATAGGTCGTCTGAAAATGTGTCGTTGCTTCAAACCGACACCGTTTCAGACGACCTTTTATTCATTATGGTTAAATTATGCATAAATTATGATAAATTGGTATAATTTCAAAACTGATTATCCAATACATTTTTTCCTTAATATAAAAATAAAATGAACCATAATAAACATTACGGGACAATAGCCCATTGGTTCGGGGAAATGAGCCGCGGCTCCATTATTTGCGACGAATCTTCGCAACGCATCTTTGCCAACCGCCAATCCCTCCACCCCGATTATCAAGAACCTGAAACCGGACACCGTGTCAGCTTTCAAATAGAAACGGAAAACAACCGCGCCGTCGCAAGGGATGTCGAGCGCGTCAATCCGGGTTATAAAAACAATGACAGCGCGGTCATTACGCTGACCGACTGGGATTGGTCGAAGAATGGTGGTTATGGAATGGACGTTTCAAATGAAGGGCAGCCGGTCTTTGTGTTGGGACAGTTTCTTGCCGACCAAACCCGTACGCCTAGGGCGGGTGACCGCCTTGAAGGCACGCTCCGCCGCCATCCCAACGGACAATGGCTGCTGGTCAATGCCGTTATCCGCAGTACGCCTGAGTCCGAACCCGAGCCTGAATCGATACACGCTGCGCCCGCCCAAAAAGCGCAAGGTCAAACCGTACACTTTTTCCGTCCGGAGCACGGTCCTAAAGTTGAAGTCAAAATCGAGCAGCCGTTGGTTGCCGAAACCCGCTATCCCGCTCCGAAATCCGCTCAAAAGAATCTGTTGCCGCCCAATCAGGTCATGAGCGGTACGATTACCACATGGGACGATGCCAAAGGCTACGGCTTTATCCGTTTCGGCGACGAATCCCAAAATATTTTCTTCCACATCAGTGCGTACCATTACAATACCTGCCGTCCGCAAACAGGACAGCGCGTCAGTTTCTACTGTAACCGCCCGATAGAAGGCAACCGCCAACAAGCCGTCAAGGTTGTCCGGTTGGGCGACGAAGCATTCCTGTTTGACGAATTGCCACCCGACTACAACAGGCTCAATATCGATATGCAGGCACTCCTGATCAACAGCGTTATCGCCGTCGTTTTCCTGACCGTTGTCGCCGTACTTTCCAATAAACTGTTTTTCATTTACGTCCTTATCAGTATCACCGCCTTCATCCTCTATCAACAGGACAAGCAGACGGCGATGGAGTCCGCGCGCAAAATCAGACGTAAAAACGAATACCAAAACCGTATCCCAGAAAACAAACTGCACGCATTCAGCCTGCTGGGCGGCTGGCCCGGCGCATTGGTTGCGCGCGCCGCGTTCCGCCACAAAACCAAGAAAGTTCCTTTTGTTCAGATTTTCTGGCTGACAGTGGCAATAAATGTTGCCATTACCTATGCCCTGCTGATACATTACGCCGATAATCCTCTGACGAATTTTCTGAAAAACTAAACTGAAACAAAGGAATATCATGTCTTTTGCATTTTTCTTCCCCGGTCAGGGTTCGCAAAGCCTCAATATGATGGACGGCTTCGCAGGACAATCGGTCGTAAAAAACACCTTCGACGAAGCTTCTGCCGTCTTGGGTCAAGATTTGTGGGCGATGATTAACGGTACGGATGCCGAACTCATCGGACAGACCGTGAATACGCAGCCCATCATGCTGGCCGCAGGCGTTGCCGTTTACCGTGCCTATCTTGAAGCGGGCGGCAAAACGCCTGCCGTCGTTGCCGGCCACAGCCTCGGCGAATACACCGCACTTGTTGCCGCCGGTGCATTGGATTTTGCGGATGCAGTCAAACTCGTCCGCCTGCGCGCCGAACTGATGCAGTCTGCCGTACCGCAAGGCGTAGGTGCGATGGCGGCGATCCTCGGCTTGGAAGATGAACAGGTTAAAGCCATTTGTGCAGAAGCCGCGCAAGGCGAAGTGGTCGAAGCCGTCAACTTCAATTCGCCCGGACAAGTCGTGATTGCGGGCAATGCCGCCGCCGTAGAGCGCGCCATGAATGCAGCCAAAGAAGCGGGAGCCAAACGCGCGCTGCCGCTGCCTGTATCCGTTCCTTCGCACTGCAGCCTGATGAAGCCTGCTGCGGAAAAACTTGCCGAAGCGCTCAAAACCGTCGAAATCAAACAACCGCAAATCCGCGTCATCCATAATGCCGATGTTGCCGCTTACGATGATGCAGAGAAAATCAAAGATGCACTCGTCCGCCAGCTTTACAGCCCTGTACGCTGGACGGAAACCGTCAACGCACTCGTTGCAGAAGGCATTACCGAATCCGCCGAATGCGGACCGGGCAAAGTGTTGGCAGGTTTGGCAAAACGCATCAACAAAGAAGCCGTGTGCAGCGCTTTGACCAATTCCGAACAAGTCGCTGCCTTTATCGAAGCGCATTAAACTTGCCGCCTTGTCTGTTTCAGACGACCTTTCTTAATGAAAGGTCGTTTTTTAATGTCTGTTGGTTGTGTTTGGATAGGGAAGGGACTGGCAGCAGGAGGGTGTTTCTTATTCCAATCCACTATCAATTTATTTTGAACATTTAAGGTCGTCTGAAAAAACTTTACAGAAATAAAAATCGTTATTCATTTAAAAACAGCAATTTCGTCGCATCGGTAACTTCGTTGCGATATAATCATAGGCTTTACCAATCCGACAGATTAATAAAATATTCAATCTGCATTAATCCGGAACACCGAGCCAATGATAGAAAAACTGACCTTCGGCCTGTTTACCCAAGAAGATTCGCGCAGTTTCATGCGCTTGATGGCTTACATCCGTCCTTATAAAGTCCGCATCATTTTTGCATTAATTGCTATCTTCGGCGTCGCCGCCACCGAAAGCTATCTTGCCGCCTTTATTGCCCCCTTGGTCAACCAAGGCTTCGCCCCGCCTTCCGCTCCGCCCGAACTCAATACCGCAGGCGGCATCGTCGCCACGCTGCAAAACTGGAAAGACCAATTTACCTACCTGATTTGGGGTACGCCCTATAAAGTCTGGGTCGTGCCGGTATTTTTTATCTTTTTGGTCATCATTCGAGGCATCAGCCGCTTCGTCAGCACATATCTCTTGACTTGGGTTTCCGTTATGGCAATCAGTCATCTGCGCCGCGATATGTTTGCCAAAATGCTGCAACTCTCTTCCAAATTCCATCAGGAAACCCCTTCCGGCACAGTTTTGATGAACATGGTGCAAATGGCGGAATCATCCATCAGCAACGCCAGTAATGTCTTTATCGTTTTGACCCGCGATACCATGATTGTCATCGGTTTGGTCTGCGTCCTGCTGTATTTGAACTGGCAGCTCAGCCTGATTGTCGCCCTGATGTTCCCGTTGCTGTCTTTACTGTCCCGTTATTACCGCAACCGTCTGAAAGATATCATTGCCAGTGCGCAGCAAAGTATCGGTACGCTCAATAACGTCGTTAACGAAGTCCACCAAGGACACCGCGTGGTCAAACTCTTCGGCGGTCAGAAGAAAGCGTCCGAACGCTTTGCCGAAGTCAATGACACCATTGTCCGTCTCGGTAAAAAAATCACACAAGCCAGCGCGGCGCGTTCTCCGTTCAGCGAGTTGATTGCGTCGTTTGCTTTGGCTGTCGTCATCTTTATCGCCCTTTGGCAGAGTCAGCAAGGCTATACCACCATCGGCGAATTTATGGCATTTATCGTTGCCATGTTGCAAATGCTCGGTCCGATCAAAAACTTGGCGAACATCAGCATCCCCATGCAGACCATGTTTATCGCTTCGGATGCGGTTTGCCAATTCCTAGATACCGAGCCTGAACAAGACAAGGGTACCAAACATCTGAAAAACGTTTCAGGTCGTCTGAAATTCGAAAACGTCGATGTCCGCTACCACGAAGACGGTAAAAAAGCCTTGGACGGCTTCAATCTTGACATCCGCCAAGGTGAACGCGTTGCTTTGGTCGGTCGCTCAGGCAGTGGCAAATCCACCGTCGTCAATCTGCTTCCGCGTTTTGTCGAACCAAGCTCGGGCGCGATTTATTTGGATGATGCCAACATCGAAGACATCAAACTCGACAACCTGCGTTCCCAATTCGCCCTTGTTTCCCAAGATGTTTTCCTGTTTGACGACACTCTTTTGGAAAACGTCCGTTACAGCCGTCCCGATGCCACTGAAGAAGAAGTATTGGCAGCCCTCAAAGCCGCGAATTTGAAAGACTTGGTTGAAAGTTCGCCATACGGCTTGAACCAACCGATAGGCGCAAACGGCAATCAGCTCTCCGGCGGTCAGCGTCAACGCGTCGCCATTGCACGCGCCATTTTGAAAGATGCCCCCATCCTGCTTTTGGACGAAGCCACCAGCGCGCTGGACAATGAATCCGAACGCCTCGTCCAACAAGCCCTCGAACGCCTGATGGAAAACCGCACCAGCATCATCGTCGCCCACCGCCTGACCACCGTCGAACAAGCCGACCGTATCATCGTTATGGATGAAGGCCATATTGTCGAACAAGGCACACACAGTGAGCTGATGGCTCAAAATGGCTATTACTCCATGTTGCGCAATATGCCGAAACAGGCAGCAGGTTGATTTTCAGACGACCTGTCGGTCAGTTGAAGGACGATTTGCCTAAGAGGTCGTCTGAAAACACCGAGCCGAAAGACAAGGAAGGCTGCCGAACAGACAGAAAGGAACTATCCGCATGAATCATCAAGCCCAGTCCCCCACCGTCTCCGTGATGATCCCTTACTACAACTGTAAGGAATACATTGTAGAAACCATCCAGTCCGTCCTTAACCAAAGCTATCAGAATTTTGAAATCATCATTGTTGACGACGGCTCCGACCTGGAACACGCCGATTATTTGAGGGAGTTTCTGGCGGACAAGCCTGCAATACGTTACGCCGTACAAAACAATCAAGGCGTTGCCGCCGCCCGAAACCATGCGGCGCGGCTGGCGGGGGGCAAATACTTCCTGTTTCTCGATTCAGACGACCTCATCCTGCCGGATTACATCGAAAAATGCGTCACAGTTTTGGAAAACAATCCCGACTGCAAGCTGGTGTATCCGTTGGCGGAATATTTCGATGCGCAAGAAGGCTTATGGAATCTGCCGGATTATGACGGTTTGGAAAGCCTGTTGATGGGCAACCGTTTTCCTTCATCCGTCTCCATGCACCGCGCCGAAGATTTTGCCGCCTTGGGTGGGTTTGATGAAAACCTGACGACACATGAAGACTGGGATTTTTGGATACGCCTCTTAAGCAACGGAGGAACCGTTATCCGTATTCCGGAAGTGTTGTTCCGCTACCGCAAACGCCGTGACGGGTCATCACTGATTAACCGCTTGGAGCAAAATCCTGATTTAAACCGCGAAGACTGGCAAAAAGTCTACGAGAAAAACCGCGCGCTGTTTATGCAACATCATTTGGGATATTCCGACTGTATTCAAAAAATATCCTTACTAGAACAACAAATCCAATCTTTATCCGAGCTAAACCTTCAATTGCGAGAAGACAATACCAATATGCAAAATCAAAACCAAGAATTGCAGCATGTAATGGCAAAACTGCTGCAACAAACCGAACTGTCTGCCAAGCAGACCGAGTCTCTACAACAGCAAATCGACATGTTGATGCAGTTGATGGTGCGCAGCCAGGCAGCAGAAGAGCAATCGAAAGAACAAGACAAACAAATCGAACTGCTGAAAAAACAAATCGATACCTTGCAGCAGGAAAAACAGTCGCTCGAACACACCATCCATACCTTGAATGAAAACAGACAATCGTTCGAGCAAACCATACACGGACTCAATGAAAACCGTGCTTTATTGGAGCAGCACATCCGTCAGGAAAGCCAACGATTGGCAAAATACAAAGGGTTGTGGACGGTTAAGGTATTCAAGCCTTTCGTTAAAACCGAACAGGCCATCAGCTCTGCCAACCGCTACCGCAAAGGCTTCCGTCTTTTGGTGCGCGAGAAGGGTAGTATCGGCAAGGCATATCAGTTTTTACGCCGCCATTACAAGCAAACCCATTCGATTAAAAGCGTGAAACAGCTTTTAAAAATGGTCGGTTCTTCGCCTGTTGTTGCACAGGAAGTTCTTGGTGTTCAGGCAGACCCGATTCCGCAAACGTTTATCCAACGGCTGACCAAACACGCTGCCGACACGCTTGCGCCTAAAGTTGCCATCATTGCCGAACTCAGTATTCCGCAATGCAAAAAATACCGCGTCATCCAAAAGCAGGAAATGCTTGAAGAGCTGGGTATTCCTTGTTCCGTGACTTCATGGACGGACAGCAACGAAGCCAAGAAACAGATTTCTTTGGCAAGTTTGGTGATTTTCTACCGCGTTCCCGGTTTTGACAGCGTAATGGATTTAATTGCGGAATGCCGTCGTCTGAACATCAAAACATTATGGGATGTCGATGATTTGATTTTTGACGAAGATGTCCTGAAAACCAGCAGCACCATCAACTCGCTTGAACCGGCAGAAAGAGAAGGCGTGATCAACGGCGCGAAACTTTACCGGCAAGCCATGTTGGCGTGCGACGAAGGTATCGCTTCGACTTCCGGGCTGGCAAAAGCCATGAAGGAAGCAGGTTTGGAAACCGTTTATGTGGTTGAAAACGCGTTGGATGATGAAACGCTGGCAGCGGCACACAGCATCGAGGGTCGTCTGAAAAAACAAGAAGATGGCTTGATTCGGATTATTTACGGTTCGGGCACCAAAACGCACAACATCGACTTTTTGGAAGCCGCTCCCGCGCTTGCCAACATATTGAAAGAAAATCCGAATGTCAGGTTCAGAATCATCGGCTATTTGGAGCTGCCCGAATATTTCGATGAAGTACAAAGCCAAATCGAGCGCATCCCGTTTTGCAACTATACAGAATACCTGACTTATTTGTCCGAATGCGACATCAGCATCGCGCCTTTGGAAAACTTCGTTTTCAACGATGCCAAGAGCAATATCAAATACCTTGAAGCATCGATTACCAAAGTGGCGTCCGTATGTTCGCCAAGGGCGGCTTTCGCCGATGTGATTGTCAATGGTGAAAACGGCTTTCTGGCAGACAGCGAACAGCAATGGCATGAAGCGTTCGACACCCTGATTCAAAATCCCGAGTTGCGCGACAGTATGGCGCAGGAGGCATACCGTACGGTCACGGAAACATACAGCCCGCAAGCCATCGGCAGCACGCAGCTTGCACCTGCCATCCGTTTTGAATCTGCCGCAAAAGGGAAAACCAAAGTCTTATCGTTTAATGTTTACTATCATCCGCAATCATTTGGCGGGGCGACTATTGTTGCCGAGCAACTGAACAAACTGCTTGCCGATGAAGAAGCCTACGAAATATATGCGGTAACGACTTTGCCGATGAAAAGCTGGCTGCCGCCGTACAGCGTCATCCGTTACGAATACGGCAAAGTAACCGTGTTTGGCGTTGCCGTTCCTTCAGAAGATGCAGCCGCCCACGAAAACCCGCGTTTTGATGCGGCTGTCAAAGACATCATCGAACTTGTACAGCCCGACATCGCCCATATCCATTGCATTCAAAGCATGGGCGTCGGTATGGTCGATATTTGTCGGGAAGCTGGTGTCAAAACCCTCGTTACCCTGCATGATGCATGGTGGATTTGTCCGAACCAGTTCATGCTTGACGAAAATGAAGTCTTCCGCGAGCAATGGAATACCGAAGACGAACGGAGCAAAACCATAGCCCGCGCCTTGGCGAAAATCGATATGTTGCTTGCGCCCAGCAAATATTTTGCCGAACTGCATGAAAAAACCTTGGGCAGGAACGTCCTCGTCAACAAAAACGGTGTTACCCGCCCCTTGGGTCAAATATCCAAACGGAAAAAAGACGTTATCCGCTTCGGCTATGTCGGCGGAAAAACCAAAATCAAAGGCGTTCATCTGATTTTAGAAGCCTTCAGGAAACACCGTTTCCCCAATACCGAACTGGTTGTCGTGGACAATATGCTCAATGTCGGCGCACGTTCGTTTTTTGACAGCGATTTCGACGGCGTGGAACGCTTCCGCATCGAACCTGCTTACAGCCAAGACACCATCGACTATTTCTTCTCGGAAATCGATGTTTTGCTGTTCCCGACCCAATGGAAAGAAAGTTTCGGCTTGACGGTTAGGGAAGCAGTGTTGCGTGATGTTTGGGTAATCGCCACGGATGCAGGCGGCGTGTCCGAAGACATTATTGACGGCGAAAACGGCACGGTCATCCCGTTTGACAGCGGCGTGGAAGAGTTGAGCCGTGCCATTGCCGAAGTTTGCGAACGCTATCAAGCGATGGACGACGGCGCTGTCATTGAATTGCCAAAAAGCCATATCCGGACTTTTGCGGAACAAAAAGACGAATTGGCAGGCCTATATCAAGAAATACTGTCGAACCAAGCAGATTGATGTTTTCAGGCGACCCTTTCGATGGCAGCAAAGGGTCGTCTGAAAATGACAGCGAATGGACTTTAAACCCATACGGCGTTATACCGCCAAGCCAATATCCAATGAGTTGAAGTACCTAAGATTAACCGTACCCCGCCCGAATCATGAATAAAACCATCATCCTTGCCGTTCCCTATATGTACGAACTCGACAAGTGCATCGAAAAAAATCTGCGTTTTTTGGGGTTCGACGTCGTCAACCTTTGTTACGACGACAGGGATTCTTTTTATCCCAATATGGCGAGCAGGGTGAAAAACCTATATTACAAATATGTTGCCAAAGACGGCGACTACAAAAAAGTTTTGAAATATAGCCGCTATCGGGATGACATTGCGCGCAAGCTGGGTTTGTTAAACGGTAAAAAAGCGGATTACGCCTTGTGTATCCGTGCCAACATTTATCCCAAAGAAATCATTGCTGCCATTCGTGTGCACAGTGAAATATGCGTCAATTACCAATGGGACGGCATCGGAAGATTCCCCGATATCTTGGAATATTTGGACTATTTTGACCAATGCTGGGTTTTCGACCCGCAAGATATTAAGCAATATCCGGAGTGCGGGTTCAAAGCCACGACCAATTTCTACTTCGATTTTCCTGTCCCCGAATTGCCGTCAAACGGCGGCCTCTACTTCCTCGGCGGCTACGAATTGAGGAGGGAAGGGCAGACTAAGCATTTCATCAGCGAAGCGGAACGCCTCGGGCTGCCTTTGGATTTCCATATTTATTGCAAAGACGACCGCGCCGAAAAAGCCTTCGGCACAAAAGGCATCACATATCTCGACCGCAGCAGCATCCTGAGTTTTGAAAACAATTTAAGCAAGGTACAAAGCTGTGGGGCAGTGGTCGATTTTGCCCAGTTTGACCATTACGGTTTGTCGTTCCGCATTTTCGATGCCCTGCGATTCGATAAAAAACTGATTACGACCAACCAAAGCATACGGGATACCGACCTTTATCATCCTGACAATGTGTTTTTATGGGATGGCGGCAGCTTGGACGAATTGCCTGATTTCTTGGCGCGTCCGTATCAGCCGGTCAGTCCGGATATCAAAGAAAAATATTCGTTTACCCAATGGCTCAACCGTATGCTCGGTATCGGCAATTAATGAAGGCGAACTTGTGCCGCAGCCGTTTTAAGAATTTCATCATTGCCTGATTGTATAGTGGTTTAAAGTTAATCCACTATATTTTCAGACGACCCTTCCTCTTTACCGCACGACGATTATGAAAAAGAAAACCGTTATCCTGGCTATGCCGGAGCTGTTTAAAATCCACGAGCTCATTATTGAGAATCTGGAAAAATGCGGCTTCGACGTACTGTCCCTGACTTACGAAGAAAAAGAATTCAAATACAAAAGCATCTTCCAACGCATGCAGAAAATCTGGTATCGCAACGTCCTCGGACGAATGGATTTCAAGAAACGGGTGATGTTCCGTTTGGTGGAAGAGCGGCTAGAAGCGTTGTTGGAACAATATCCCGAGCAGGCAGATTATTGCTTCATGATTTGGCTGGGCGCGTATCCGAAAGAGTTTATTTCCAAGCTGCGCAACCACGCCAAACTGATGGTCTATTACAACTGGGAAGCGCTGACTTTTTTGAAAGAAGATTTTGAAAATATCGAATTTTTCGACAAATTTTATTTCTTCGATCCGTTTGATCAAAACAAGCTGCCCGAATACGACCATGTATTGCATCCGACCACAAGTTTCTATTTCGACAGCTTCACGCCGTCTGAAAAAACCGAAAACAAAATCCTCTTTATCGGATCATACGCAGAAGACCGCAACAGCGACATCTGCGCATTCTGCGATGCCGCACGCGCCATCGGTTTAGATATCGACTTCCGTCTGGCGAGCAAGAAAATCGCCGAAGAGCAAGCCGCACTGGGCATCCCCGAAGTACAGTTCTTCTCGTTTGCCAACGCATTGTCTTACCGCCAGAATTTAGAAGAAGCTGCCAAATCCTCCGTATTGGTCGACTTCCTCAACCGCAAGCATTACGGCTTGTCTTTGCGGATTTTTGAAGCCATCGGTTTGGATAAAAAACTGATTACCACCAATCCGACCATCGTGCATTACGATTTTTACCATCCCGACAATATGTTCTACTGGGACGGCAGCAATCTCGACGAACTCAAAGACTTCCTGACCCGACCGTTCGTCCCCATCGCGCCGGAATTGAAACGCAAATACAGCTTCAGCAATTGGATAAACTGCGCATTCGATATCGAACCGAACATACCGATCGGGCTGCCGCATATCGACAGAGATGCCATTCAACAGATATAGCGGAGAAGCAGATTTGCGGGATAGGCGGTACAAATAAAAGGGAAAATATTCACTGAGTGCTTCGGTACTTTCAAAGTCTATTCACAATAAACGATGCCGCGCGGACGCCGGCTGTTCAAACGCAGGCGGTTTGTCCGTTAAAAGACATCTTTCACATCGAGAATGTACGGTTTGCCGTACCTTCTCCCGCTTGCCGTTTCCCGAATCTGAAACCTATCCTGTTTTCAAAGGTCAGTTTGAACAGGGCAACAAGATATTTATTCATCTGTATAACAATAATAAGTTGATGATTTTAAAATCAATAGGAGGACACACACCATGTCTCGGAAACCTATTATCCTATTAGGCATGTACCAAGTTAACGACATTTATAAATTGCTTATCCAAAATTTAGAAAAACAAGGATTTCAAGTTGTCGATATCAGCTACAACCATATCGCGCCCCCTTTCAAATATTCGTCTTTAAAAATGAGGCTGGGGGCATTCTGGTGCAAAAAAGTCCTGAAACAGAAGAAGAAAAAAGAAATTTTGAGGAAAAAAGCCCGGCTTCGGCATTTCACGAAAATTTATCAAGAAATGATGGAGAAAATAAAAACATACGAGTATTTTGATTACGCATTGTTTTTAAACGGACAAATCTATCCGAAGTATCTGCTGGAACAGGTCAAGCGAAAAACCGAAAAGCTGATGGTGGCCTACCAATGGGACGGGTTGGACAGATTTCCCAAAATATGGGAGAGCATCGATATTTTCGACAAAGTGTATGCCTTCGATCCTGAAGATAACCGGAAATATCGCGATAAAGTCATTCCCGCCGCCAATTTTTATTTTGAAGTAGACCAACCAACCGATACCGGCAACCGCTACGATTTTTATTTTCTGGGCTCGCATGTTCCCGATCTCGGCAGGGACAAAGCCATTTCGACTTTTTACGAATATGCCGAAAAGAAAGGCTGGAAAATCGATTTCACGATATTCCATGTCAACGACGGCAGTTTGAACGAACATTCCGATGTTTATCCCGACAGTATCAAAGCGACGGCAGAGCCACTCACGTTCGAGGACAACATCAAGCGCGAAATGCAAAGCCGCGTTTTGCTGGATTTTAAAGCAGCGGTGCATACGGGTTTATCGTTTCGGACAATCGAGTCGGTCGGCTATCGGAAAAAGCTCATTACCACCAATGCCGAAGTTGCCAAATACGATTTTTATCATTCCGACAATATCTATATTTGGGACGGCAAAACCTTTGACGGCATGGAAGCGTTTCTCGACAAACCCTATCGCGAGCTGCCACCCGAAATCTACCAAAAATACAGCTTCGACAACTGGTTGAGATACATATTGGATCTGCCTCCGTATCAAGAAATCACGTTACCCGAGTAAGCCTCTTTGAGGTCGTCTGAAAGCCTTTGATGTTTTCAGACGACCTCAAAAATTAGATTCATCACACTATTTATGCTATAAGGTCGTCTGAAATTAACAGACTCCATTCCCAAAACAAGGAAGTAAACATGAGCACACAAGATTTAAGCGGCAAAATCGCTTTGGTAACAGGCGCATCGCGCGGTATCGGCGCGGCGATTGCCGACACGCTGGCGGCGGCAGGTGCCAAAGTCATCGGCACGGCAACCAGCGAAAGCGGCGCGGCAGCAATTAGCGAGCGTCTGGCGCAATGGGGCGGTGAAGGCCGTGCATTGAATTCCGCCGAACCCGAAACCATCGAAAACCTGATTGCCGACATCGAAAAAGCGTTCGGCAAGCTGGACATTCTGGTCAACAACGCCGGCATCACCCGCGACAACCTCCTGATGCGCATGAAAGAAGAAGAGTGGGATGACATCATGCAGGTCAACCTCAAATCCGTGTTCCGCGCCTCCAAAGCCGTCTTGCGCGGCATGATGAAGCAGCGTGCCGGCCGCATCATCAACATCACATCCGTCGTCGGCGTGATGGGCAATGCCGGTCAGACCAACTATGCCGCGGCAAAAGCAGGCTTGATCGGTTTCTCCAAATCCATGGCGCGCGAAGTCGGCAGCCGCGGCATTACCGTCAACTGCGTCGCCCCCGGCTTTATCGACACCGACATGACCCGTGCGCTGCCTGAAGAAACCCGCAAAACCTTCGAAGCGCAAACTTCACTGGGCAAATTCGGCGAAGCGCAGGACATCGCCGATGCGGTCTTGTTCCTCGCTTCCGACCAAGCGAAATACATCACCGGTCAAACGCTGCACGTCAACGGCGGCATGCTGATGCCTTGATTCGGCTCGGAAAATAAAGAAGGTCGTCTGAAAACGGATTTCAGACGACCTTTTTGTTTTGCAGCATAGATGAGCAGGCTGGGATAAACAGTTTAACCTTTGTTGAGTATCTGTTTGTTTTCGCCTTCGCGACGCAGTTCTTTGGGGAGGACGAAGACGATGCTTTCTTCCGCGCCTTCGCCTTCGCGTATGGTTTCGTGTCCCCATTGCTGTATGGTTTGCAGGACTTCCCTGACCAAAACTTCAGGGGCGGATGCGCCGGCGGTTACGCCGACTTTGTGTTTGCCTTCGAACCATTCGCGTTGCAGGTAGCCGGCGTTGTCGACCATATAGGCATCGACGCCGCGTTGGGCGGCAACTTCGCGCAGGCGGTTGCTGTTGGAAGAGTTGGGCGAGCCGACGACAATGACGATGTCGCATTCTTCCGCCAATTCTTTGACGGCGGTTTGGCGGTTGGTCGTGGCGTAGCAGATGTCTTCTTTATGCGGGTTGCGGATGTTGGGGAAACGGGCGTTCAGCGCGGCGATGATGTCTTTGGTTTCATCGACGGACAGGGTGGTTTGGCTGACGTAGGCGAGTTTGTCGGGGTTTTTGACTTGCAGCCCGGCGACGTCTTCAACGGTTTCGACCAGCAGCATCCTGCCGGGCGGAAGCTGTCCCATGGTGCCTTCGACTTCGACGTGGCCTTTGTGTCCGATCATGATGATTTCGCAATCTTGCGCGTCGAGGCGGGCGACTTCTTTGTGGACTTTGGTTACGAGCGGGCAGGTGGCATCGAATACGCGGAACCCGCGTTCGGTGGCTTCCTGCTGCACGGCTTTGGAGACGCCGTGTGCCGAGTAAATCAGGATGGCACCTTTGGGTACGTCGGCGAGGTCTTCGATGAATACCGCGCCTTTTTCGCGCAGGTTGTCCACGACGAATTTGTTGTGGACGACTTCGTGGCGGACGTAAACCGGTGCGCCGAATTCTTCCAGCGCGCGCTCGACGATGCTGATGGCGCGGTCAACGCCGGCGCAGAAGCCGCGCGGGTTGGCAAGGATGATGGTTTTTTGGGTCATGTGTATGGTCCGGATTTCAGACGACCTTATGGGTTGTCGGTTGTTGGTTCGTCGGTCGGTTTGGGTTGTTTTTTGTGGAACAGTCCGTCCAAAACCAATAAAACGGCACCGACGCAGATAAAGCTGTCGGCAACATTAAACGCGGGATAATACCAATCCTTCCAGTAAAACAGTAAGAAATCAACGACATGACCGTGAATCAACCGGTCGATAACGTTACCGAGCGCGCCGCCGATAATCATGGCTGCGCCGATTTTGCCCGAAAGGCGGAACTCGTCGCGCAGGATGGCGCGGGCGAGATAGGCGCTGATGACGAGTGCAAGCCCTAAGAAAAAGAATTTCTGCCAGCCGCCTTGGTCGGCAAGGAAACTGAACGCCGCGCCGGGGTTGTAGGCAAGGGTCAGGTCGAATAAGGAAGGGATGATGTTGAGTCGCTCGCCTTCTTGGAAGTGGGCGAGGATTTCCCATTTAGTCAGTTGGTCAAGCGCGATGCCGGTCAGCGCGATCAGCAGGTAGGCGGTTTTTTTGGAAAGGGAGGAAGACATTTGGTTGAGGCTGCCTGAATAAAAACAAAGCGGCTATTTTACCCGAAAGCGCCAAAGCCGTGTTTCAAAAGGTCGTCTGAAAACCTTTTATTACAGGCAAGGCGCAGGGTTTTGCAGGGTTATCGCAAAACCGCGTAAACGCTGCGCGCAAAAACACTGTCATACGTAAAACAAGGTTTATTTGCTTGATAGGGTGTTGCCTTGCCGATAACATGGCGGCGTTTTTATATGCCTTCCCCGAAAGGATACAGTATGGCTAAAACAAAATCTTTATTGGCAACCGGCATTTTGGCGCTTTTCTCCGCCACCGTCTTCGCCGCCCCGCTTCCTGCCGAAATTTACCGTCCCGCAGGCGCGCATACGGTTAAAGCCGACCGTCAGGGTAACGGCGAATTCGAATACGAAGCCGAGCTGCCCGCACGCGGCAACCCGATTCCGTCTTTGGCGAAAAAAGTCATCGCCCACGCGCGCAGCAAAGGTTTTCATGTGGTCGAATCTGAAATCAAACACGACGATGCCGATTTGAAATTCAAACGCGGCAGACAAGAATTGGACGTGTCCATCGAAAACAAAGGACATGGCCGCATCGAATACAAAGCTGATTTAGACTTGGACAAACGCTAAATCGACACATACCGCAAAGGTCGTCTGAAAAGAGGTTTCAGACGACCTTTTTGTTTGGTTGGACAAACAGAACCAAACGGTAGAGCAGGGCATTTACTGTGGTTTAGGTCAAAGCCAAATCATGCCGTATCGTTTTATTTGCCACCGCAATATTTTGTTTTACTGTAAAACACGGTAAAATCCACGCTCAAAACAATATAAAGCAAAACCATGCCCGAAAGCACCAAAATGCCCGATATGGTTTCGCCTCAAATAAAAAACGCAGATTCATGCATCATTGCAACCCAAACGTCTTACGAAATCATGAAAACACTCTTACTCCTCTCCCTGCTCGCCGTGTCCGCAGCGGAAGCCGCCGACGTGCCGTCCGAGCCTCAAAACCAGCCTGCCCCCGAGTTGCAGGTCAAAACGGCAGAACCTGCCCCCGTCGAAGAAGCAGCGGCCAAGCCTGCTGCCGAAACGTCGTCTGAAAAAGTCGTCAACGTCGATGCCAAAACCCTGCTCGACAATCCCCAATTGCTTTCCCGCGCCATGTATTCCGCCGTTGTTTCACGCAACATCGCGGGCATCAAAGTCGTCCTGCCGATTTACGAACAATGGCCGGGACACGATAAAAACATGGCACTCTACGCGCACGGATTGGTTGCCCAAGACGAAGGCAAAATGAAAGAAGCCATCGGGTATTACCGTCAATTTATCGCCGAAAACCCCGATGCCCCCGTCGTCCGCTGGCAGCTTGCCACCGCTTTGTTTGAAGACAAGCAAAACGAAGCCGCCGCCGACCAGTTCGACAAACTCAAAACAGAAGCCAACCTGCCCGAGCCGCTCGTCAAAGGCATCGAATCCTACCGCAAAGCATTGCGCGAGCGCGATTCGTGGAAATTCAATGCCGGCTTGAGCGTTACCCGCGAACAAAACATCAACCAAGCCCCCAGCCGCCGCACATACGGCAACTGGACCTTCCCCGAGCCTATCGACGCCACCGCCATCAACTACCAACTCGGCGCAGAGAAAAAATGGTCGCTGCCCAAAGGCTGGTACGTTACGGCAGGCGCGGACAATTACGGCAAAATTTATCCCGAACAAACCAAGTATAACGACGTAACCACCCGCTTTTCAGTAGGCGCAGGCTACGCCGACCAACGCAACGACATCGGCTTGACCCCGTTCCACGAACGCCGCTTCTACGGCAACGACCCGTATACCTACTCCAGCGGTGCGCGCCTGCACATCAACCGCTGGTGGCAGCCTAAGCTGCAAACCTTGAGTGCCGTTGAAATGGGTCGTCTGAAAAACACCCGCCGCGCCAAATCCGACAGCAACAACCGCCTGTTGAGCAATTCCGTCGTCTATTACCGAAACGCCCGCCAATACTGGGTCGGCGGTTTCGACATCTATCAGGAACGCAATAAAGAAGACAAATCGGACAGCTTCGACCGTTACAGCCTCCGTACCGCATGGGGGCAGGAATGGGGCAAAGGGCTGTCGACTATGTTGCGGCTGAGTGCGGCACAACGCCGTTATCAAACGCCCAGCCTTTTGAGCGGTCAGGAAAACCGCCGCGATAAAGAAGCGGATATTTCGCTCGCCGTGTGGCACCGCGCTTTCCACTTCAAAGGCATCACCCCGCGCCTGACCGTTGCCCACCACAAAACATGGAGCAACGACAAATACTACGAATACGGCAAAACCAGAATGTTTGTCGAATTCAGCAAAACGTTCTGACGGTTTGCTTTGAGCGATAAAAAAGGTCGTCTGAAAACCTTGTTTCAAGGTTTTCAGACGACCTTTCGTTTAGTCCGACAGGAAATGCGGATTACAGGCTGTAATACATTTCAAATTCCAACGGGTGCGGCGCCATGCGGATGCGGCGTACGTCTTCTTCTTTGAAGGCGATGTAGCTGTCGATCCAGTCTTTGCTGAACACGCCGCCGCGCAGCAGGAATTCGTGGTCGGCTTTAAGCGCGGCGAGGGCCTCTTCCAAAGAGGCGCAGACGGTTGGGACGAGTGCGTCTTCTTCCGGCGGCAGGTCGTAGAGGTTTTTATCGGCAGGGTCGCCCGGATGGATTTTGTTTTGAATGCCGTCCAAACCTGCCATCAGCAGGGCGGCGAACGCCAAGTATGGGTTGGCGGTCGGATCGGGGAAACGCGCTTCGATGCGGCGTGCCTTGCTGCTGTTCACGGACGGGATACGGATGGACGCGGAACGGTTTTTGGCAGAGTAGGCGAGTTTGGTCGGTGCTTCGAAGTGCGGTACGAGGCGTTTGTAGGAGTTGGTGGACGGATTGGTAATCGCGTTCAGGGCTTTGGCGTGTTTGATGATGCCGCCGATGTAGTAGAGCGCGGTGTCGCTCAAGCCGGCATAGCCGTCGCCGGCAAACAGGTTTTGACCGTCTTTCCAGATGGATTGGTGGACGTGCATACCGCTGCCGTTGTCGCCCATGATGGGTTTGGGCATGAAGGTGGCGGTTTTGCCGAAGTTGTGGGCGACGTTTTGGATGACGTATTTCATGTCTTGGGTTTGGTCGGCGCGTTTGACCAAGGTGGCAAAGCGTGTGCCGATTTCCATTTGGCTGCCGGTGCCGACTTCGGCGTGGTGGACTTCGACTTCGATGCCGAGTTCTTCCAAGATGTTCACCATGGCGGAGCGCAGGTCTTGTCCAGCGTCAATCGGGGCGACGGGGGCGTAGCCGCCTTTGACGGTAGGGCGGTGGCCGGTGTTTTGACCGTCCATGTGCAGGCCGCTTGCCCATGCGCCGCTTTCGGACGTGATTTCGTAACGGGTTTTGTGCATATCGGTTTCAAACTCTACGCCGTCGAAGACGAAGAATTCGGGTTCGGGGCCGAAGTATGCCGTGTCGCCGATGCCGGAGGATTTGAGGTAGGCTTCGGCACGGCGGGCGATGGAACGCGGGTCGCGGTCGTAGCCTTGACCGTCGGCGGGGTCGATGACGTCGCAGGTGAGGACGACGGTGGTGTCGTCGTAGAAGGGGTCGATGAAGGCGGTCGCAGGGTCGGGACGCAACTGCATGTCGGATGCCTGAATGCCTTTCCAGCCGCCGATGGACGAGCCGTCAAACGCCTGACCGTTTTCAAACCACTCTTCAGGGTCGTCGAGGACGATGCGGGCGGGGACGGTGAAGTGGTGCTGCTTGCCTTTGGTATCGGTAAAGCGCAAATCTACGAAGCGGGCTTCGCTTTCTTCAATCAGTTTTACTGCGTCTTTGATAGACATCTTCAGCTCCTGAGGGATTGGGTTTAATTTGTTATTCTATCACGGTAAGGCCGTCTGAAATACATCAGGGCGCCCGTTTTTACGCACTGAAATATAGTTTCAGACGGCAAGATTGTCAACAATATGCTTCGGTTTGTCTGTTCAAAAGCGGAATACCCGCCCTTTTGTCCGAATGACGACAAAACAGATGCCGTCTGAAAGCAGTTCAGACGGCATCTGTTGTTTGGTTTGAAAACGGTCAGCGGGGATAGCGGTTGCAGACAAATTTGTACGCACTCTCTCCAGCCGTACCGGGAATAACATAATCCCATTCGGCATAGGATCGTGTCTCAGAGTCGATAGATTTTCCCGATTTGGAATACCTCGTTGCCGTCAAAGCCCTATGACGTTTACCACTGCAATCCATTTCTTCCAACGCTCTCACTGTATTATAAAATTTTCCATTGCCATTCTTTTGCGGCTTGGCGAGCCTTATTTCAAACCATGCTCTATTGCCCGTACGGCTGTCTGCATCACCAAACGTGGTATTATTGTCACTGTCAATCTCTACCCACACCCAATCCGCCGCCACCGCCGGCATTGCCAACCCTAATGCAAATACTGCCAAGCACAACATCTTTTTCATGTCCGCCCCTTTCGTCCTTGTCAACAAAATAAAGTTAAATTATAACAAAAAAAAAACGACTTTTTTTTTCAAGAAACAAACATTCCGCCATGCTACCTGACAACCGTTTCAGACGGCATCGTTTCCATCTGTACGCCGCCGTTATAAAATAGCCTTCCTGTCTTTTGGAACACGACCATGACTGCCCTCCCCCGTTATGCCGTTTTCGGCAACCCCGTCGCACACAGCAAATCGCCGCAAATCCATCGGCAGTTTGCCTTGCAGGAAGGCGTTGAAATCGAATATGAACGCATTTGCGCCGACATCGGCGGTTTCGCGCAGGCGGTTGAAGCGTTTTTTGCCGACGGCGGACGCGGGGCGAATGTTACCGTACCGTTCAAGCAGGAAGCGTTTGCCTTGTCGGACGAACATTCCGAACGCGCGTTGGCGGCGGGTGCGGTCAATACGCTGATTTTGCTGGAAAACGGTAAAATACGCGGCGACAATACCGACGGAATCGGGCTGACGGACGATATTTCAAAAAGGCTGGGCGTGGAAATGTCGGGCAAAACCGTCTTGCTGCTCGGCGCAGGCGGCGCGGTGCGCGGCGTGATTCCCGTATTGAAAGAATACCGCCCCGCGCGCATCGTTATCGCCAACCGAACCCATGCCAAAGCGGCGGAAATGGCGGCGCATTTCGATATAGATGCCGTACCTTTGGATGAACTGGAAGGCGGCTTCGACATCATCATCAACGGCACATCCAGCGGCTTAAGCGGACAGCTTCCCGCCGTATCGCCCAAAGTCTTTGAACATTGCACCTTGGCTTACGATATGGTTTACGGCGAAGTGGCAGAGCCGTTTTTAGCGTTTGCCCACCAATCAGGTGCAAAACAAACCGCCGACGGGTTGGGCATGCTGGTCGGACAGGCGGCAGCTTCCTACCGGCTTTGGCGCGGTTTCGCGCCCGATGTCCTGCCCGTCGTCCAATATATGAGAGAGTTATAAAATGTTCCGCATCATCAAATGGCTGATTGCCCTGCCTTTGGGCGCATTTATCTTTTTCAACGCTTATGTGTACGGCAACATCATCACTTACCGCGCCGTCGCGCCGAACAAAACCGCCTTCATGGCGATGCGGATGCGGCAGTTTCAAAGCGAAGGCAAAGATGTCGCACTCGATTACCGCTGGGTACCTTACGACCGCATTTCGGTCAACCTGAAAAAAGCCCTGATTGCCTCCGAAGACGCCAAATTCGCCGAACACGGCGGCTTCGACTGGGGCGGCATCCAATACGCCATCAAGCGCAACAAACAAAGCGGCGAAGTCAAAGCAGGCGGCTCAACCATCAGCCAACAGCTTGCCAAAAACCTGTTTCTGAACGAAAGCCGCAGCTATATCCGCAAAGGCGAAGAAGCCGCGATTACCGCAATGATGGAAGCCGTTACCGACAAAGACCGCATTTTCGAGCTGTATCTGAACGCCATTGAATGGCACTACGGCGTATTCGGCGCAGAAGCCGCGTCCCAGTATTTCTATAAAAGACCCGCCGCCAACCTGACCAAACAGCAGGCCGCCAAACTCGCCGCCCGCGTCCCCGCGCCGCTGTTTTACGCCGACAACCCCAAAAGCAAACGCCTGCGCAACAAAACCAACATCATCCTGCGTCGCATGGGTTCGGCAGAATTGCCCGAAAGCGATATGGATTGAGGTCGTCTGAAAATCAGGTGAAGGGGTTTCAGACGACCTTTGTGCAACTGTAACCCTGTTTGCCGTATCACATATATCGCCTATCTTCCCAGTTTTTAATACTTTTTCCGTCATTCCCGCGCAGGCGGGAATCCATTGTAAAACTTGTGAAACCTTGATTTGAAAAACAGTTTCTGAATTTCAAAAATGGATTCCCGCCTGCGCGGGAATGACGACAAGCGGTAAGTTGCGTGTCGAAAATAAAGTAATTTAGCTAAAGTACATAAGGGCGTTGGCAACGCCTTATCATTGCAATTTTAATCCACTCCAGAAAACGCCCGTTTCGTCATCTTTACCCCGCCTGTGCGGGAATGACGAAACGGGCGTTTTTGAATGGATTTCTTTCTGCGCCGCTGTCTTCGGCAAAATTTACGCCACGAAATCCAAACCTATGTCCAACGAGCGGCTGCTGTGGGTCAGATAGCCGAGGGCGATGCCGTCTACGCCGGTTTGCGCTACGCGCTTCAGGCGGTCGAAGCCGATGCCGCCCGATGCTTCGCAATAGACGGTGTGGGGGTGGGCGGTTTGCGTGTGGCAGCGGTTTGCCGCTTCTTTCAGGGTTTCGTCGTTCATGTTATCCAGCAAAATCCGTTCCGCGCCCGCCGCGATGGCTTCGTCCAGTTGTGCCAACGTGTCCACTTCGATTTCCACGCAGGTCAACGGTCCGACTGCCTGCTTCGCCTGCCGCACGGCTTGGGCGATGCTGCCGCAATAGGCGAGGTGGTTGTCTTTGATGAGCACGGCGTCGTCCAAACCCATGCGGTGGTTCACGCCGCCGCCTGCTCTGACGGCGTATTTTTGCAGGACGCGCAGCAGGGGGATGGTTTTGCGGCTGCACACGATGTCTGTACCGTATTCGGCGACTTCGGCAACGGCACGAGCGGTGGCGGTGGCGATGCCGCTCAAGTGCGTGAGGTAGTTGAGCGCGGTGCGTTCGGCGGCGAGCAGGGCGCGGGCGTTGCCTTCGACGGCAGCCAGCGTCTGACGTGCGCGGACGGCTTGCCCGTCGTGAATTTCGGCTTGGAAGCGGACGGACGGATCCATCGTCTGAAAGGCGAGGCGCGCCAAGTCCATGCCGGCGATGACGCCGTCTTCGCGGCTGACGAGGAAGAGTTTGGCGGTTTTATCGGGGGCGATAACGGCGGCGGACGTAATGTCGCCGCGCCTGCCCAAGTCTTCGCTCAGGGCTTGTTCGACCATGGGGCGCAACAGGGTGTCGGGCAGGGGGAAGAGGGTGTTTTCAGACGACATGGGGTTTCCTTTGTTGAAAAATATTGGTGTTGCGGCGAGGTTAAAACTTCATTTAAGGCCGTCTGAAAACGGGCTAACGGCTGCCCAGCGGCAGTCCGATGTCCGAAATCAGCCTGTCGGGCAGGACGTCGTCGCGGAAGCGGTAAAGCTGCGCGGGACGGCCTTTGCTGCCCGATACGCCGGTATCCGACGGCTCGATGAGGTTTTGCTGCTGAATCTGGCGGCGGAAGTTTTGCTTGTGCAGCAATCTGCCGCTGATGGCTTCGACGCTGTTTTGCAGTTGCAGCAGCGTGAATTCGGGCGGCATCAGTTCGAAAATCACGGGGCGGTATTTGATTTTGGCGCGCAGGCGGGACAGGGCGGTCGCCAGTACGCGGCGGTGGTCGTGGCGCATGGGCTGCCCCGTGAGCGTGAAGTCGAAGTTTGCCTGCGGCTCGGCGGCTTCCGCTATCAGGCCGCTTTCATACAGCATTTCATAGCGTTGCAAAACGTATTCTTCCGACCAGTTTTCCGGTTCGACCCCCCAGCACAAGTGAATGCGCTTGAGCCGCTTTTGGCGCACTTCCTCCGTGTCTGCCGAGTTTGCCCAAATGCGCAGGCGGCTGACGATGGCGTCGCGCTGCCCGCCGTCGGTGCGCAAGTCTTCCCAAGGGAAATAGCCGTAGCAGTCCTGCCATTTCGCATCCGGATGCAGGATGCTGTCGGCTGCCTCGCGCACCAGCCCCAAATAGCTGACGTACAAGACGGGCATGCCGTGTTCGTTGCGGCGGTGGGTATCGACAAAGGTGTAAAGCTGTTCCACATAGCCCATAGGCTGCGAAGTCTGCTTGGCGACCCACAGCTTCACGCCCGCCTGCAGGGAATTGCGCAGGGGGGAGAGCGGGCCGTTGGGCAGGAGCGTGCCTTGGGCGACGGTCAACACCCTCAGGCCGCCGTCGGTAACGGCAATCAATACGGGAACCAGCTCGACGATGCTTTGCGGCGGGGCTTCGGCTTCGGGGTAGGCGTCCATGCTCGGCTTTCTGCGGGTGGGAAAGGCTTTATTGTAAACCAAAGCGGTTTGTCGGAACGAAGCGGGTCGGTTTTGCGGTATCTCAAACCTGTTTTCAGACGACCTTGCATATTATACTCAAGTTGAGCATAATATAAAAACAGTTTGAAAAACAGACGGCAAACCTTCATGCCGCCTCAAAAACCAGCTACAAGGAAACATCATGCAAACCGCCGCCCGCCGCTCGTTCGACTACGATATGCCCCTCATTCAGACGCCGACTTCCGCCTGCCAAATCCGTCAGGCGTGGGCGAAGGTTGCCGACACGCCCGACCGCGAGACGGCAGGTCGTCTGAAAGACGAAATCAAGGCTTTGCTGAAGGAGAAAAACGCGGTCTTGGTGGCGCATTATTACGTCGATCCGCTGATTCAGGATTTGGCCTTGGAAACGGGCGGATGCGTGGGTGATTCGCTGGAGATGGCGCGCTTCGGCGCGGAACACGAGGCCGGTACGCTGGTGGTGGCGGGCGTGCGCTTCATGGGTGAGAGCGCGAAAATCCTCTGCCCTGAAAAAACGGTGCTGATGCCTGATTTGGAAGCAGAATGTTCTTTGGATTTGGGTTGCCCGGAAGAGGCGTTTTCGGCGTTTTGCGACCAACACCCCGACCGCACAGTCGTAGTGTACGCCAACACTTCCGCCGCCGTGAAAGCGCGTGCCGACTGGGTGGTAACGTCTTCGGTGGCGTTGGAAATCGTGTCGTATTTGAAAGCGCGCGGCGAGAAGCTGATTTGGGGGCCCGACCGCCACCTCGGCGACTACATCCGCCGCGAAACGGGTGCGGATATGCTGCTGTGGCAGGGTTCGTGCATCGTTCATAACGAATTTAAGGGGCAGGAGCTGGCGGCACTGAAGGCGGAACATCCCGACGCGGTGGTGCTGGTTCATCCCGAATCGCCGCAAAGCGTCATCGAACTGGGCGACGTGGTCGGTTCGACCAGCAAGCTGCTGAAAGCCGCTGTATCGCGTCCCGAAAAAAAATTCATTGTGGCGACCGATTTGGGCATCCTGCACGAAATGCAAAAGCAGGCGCCCGACAAAGAGTTTATCGCCGCCCCGACGGCGGGCAACGGCGGAAGCTGCAAAAGCTGCGCATTCTGCCCGTGGATGGCGATGAATTCGCTGGGCGGCATCAAATACGCCCTGACAGGCGGGTGCAACGAAATCCTGTTGGACAGGAAGCTGGGCGAAGCCGCCAAACTGCCTTTGCAGCGTATGCTCGACTTCGCGGCAGGGCTGAAGAAAAAAGATGTGTTCAACGGCATGGGCCCCGCCTGATTTGCCGTCCATATTGCCGTTTCAGACGACCTCTCAAACAAGGACAACACCATGCAAACCGATTGCGACGTATTGATTGCCGGAAACGGGCTGGCGGCACTGACGCTCGCCCTGTCGCTGCCTGAGTCGTTCCGCATCGTCATTTTGTGCAAAAACCGGCTGGACGACACCGCCAGCCGTCATGCGCAAGGCGGAATTGCGGCGGCGTGGTCGGGAGAGGACGACATCGAAAAACACGTTGCCGATACCTTGGAAGCGGGCGCAGGTTTGTGCGACGAAGCCGCCGTCCGCACCATCCTGTCGCAGGGCAAACCGGCAATCGAATGGCTGCTGGCGCAGGGCGTGGCGTTCGACCAAAATAATAACGACCTGCACTTGACGCGCGAAGGCGGGCATACCTGCCGCCGAATCGCCCACGTCGCCGACTACACGGGCGAAGCCGTCATGCAGAGCCTGATTGCCCAAATACGCCGCCGCCCGAACATCCGCGTTTGCGAGCGGCAGATGGCGTTGGACGTTCAAACCGAATCAGGCGCAGCGTGCGGACTGACCGTCCTCGACTGCCGAACGCAAGAACCCTACCGCATCCGCGCCCGCCATACCGTACTCGCAGGCGGCGGCTTGGGACAGATTTACGCCGCCACCACCACGCCGCCCGAATGCACGGGCGACGCCATCGCCATGGCGATACGCGCAGGCTGCGCAGTCGAAAACCTCGAATTTATCCAATTCCACCCCACAGGCTTGGCAAGGTCGTCTGAAAACGGCCGTACCTTCCTGATTTCCGAAGCCGTGCGCGGCGAAGGCGGCATCCTGACCAACCAATCGGGCGAACGGTTTATGCCGCATTACGACCGCCGCGCCGAACTCGCGCCGCGTGACATCGTTGCCCGCGCCATCGCCGCCGAAATCGCCAAACAAACGCAAGATTTCGTCTCGCTCGACATCAGCCATCAACCCGCAGCGTTCGTCCGCCGGCATTTCCCGTCCATTCATCGGCACTGCCTGTCCCAATGCGGCTTGGACATCACGCGCCAAGCCATCCCCGTCCGCCCCGTGCAACACTACACCTGCGGCGGCATCCAAACCGACCCCTACGGCAGAACCTCCCTGCCGCAGCTCTACGCCTTAGGCGAAACCGCCTGCACAGGATTGCACGGAGCCAACCGCCTCGCCAGCAACTCCCTGCTCGAATGCGTCGTTACCGCCAGACTTGCCGCCCAAACCATCGCAGACGGACAAGCGTTCCAAACCGTACCGTCCAAAAGGTCGTCTGAAAACCCCTACGCCGAAGCAGGCATCTTTTCAGACGACCTCCAAAACACATTCAGCCGCCCCGTCCTGCAAGCGTTCAACCAACGCCATCTGGGCATTCTCCGCAACGATACCGACCTGCGCCGCGCCATCGCCCAACTGCGGCTTTGGAAGCAAAACCAAACCGAACCGCACACCGCGTCCGAATACGAAAACCGCAACCTGCTCGAATGCAGCCTCGCCGTCGCCCAAGCCGCATACGCCAGGCGGCAAAACATCGGCGCGCATTTCAATACCGACTTGGCAGGGAGTGTCGATTGGAAAAAGCAGGCGGCAGGCTGAAGAGTAGGGCTGCGCGGGGGTTGGGGATATTCTCGTGAAAAAATGAAGAAAGGTCGTCTGAAACCATTATTTCAGACGACCTTCTTCCAAATCCGAACAAATCAATCCACTCCATCTATTTCCCCTCTAAATATCATCCGTGCAAGCAACAATCGGTGCAATCGGTTAAAATGGGTCGTCTGAAATTTGTTTGACCGAATTGAGAATACTATGTCCCAACAATACGTCTATTCTATGCTGCGCGTGAGCAAGGTTGTGCCGCCGCAGAAAACCATCATTAAAGATATTTCCCTTTCTTTCTTCCCCGGCGCGAAAATCGGTCTGCTCGGTTTGAACGGCGCGGGCAAGTCCACCGTACTGCGGATTATGGCGGGCGTGGATAAGGAATTTGAGGGCGAAGCCGTGCCGATGGGCGGCATCAAAATCGGCTATCTGCCGCAAGAGCCGGAGCTTGATCCTGAGAAAACCGTACGCGAGGAAGTGGAAAGCGGTTTGGGCGAAGTGGCTGCGGCGCAGAAACGCTTGGAGGAAGTGTATGCCGAGTATGCCAACCCCGATGCGGATTTTGACGCGCTGGCGGAGGAGCAGGGCCGCTTGGAAGCGATTATTGCAGCGGGTTCGTCCACGGGCGGTGGTGCGGAACACGAATTGGAAATCGCCGCCGATGCGCTGCGCCTGCCGGAATGGGATGCCAAAATCGGCAATTTGTCCGGCGGTGAAAAACGTCGTGTTGCTTTGTGCAAACTCTTGTTGAGCAAGCCCGATATGCTGCTGCTGGACGAACCTACCAACCACTTGGACGCTGAATCGGTCGAATGGCTGGAGCAATTCTTGGTGCGCTTCCCCGGCACGGTCGTTGCGGTAACGCACGACCGCTACTTCTTGGACAACGCCGCCGAATGGATTTTGGAGCTCGACCGCGGACACGGTATCCCGTGGAAAGGCAATTACTCGTCTTGGCTGGAGCAGAAAGAAAAACGCTTGGAAAACGAGGCGAAATCCGAAGCCGCGCGCGTGAAAGCGATGAAGCAGGAATTGGAATGGGTGCGCCAAAATGCCAAAGGCCGCCAAGCCAAGTCCAAAGCGCGTTTGGCACGTTTTGAAGAAATGAGCAACTACGAATACCAAAAACGCAATGAAACGCAGGAAATCTTCATTCCCGTCGCCGAGCGTTTGGGTAATGAAGTGATTGAATTTGTGAATGTTTCCAAATCGTTTGGCGACAAAGTGCTGATTGACGATTTGAGCTTCAAAGTACCTGCGGGCGCGATTGTCGGCATCATCGGCCCGAACGGCGCGGGTAAATCGACACTGTTTAAAATGATTGCGGGCAAAGAGCAGCCCGATTCCGGCGAAGTGAAAATCGGGCAAACCGTGAAAATGAGCCTGATTGACCAAAGCCGCGAAGGTTTGCAAAACGACAAAACCGTGTTCGACAACATCGCCGAAGGCCGCGACATTTTGCAGGTCGGACAGTTTGAAATCCCCGCCCGCCAATATTTGGGTCGTTTCAACTTTAAAGGCAGCGACCAAAGCAAAATCGCGGGGCAGCTTTCCGGCGGCGAACGCGGACGTTTGCACTTGGCAAAAACCTTGTTGAGCGGCGGCAATGTGTTGCTGCTGGACGAACCGTCCAACGACCTCGACGTGGAAACCCTGCGCGCGCTGGAAGACGCATTGCTGGAATTTGCCGGCAGCGTAATGGTGATTTCGCACGACCGCTGGTTCCTCGACCGCATCGCCACGCATATCTTGGCGTGCGAAGGCGATTCGAAATGGGTGTTCTTCGACGGAAACTATCAGGAATACGAAGCCGATAAAAAACGCCGACTCGGCGAAGAGGGCGCGAAACCGAAACGGATTAAATATAAGCCGGTAACGCGTTGATAGGAAAATAAGAAAACGTCGTCTGAAAACTTGAAAAAGGGTTTCAGACGACGTTTTTGTTAAGCAGGGATTGTTCGGACGTTGTTTGTCTATCAGGTTGATTCATAATATATAACGCCTGTTGAAACAAGGAACGGGTCGTCTGAAAACGTGTGATGCTTGTTTTCAGACGACCTTTTTGTATGCAGTCCGTTATTTTTGCTTACGCAGTTGCGGGTGGTTTTTCAGATTGTCCAAGAGGATGTCAATCATGCGCGGTGCGGTTTGGGCAAGGTCGAAACTTTTGTCGGACGAGAGCCAACGCCAAATCAGACCGTCCAGCATCGATTTGATGAAGATGACCGCCATGTCGGTATCCAAATCTTCGGATAAGGCATGTTGGGCAATGGATTTGGTCAGGACTTCGGTAATTTTCTCGCGCCAAATCGCTTGATGTTTATCCGCAATGTCGATGACGGCGGCGTTCTGCTCGGTGTGTTCGCATTTTAAAAACAGGATGCTGTGGAATTTATAGTGGATGTCGTTGGTTTGCAGGCGCGTGAAAAAGTGCATCAAGGTGCGGCGGAAAAGCGACCATTCTTGTTCATCGCTATCGGCCGCGTCCTGATGCATACAGTTTTCGATGTCGTCGCAAATGCGCTGGAAGAGGGCGTCGAACAAGTCTTCTTTGTTTTTGAAATGCCAGTACAACGCGCCGCGCGTCACGCCGGCGGCCTGGGCGATTTCGTTGAGCGAAGTGCGCGCGATGCCTTTTTGGTAGAAGGTTTCCAGCGCGGCGAGCATGAGATGTTCTTTGGTTTTAAGGGCTTCGGTTTTGGTTTTCCGCATGATGCCTATTTCAATTGGGCGGAATATTGGGAATTATAAAAAATACTTTGTATCCATGCAAGCATGTATGTATAATGGCACTCGTAATTGAGATTGGCTCTCAAGTATAAAATAAATTTTCAGACGACCTGCTCCGGATATTGAGGCAGGTTATTGTTGTTTCGGAACCAAAAATCGGCTCTGATGACAAAGTATAGGGTAAAACCTCATAACAATTATACAGATAGGAAATGTAATGGCTTCTTATGCTTCTAAGGTGATGCGCATGGCGGCAATCGCTGCCGCTACTGCGTTGGCTCTTTCAGCGTGTAACAAAGGCTCCGATGCGACGCAAGGTGCAAAAGATGGAAAAGGGCAGCAGGCAGCTGCGCAAAAAGAAGCTCCGCCCCCTGTGGTCGGTGTCGTTACCGTCCATCCTGAAACCGTCGCGCTGACGACCGAGCTGCCGGGCCGTTTGGAGTCGCTGCGTACGGCGGATGTCCGCGCCCAAGTAGGCGGCATCATCCAAAAACGCCTGTTCCAAGAGGGCAGCTATGTCCGCGCCGGACAGCCGCTTTATCAAATCGATAGTTCCACCTATCAAGCTGATCTGGAAAGCTCGCGCGCCCAATTGGCAGGCGCGCAGGCGACCCTTGCCAAAGCCAATGCCGACTTGGCGCGTTACAAGCCGCTGGTCGCCGCCGATGCCATCAGTAAACAGGATTACGATGCGGCGGTAACGGCGAAACGTTCTGCCGAGGCGAGCGTCAAAGCGGCTCAGGCGGCGATTAAATCTGCCGGTATCAATCTGAACAGGGCGCGCATTACCGCACCGATTTCAGGTTTCATCGGGCAGTCCAAAGTATCCGAAGGTACGCTGCTGAACGCAGGCGATACAACCGTACTGGCGACCATCCGCCAAACCAATCCTATGTATGTGAACATCACTCAATCCGCGACCGAAGTGATGAAGCTGCGCCAACAGGTTGCCGAGGGCAAATTGTCGAGCGTGGATGGCGCGATTGAAGTGGGCATCAAGTTCGACAACGGCGAAGTTTATCCGCACAAAGGCCGTTTGTTGTTCTCCGATCCGTCTGTGAACGAAACAACCGGACAAATCACGCTGCGCGCGTCAGTGCCGAACGACAAAAACATTTTGATGTCAGGTCTTTATGTGCGCGTCCTGATGGAACAAGTGGCTGCCGACAACGCTTTTGTCGTACCGCAGCAGGCAGTAACGCGCGGTACGAAAGATACCGTGATGATTGTGAACGCCAAAGGCGAAATGGAGCCGCGCGAGGTAACAGTCGCCCAGCAGCAGGGAACCAACTGGGTGATCACTGCGGGTCTGAAAGACGGCGACAAAGTCATTGTTGACGGCATCGCCATTGCATCCATGAGTGGCGGGAAAAAGGTTACGCCTAAAGAATGGACACCTCCCGAAAAGGCTGCCGCATCTGCTGCCGGAGCCGCACCCAAAGCTGCTTCCGAAGCGAAAAAAGACGTTCAGACGACCTCTGAAGCCAAACCGGCATCCGCAGCTAAATAAGGAAGGCATCAATGGCTAAGTTTTTTATCGACCGCCCCATCTTTGCATGGGTCATTGCGATTTTTATTATCGCATTGGGTGTTATCGGCATTAGGAGTTTGCCGGTTTCCCAATATCCGTCCGTTGCCGCTCCGACCATTACGCTGACCGCCACTTATCCGGGTGCGTCCGCGCAGGTGATGGAAGACAGCGTGCTTGCCGTTATCGAACGCAGTATGAACGGTGTGGAAGGTTTGGATTACATGAGCACTTCCGCCAACTCCAGTGGTTCGGGTACGGTCAGTTTGACGTTTACGCCTGAAACCAACGAGGATCTGGCGCAGGTAGAGGTGCAGAACAAACTTTCCGAAGTATTGAGCAACCTGCCTGCCGCCGTGCAGCAATATGGCGTTACCGTATCCAAGGCGCGTGAAAACTTCCTGATGATTGTGATGCTCTCGTCAGACGTACAGTCCACCGAGGAAATGAACGACTACGCACAACGCAACATCATTCCTGAATTGCAGCGTATCGACGGTGTAGGTAAGGTGCAGTTGTTTGGTGCGCAACGTGCCATGCGCATTTGGGTTGACCCGAAAAAACTGCAAAACTACAACCTGTCTTTTGCTACGGTGACCAATGCGCTTGCAACACAAAACATCCAAATCTCGGCAGGCTCCATCGGCTCTTTACCGGCCGTTGAAGGTCAGACCATTTCGGCGACCGTTACTGCGGAAGGACAATTAAAAACGGCTGAAGAGTTCGGCAACATCATTTTGGTATCCAATACCGACGGCTCGAATGTCTATCTGAAAGATGTGGCAAAAGTCAGCTTGGGTATGGAAGACTATTCCTCTTCCACCCGTCTGAACGGTGTGAACACCACCGGTATGGCGGTGATGTTGTCCAACAGCGGTAATGCTATGGCAACCGCCACTGCCGTAAAGGAAAAAATGGAGGTTTTGAAAAAATACTTCCCGCAGGGCATGAGCTGGAAAACGCCTTACGACACTTCAAAATTCGTTAAGATTTCGATTGAGAAAGTGTTGAGTACGCTTGGAGAGGCTGTTTTACTGGTGTTTGTAGTGATGTTCCTCTTCCTGCAAAACATCCGCTATACGCTGATTCCGACCATTGTCGTGCCGATTTCGCTGTTGGGCGGTTTTGCCTTCATCTCTTATATGGGCATGTCGATTAACGTATTGACCATGTTTGCGATGGTATTGGTTATCGGTATCGTGGTCGATGATGCGATTGTGGTCGTTGAAAACGTCGAGCGTATTATGGCGACGGAAGGTTTGCCGCCTAAAGCAGCAACCAAAAAAGCGATGGGTCAGATTTCCGGCGCGGTGGTCGGTATTACCGCCGTCCTGATTTCCGTATTTGTGCCTTTGGCGATGTTCAGCGGTGCGACCGGCAATATTTACAAACAGTTCGCTTTAACCATGGCGGCATCGATTGCATTCTCCGCATTCCTCGCACTGACGCTGACGCCGGCATTGTGCGCCACCATGCTCAAGCCGATTCCGAAAGGGCACCATCAAGAGAAGAAGGGGCTTTTCGGTTGGTTTAATAAAAAATTCGACAATTGGACGAATGGCTACGAGGGTTGGGTTGTCAAAGTGCTGCGTAAGACGTTCAGTATGATGATTGTCTATATCGGTCTGGCAGCCGCAGGCGTATTCCTGTTTATGCGTTTGCCGACCTCCTTCTTGCCGACTGAAGACCAAGGCTTCATCATGGTCAGCGTACAACTGCCTGCGGGTGCGACCAAAGAGCGTACCGATGCGACAATGGCGCAAGTTACCCAGTTGGCGAAAAGCATTCCTGAAATTAAAGACATCATTACCGTTTCCGGCTTCAGTTTCTCAGGCAGCGGTCAGAATATGGCAATGGGTTTTGCCATACTTAAGGACTGGGAAGAGCGTAAAACGCCGGGCAGCGATGCAACCTCTGTCGCCAATAAGTTGAACGGTACGATGATGAGTACACTCAAAGACGGGGTCGGTTTTGCCCTTACGCCTCCTCCGATTATGGAATTGGGTAACGGCTCAGGGCTGACCATCAACCTGCAAGACCGCAACAATACCGGTCATGCCGCATTGCTGGCGAAGCGCAATGAATTGATCGGCAAAATGCGCGAAAGCGGTCTGTTTGACCCGAACACCGTCCGTGCCGGTGGTCTGGAAGATGCGCCGCAATTGAAAATCGACATAGACCGTGCCGCCGCCGCCGCACAAGGCATTTCGTTCTCAGACATCCGCACGACCCTGGCTTCCTCTTTGGGTTCGTCTTATGTCAACGACTTCCCGAACCAGGGTCGTCTGCAACGCGTGATGGTGCAGGCTGATGCTTCTGCTCGTATGCAGCCGTCCGACATCCTGAACTTGACTGTGCCCAACAGCTCCGGTGTCGCTGTCCCGCTTTCTACCATTGCTACTGTTTCTTGGGAAAACGGTACGGAACAAAGCGTACGGTTTAACGGCTATCCCGCTATGGAACTTTCCGGCTCTCCGGCTACCGGTGTTTCATCCGGTCAGGCAATGGCTGCGGTTCAGAAAATGGTGGACGAAATGGAAGGCGGTTACAGCCTTGAATGGGGCGAACAGTCGCGCGAAGAAGCCAAAGGCGGTTCGCAAACCTTGATTTTGTACGGCTTGGCGATTGCTGCCGTGTTCTTGGTACTTGCCGCACTTTATGAAAGCTGGTCTATCCCGCTGGCGGTTATCCTCGTGATTCCGTTGGGCTTGGTCGGTGCGGCATTGGGTGTTACCGGACGCAATATTTTTGAAGCCTTGTTGGACAGCGTTCCATCGTTTAGTAACGATATTTACTTCCAAGTCGGCTTTGTAACCGTAATGGGCTTGAGTGCGAAAAACGCGATTCTGATTATCGAGTTTGCCAAAGACCTGCAAGCACAGGGCAAGAGCGCACTGGAAGCCGCGCTGGAAGCAGCGCGCCTGCGTTTCCGTCCGATTATCATGACTTCGTTTGCCTTCATTTTGGGCGTGGTTCCGCTGTATGTCGCCAGCGGTGCCAGCTCTGCCAGCCGGCGTGCCATCGGTACGACTGTGTTCTGGGGCATGTTGATCGGTACGATTTTGTCCGTGTTCCTTGTGCCTTTGTTCTATGTGGTTGTGCGTAAATTCTTTAAGGAAAGCGCGCACGAACATGAAATGGCCGTGAAACACGCTGCCGAAGCAGGCATGATTTCCCACGAAGATCAAAATACGGACAACAAGCACTAGCAAAAAGGTCGTCTGAAAACCGAAATACGGTTTCAGACGACCCCAAGGAATCCTTATGAACAAAATGACATTCAAAACGGTATTGAGTACCGTCGCCGCAGCCGTCGCGCTGTCCGCCTGTACCATGATCCCGAAATATGAACAACCGCAGGTCGAAGTTGCCGAAACCTTCAAATACGACACATTCGACGACGGCATCCGCGCCGCCGACTTGGGCTGGCAGGACTTCTTTGCCGACCCGCGCCTGCACCGCCTTATCGACATCGCGTTGGAACGCAACACCGACCTGCGCACCGCCGCGCTGAACGCCGAAATCTACCGCAAACAATACATGATTGCCCGCAACGACTTGCTGCCGAGCATAAACGCCAGCGGCACCGGTACGCGGACAGGCAGCTTGAGCGGTGGCGTTACCCGCAGCGAATACAGCGTCGGTTTGGGTGTGGCAGCTTATGAGCTTGACCTTTTCGGACGCGTCCGCAGCAACAGCCAAGCCGCATTGCAAGGTTATTTCAGCGTAGCCGCCAACCGCGATGCCGCCCACCTTGCTCTGATTGCCGCCGTTGCTAAAGCCCATTTCAACGAACTGTACGCCCAAGAATCGATGGCATTGGCGCAGCGCGTCCTCAAAACCCGCGAAGCCACCTACAAACTTTCCCAAATGCGCCACAAAGCAGGCGTGATTTCCGCCGTCGATTTGCGTCAACAGGAAGCCCTGATTGAATCCGCCAAAGCCGATTACGCGAACGCCGTCAAAAACCGCGAACAAGCCCGCAATGCCTTGGCAACCCTGATTAACCAACCTCTGCCGGAAGACCTGCCTGCCGCGCTGCCTTTGAGCAAACAGTTCAAAATCACCCGACTGCCTGCCGGCTTGAGTTCCGAAGTCCTGCTGAACCGTCCCGACATCCGCGCCGCAGAACACTCGCTCAAACAAGCCAATGCCAACATCGGCGCAGCGCGTGCCGCCTTCTTCCCCACCATCAGCCTGACCGGATCGGTCGGTACCGCGTCCGGCGAGTTGAGCGGCCTCTTCAAAAGCGGTACGGGCATCTGGTCGTTTGCACCTTCCATTACCCTGCCGATTTTCAACTGGGGTACCAACAAAGCGAATCTCGACGTAGCCAAGCTGCGTAAAGAGGCGCAAATCGTCGCTTACGAAGCCGCCGTCCAAGCCGCCTTCCAAGACGTATCCAACGCTTTGGTCGCACGCGAGCAACTCGACAAGAGCTACGCCGCGCTAAACAAACAAAGCCGCGCTTACAACGACTCCCTGCGCCTTATCAATTTGCGCTACAAACACGGCGTATCCAACGCCCTCGACCTGCTTGACGCAGAACGCAGCAGCTATAGTGCAGAAACCGCGTTGCTTGCCAACCAGCTCACCCGCCTCGAAAACCTCGCCGACCTCTATAAAGCACTCGGCGGCGGTTTGAAACGCGAAACCGTTAGCCAACCTGCCACGCAGCAGTAAGACTGCTTGAAATAAACGGCATCAAAACGTCGTCTGAAAACCGGACATCAGGTTTCAGACGACGTTTTATATCAGGGTTTGATTTTTGGATGTTTAACTAGGGGTCGTCTGAAATTGGAGATTTCCATTTCAGATGACCTTTTTGGTCACGGATGAAAGGGTGTCATCAGGGAGGGAGCGGTATTCCGTCAGCAGCTTCTTGCGATTTCCAGTTTGATGGGGGGCTGTGTCGTTCTCCATACAAAACAAACACAAAACCCGCTGTTGAGATAGCGGGTTTTGTGTTTTTCGGTTTTGAGTATCTGATATAAATGGGAACGGTATTTCTCGTATATGCGCACTCCGAAGGTAATGAGACAAAAAGAAGAGGGGATAATCTGTCGTTTAATGGCTCGGAGCGGACGGCTTCCGAGTGGTTTTGATTATACGCTAATAAAAATAATTATCAATACAAAATTGATAAGAAATCGTAAATTTAATATAATTAATTGAAAAATAATAAGATTTAATGGTTATTGCTAACAGAGTTGGAAAGAAATAGAAGAGGATAAACCAGTATCGGTTTGAAGTATTGCGATAAGAAAGTGAAGCCTATCAGACAAATGGGGTATTAGGGCGGGGCTAGACCGCGCTGTTTTGATTAAACGTTGATTGACTTTGAATGATTCAAACTCAAAGGGTCGTCTGAAAACGGATTTCAGACGACCCTTTCGCTATGTGGCAAACACGCTTAGAGGATTTGCGCAGATAGGTCTTAAACTTTGTTTTCTTCGGCTTGCTGTGCTTCTTGCGCGGCTTGTTCCGCCTTAATCGCTTCCAAGGCGGCGAATTGTTCGGCGACACCTTGTTCGATTTTCGACAGGCTGGCGGATTTTGCTTCGTGGTAGGCTTCTTCTAAGGCGTAGCTGAAGCCGACATCGTCTGTGCCGCCGTGGCTTTTGATGACGATGCCGCGCAGGCCGAGCAGGATGGCGCCGTTGAATTTGCGCGGATCCAGTTTGCTTTTCAAGCCTTTCAGGGCGGGGAGGGCGGCGACGGCGGCCATTTTGTTGAACAGGTTGCGTTGGAATTCCTGACGGATGGCTCCGCTCATGAATTTGACCGCGCCTTCGATGGTTTTGAGCATGATGTTGCCGACAAAGCCGTCTGCGACAATCACGTCGGCTTCGCCATATAGGACGCCATTGCTTTCGATGTTGCCGATGAAATTCAGTTTGCTGCTTTTGAGCAGTTTGAAGGTTTGTTTGACGGTGTCCGTGCCTTTGATGTCTTCGGTGCCGACGTTAAGCAGGCCGACGCGCGGGCTGCCTTTTTGCGGGTAGAGGGCTTGGAAGAGTTCGTTGCCGATGATGGCGAACTGTACGAGCTGCTCGGGTGTGCAGTCGACGTTTGCGCCCAAATCGAGGGCGAGGGTCAGGTGTTCGCTGTCGGAGGGCAGGAATTTGGCGATGGCGGGGCGGTCGATGCCGGGAATGGTTTTGAGGACGAAGCGGGCGGTTGCCATGAGCGCGCCGGTGTTGCCGGCGGAGACGGCGGCCTGCGCGGTGCCTTCTTTGACTTGGTTGATGGCAATGCGCATGGAGGAGTCTTTTTTATTTTTCAGGGCAAGCTGAGGGGCTTCGTCCATGCCGACGACTTCGGAGGCGTGGAGCACGGTAATGCGCTCCATCGGCGCGTTGGCTGCGGAGAGGGCTTGGCGGACGGCGGATTCGTCGCCGACCATAATGAGGTGTACGTCTTGCTGCTGTTTCAAAAAGGCAAGGGCACCGGGGACGGTAACTGCGAGACCTGAGTCGCCGCCCATGGCATCTACGGCCAATGTAATCATGTTGTTCTCCGGTTTGTGCTGTGAAGCGGAAGAGGGGCGGTGTCGGCTGCCTCTGTGGGTTTGTTCGGCTTCACAGTCGGTTTCAGACGACCTTTTTGCGATACGCGGTACGGGGTCGTCTGAAAAGGGGTGTATGTGTGGTCGGGGGCTTCGGATTGAAGGGTTGCGTTCCACATTCTAATGCGTTTTATGAAGATGCGCTGAAAAGAGGCAAAATCTCGTTTTGTCGGTGTTCTACGGATTTTGCTTTTGCCGTTTCGGGAGAAGGCGGACTTCTCCGTCGCGGGCTTATTTTTTGCCTTCGGCGGCAAGGCGGTTGTGTTCGTCGATGTCGAGTGCGTCCCAAGGGTAGTTGATCCACCAGTCTTCTACGGTCAGGCCGCTGAAGTAGGGGATGCCTTCGGGGATTTTGCCGACTTTGGCTTTGATTTTTTCGTGCAGGACGGCAACACCGATGGTGCCGAAATCTTCTTTTTGCAACTCGGTCAGGCAGAATTCCATGGTCACGCGGCTGTCGTCGACTTCATCGACTACGAGCACATTCTTGCCTTTCAACGCGTCAGGCACGGGGTCGAGCCATTGGACTTTTTTGACTTCTTCCGTTACCTGACCTTCGTTGTCGCTGTCGTAATAGGCGGTGGTTACGGCGTAAATCGGGATTTCCAAAAAGCAGCGCAGCATACGGGCGGGGATGAAGCCGCCGCCGCCGATAGCGATCATGGCATCGTATTTGACGCCGGAGTTTTGGATTTTTTCCGCCAACGCCTTGATCACGCGGTGGATGTCGTCGTAGGTGTACCAGATTTTCTGTTTCATGGCGATTCCCGATTCAATGGGGTGTATCAGTTTGAACTGCAAGGATTTTGTGCCGCATTTTGAAGTATGGGCAGGCATGGAGTCGGGCAGTTCGGATGTAATGTAAAAAAGCCAGCATTGCATGGCAATATTCTGGCTTTTTCAGTCAGTCGAATAAGATTATTCGCCTTTGGCTTTCACTACTTTACGGCCGCGGTACATACCGTTGGGGGAAATGTGGTGCGGGCGGTGTACTTCGCCAGTTACGCTGTCAACAGACAGAGAAGGCGCGGTCAAAGCGTCGTGAGAGCGGTGCATACCGCGTTTGGAAGGGGATTTTTTGTTTTGTTGAACGGCCATTTCAAGCTCCTAGATAAATAAAACTGTGTCCTGATTAACTGCTTTTCAAACCTGCTAAAACAGCAAAAGGGTTGGGTTTGTCCTGATTGACTTGTTCCAGCGCGGCATTGTCGCAGTTTTCGTGGCGCGGGGAGAAGGGGAGCGACATTAGGATTTGGTCTTCCACCAACCCGCGTACGTCGAGTTCTTTCTCAATCGGCATGCCTTCCAACTCTTCGTCAGCAAGCATTGCTTCATCCAAGTCCTCTTCGTTGGCGAACAAAACAATACGGCTGGTTTCGTCGAGCGTAAACGGCATGGGGCGGATACATCGCTGGCAAATCAGCGGCATATCGGCTTTGACGTTCAAATCGAGAAACAAACGCTGCAGTCGGTCGCGTCCGCCGCTCAGCGTAAACGACACTTTGGTCTGTTTGTCGGCCGGATAATCGTGCGAACGGACTCGTTCGTCCAATTCCTCAAGCAGGAAGCTGCCTTGCAGGGTCTGCTTTTCGGAGGCGAAAACTTCTGGGTCAATCAAATTAGGGTCTGACATAAACGGGGTATGATATAATTTCGACAGTCTAACGTCAATATTTTTAAGCAAAATATGAGTGCAAAACTGCCTTTGATATTGGGTTCGGGTTCGGTGTTCCGCCGCGCGCAGCTCGAACGTTTGGGCGTTAATTTTCAAACTGCCGCGCCTGATTTCGACGAAACGCCTGCTGCGGGTGAAAACGCGGCGGATACTGCCTTGCGTTTGGCGGAAGGGAAGGCGCGTTCGCTGGCGGCTCGATTTCCTGCCGCGTTGGTGATCGGCGCGGACCAAGTGGCGTGGTGCAATGACCGCCAGTTGGGCAAACCGATGAACGTCGCAAATGCACAACAAATGCTTCGGGATTTAAGCGGCAGAAAGATTGAATTTTACAGCGCAATCGTGCTTTTGAATACTGCTTCGGGACGCATTCAGCGCCATGTCGATAACACGTCGGTTGTGATGCGTGCGCTGACAGATGGGCAGATTGAGCGTTATCTGGCGCGCGAGCCGGACGCGGTTTACTGCGCGGGTGCGGCGAAGAGCGAGGGCTTGGGCGCGGCGTTGCTGGAGCGAATAGACAGCAGCGACCCGAACGCGCTTATCGGTTTGCCCATCTTCAAACTGGTCGAGTTTTTAAAAAACGAAGGCGTAGAAATCATTTAGGTCGTCTGAAAACAGCCGTTTGACGGTTTCAGACGACCTTCCGTATAGGAAATCCATCATGTCCCCGATTCTTTACCTAATTCCCACCCCTTTGGGCGCACCCGATACGCCCTGCCTGCTGTCGCACGAACAGGCGCAGATTACCGGCTTGACCGATTTCGTCGTCGAAGCCGAGAAAACCGCCCGCGCCCATTTGAAACATTTGGGCATCACGACGCCCATCCGCGAGCTGAACCTGCAAACCCTCAACGAACACACCGACTTGAAAACCCTGCCCGAGCTTCTGAAACCTTTGCAGGAAGGGCGCAGCATGGGCATCCTCAGCGAAGCAGGTTGTCCCGCGGTTGCCGATCCCGGCGCGAATCTGGTGGCATTGGCGCACCGACACGGCTATGAAGTCCGTCCGCTGGTCGGCCCGTCCAGCCTGTTGCTGGCATTGATGGCGTCAGGGGCGAACGGGCAGAATTTCGCGTTTAAAGGCTATCTGCCGTCCGAGAAAAGCGAGCGTATCGCCGCTTTGAAGAGCTTGGAACAGCGTTCGCGTCAGCAAAACGAAACCCAGCTTTTCATCGAAACGCCTTACCGCAATGACGCGTTGCTCGCCGACGCGCTGGAAACGCTGCACCCTGAAACCCGCCTCTGCACCGCAACCGACCTGACTTTACCGACGCAGGAAATCATCAGCCAAACCGTTGCCGCTTGGCGGAAATCAAAAACGCTGCCGAATTTGAAAAAACGCCCGACGATATTTGTGTTGCACGCGGGTTAGGAAAGTAGGGGTGGGCGGTTGGACGGATTAGAGCCCGCCATACTGAAAAAGGTCGTCTGAAACCTTCTCGATAAGGTTTTCAGACGACCTTTGCTTTATTGGGAAATACTTAAAACCAATGCAACAATCCGACAGCCATCAACACTGCCGTGATACACGCTAAGAGCGCGCAGATTTGCAGGGCTGTCGAGTTGGCTTTGGGGTAGCCCATCAGATTGGGCAGCGGGTTGGACGGCAATATCATGCCGTAGACGAATTGAAGCAGTCCGCCTGCGACCATAGGCAATGTAAATACCGGCAATATCAGGCTGATGGCGGCAAGTACGAGGCTGATTCTGAACATCCATATCGCCGGATAATGTCCCTTTCCTGCATCATTGCAGCGTTTTTCCAGCCAAGTGCTTTGATAGTGCAGCAGACCGTAAAGGGCGATGGCAAAGACATGCACTGCGCCGCCGACCTGCCGGTTGATGCCGCATTGACCCAAGCATGATTGGGTAATCCACAGCAATAGTGCGGACACTGCGCTGATGCCCAGCAAAATGGGCAGGTTTACTGCCGCAAAGCGCGTACGGCTGGCGCGGCGGTTGTCGAAGGGATCGGGCCTTTCGTCATACAGGATGAAGCCGTCGGGTTCTTCGGAGTATGTGTTCATGATATGGTGTGGTGAGTGATGATTTAGTTGTAATGTATAGTGGATTAAATTTAAATCAGGACAAGGCGACGAAGCCGCAGACAGTACAGATAGTACGGCAAGGTGAGGCAACGCCGTACTGGTTTAAAGTTAATCCACTATAGTGTTGTTTTGCGTTTTCAGACGACGTCTTTGAATGGTTTATCAAACGTCGTCTGAAAATAAAGGTACAGCTTTGTATTTTAATGGCGATGCAGTTTAAACAGCAGCTTTTCGTCGCTGTTTCAGACGACCCCTGCGCCTTACCAATTCACGCGCACCGCCCTGCTGCCGAGCAGTTTTTCCAGTTCGTCGAATAACGCAGAGCTGGGTGTCACCATCCATTTCGGCGGCACTTGAAACTTGCCCGACGCTTTGTCGTTGCTGTACGACAGTTGCAGCGGGATGTGCGGCGTGTCGGGTAGGCGGTGGGCGGTGAGGATAGCGGCGAGGCGTTCGATGTCGTGGCCGGGGGCGAGGGCGAGACTGAGGCTGCGGGCGTAACGTTCGCGCGCCATTTGCAGGGTCATGACTTGGTTTGCCATGATGCGCAGCCCGTCGCCGCCGCCGTAATCATCGCGGCTGACTTTGGATTCGATAATCAGCACTTGGTCGGACTTGAGGTAGTCGGCGCAGTTTTCCAGCGTCTGGCCGCTGACCATGATTTCAATCTGCCCGCTCAAATCTTCGAGGCTGACGAAGGCGATTTTGCCGCGCTTGCCCATCATGGTGCGCACGGCGGTAACGAATCCGGCGAGGCGCACGCTGTCTTGCGGTTTCAGACGACCTAATTTGGTCGGGGCGATTTGGCGGACTTCTTGGGCATACGGGCCGAACGGGTGGCCGGACAGGTAAAAGCCGATGACGGTTTTTTCTTCGGCGAGTTTTTCCGATTCGCTCCACATGGGCGCATCGATGAGCTGCACCGGTTCGATGGCGTCTTCCATCATGTCAAACAGCCCACCCTGATTGGCGTTGGCGGCTTTTTGGTCGGCGTTGTTCATGGCGAGGTCGATGTTTGCCAAGAGCATGGCGCGGTTGGGTTCGATGCTGTCGAACGCGCCGCCGCGTATCAGGGCTTCGAGGGTGCGGCGGTTCATGTGTTCTTTGCCGACGCGCTCGCAGAAGTCCAACAGGCCGGTAAATTTGCCGCCGCTTTGCCGCGCGGCGATGATGGATTCGACGGCGGCTTCGCCCGTGCCTTTAATCGCGCCGAGTGCGTAGCGGATTTTCATGTTCGGATACGGCGTGAAGCGGTAGTCGGATTCGTTGATGTCGGGCGGCAGGAACTCGATGCCGTTGGCGCGGCAGTCGTCGTAGAAATGCTTGAGCTGGTCGGTGTTGTCCAATTCAGACGACATGGTTGCCGCCATAAATTCGGCGGGATAATGGGCTTTGAGCCATGCGGTCTGATAGGAAATCAGGGCGTAGGCGGCGGCGTGGGATTTGTTGAAACCGTAGCCGGCGAATTTTTCCATGTAGTTGAAGATTTCGTCGGATTTTTCGCGCGAAATGCCTTGTTTTGCCGCGCCTTCGGCGAAGATTTCGCGGTGTTTCACCATTTCTTCGGGCTTTTTCTTACCCATGGCGCGGCGCAGCAGGTCCGCGCCGCCGAGCGAGTAGCCGCCGATAATCTGCGCCGCCTGCATCACTTGTTCCTGATACACCATAATCCCGTAGGTCGGCGCGAGGATGCCTTCAAGCAGCGGGTGGATGTATTGGAATTCCTGCCCTTTCATGCGCGCGACGAAGTCGGGAATATTGTCCATCGGGCCGGGTCGGTAGAGCGATACGAAGGCGATGAGTTCTTCAAACTTGGTGGTGTGCGCCGTTTTCAGCATTTTTTTCATGCCGGTCGACTCGAACTGGAATACGGCGGTGGTGTTCGCGTCGCGGAAGATTTTGTAGGCGGCTTGGTCGTCGAGCGGGATTTTGCCGACATCGACAATATCGCCGGTGGTGTTTTTGATGTTGTTCTGCGCCATTTCGATAATGGTCAGGTTGCGCAGGCCCAAAAAGTCGAACTTCACCAAACCCACGTCTTCCACGTCGCCCTTGTCGTACATGGATACGGGGGAGGCGGATTCGTCTGCCTGATACACAGGGCTGTAATCGGAAATCTTGCCCGGCGCGATCAACACGCCGCCCGCGTGCATACCCAGACCGCGCGTCAGGTCTTCCAGCTTTTTTGCCAGCGTAATCAGTTCGTCTGCTTCTTCCGCCTCGATCAATTCCTGAATCTGCGGCTCCGCCTTCATCGCATCGTCCAAACCCAAAGGTTTGTTGGCTTCCAGCGGAATCAGCTTCGACAGTTTGTCGCATAGGGTAAACGGCAGTTCCAGCACGCGCCCCACGTCGCGTATCACCGCTTTGGACGACATCGTGCCGAAAGTCACAATCTGGCTCACCGCCTCTGCGCCGTATTTGTCACGCACATACTCAATCACGCGGCCGCGGTTGCTTTGACAAAAGTCCACGTCGAAGTCGGGCATGGAGACGCGTTCGGGGTTTAAGAAACGTTCGAACAGCAGCGCGTATTTCAGCGGGTCAAGGTCGGTAATCTTCAGCGAATACGCCACCAGCGAACCCGCGCCCGAACCGCGTCCCGGCCCGACCGGACAGCCGTGCGTTTTTGCCCAGTTGATAAAGTCTTGTACGATAAGGAAATAGCCGGGGAATTTCATCTGGATGATGATGTTCAACTCAAAATCCAGCCGCTCCTGATATTCCGGCATTTTCGCCGCCCGTTCCGCCTCGTCGGGATAAAGCTGAACCATGCGTTCCTGCAAACCCTCGTTGGACAGCTTCACCAGATAATCGTCGAGCGACAAGCCGTCGGGCGTCGGGAACAGGGGCAGGAAGTTTTTGCCCAGCGTGATATGGATATTGCAGCGTTTGGCAATTTCCACCGTGTTTTCCAAGGCTTCGGGCAAATCGGCGAAACGCTCCAGCATCGTTTCCGGCGGAATGAAAAACTGGCTCGGCGTAAAATCGCGCGGACGTTTCTTGTCCGTCAGCACCCAGCCGCCCGCGATACACACCCGCGCCTCGTGTGCGTTGAAATCGTCGCGGCTCATAAACTGCGTCGGATGCGTCGCCACCACCGGCAAACCCAATTCCTCCGCCAACTTCACGCTGCCCGAAACGCAAGCCTCCCATTCGGGGCGTTCGGGCAGGCGTTGCAGCTCCAGGTAAAACGCATCGGGAAACCACGCCGCATACTTCAACGCCGCCGCACGCGCCGCGTCTTCATTGCTGTTCAACAGATTCACGCCCACTTCGCCGTAATGCGCGCCGCTCAAACAAATCAAGCCGCTGTTATCGCCGTTTTCCAGCCATTCGGGATTGAGTTCCGCATGATGGACATTGCGGTCTTTGCCGACATAAGCCGCCGTCAAAAGTTCGCTCAAGCGCAGATAGCCCGCATCGTTGCGGATAATCAGCATGGCGCGGAACGGCTTGTCGGGCGCATTCGGATTGCCTATCCACACGTCCGCCGCCCCGACAGGCTTAATCCCCGCGCTGCGGCAGGCTTTATAAAATTTCACCAAACCGAATTCGTTCATCAAATCGCTGATGCCCAAAGCAGGCAAACCGTATTCCTGCGCTTTGGCAATCAGTTTTTTAATCCGCACCATACCGTCGGTAATTGAGAACTCGGTATGCAGGCGCAGCGGGATGTAGGTCGGCTCGGTCATGGCAAAATCGGCGTGAACAATAAAAGGCGTATTGTAGCAGGGTTGGAAAAAGGTCGTCTGAAAACGAACAAAGTGAGTTTCGCTAAAACGAGTGCAGCGGGCTTTCAGACGACCTCAACGGTAGAGGCAGATGGCGGAAGCAGCATGGTATCGGGTTGTTTGGCAATCGGGCGGGGCTGTGAAACGGTTTCACAAAAATGAAAAGACGACGGTATAAACTGCAAAGGCTGGCAAAGCGGCGGAATAGGAATGATGAATATTGATTTAAATCATACGTCATTGAGGGCTGGTGCGATAATATGAATATGTTATCAAACAACTTCAAACGAAAGGAAAACCATGAAAGCCGTCCGCTTGGTTCTTGCCGCATCTTTGGTTTCTACGCTTGCCGCCTGCGGCAGCTCCTCTTCCGCGCTGTCCGATGCGATAGGCAAAGGCTTTGATCCTAAGGCTAAGGGCGTGAAATACATTACCGTTTTCGAGAGCGTTCCCGAAAACGGCACGATGCAGCTGAGTGCCAACAATAAGGTGCAAACGCTTAAAAAAGGCGATAATTTGGACACCGCCTTTCTGAAGCGCGACAAGATTTCCTATTATGACTACGTCGGCAAAATCAACGTCAACGGACAGGTCATCGATTTAGAACGCGGCGACTTTATGGTTTACAAACAAGACAATTCGGCTGTCGCTGCCAAATATATCAAGCAGAAAGCCGATCCTGCCGACGGCAACAAGCTGAAAGACTTGCAGGCGTATGAATTTAAAGTCGGCGAAGTGCAAGGTAAGGAAATTGCCTTTAAAGACCTGCCGCAACTGGGCCGCTATACCTACCGCGGTATCGCGTTTAACGGCGACGATAATAGCGGCCGCCTGACGTACACCATTGATTTCGAGAAAAAACAAGGTCAGGGCAAAATCAGCGGCATGGCACCTGATTACAATGTCGATTTGGCTGCCGCCAACATTGCCGCAGCAGGTGCGGGTTCGGCAATCAACGGACGCGCGACGCTCAATAATGAAGACAAAGGCAGCTACCGTTTGAACATTTTCGGCAGCAAAGCCGAAGAGATTGCCGGTAAAGCGCAAGTGAAAGTCGGCGATAAAGAAAAAGACATCGGACTTGCCGGTAAAAAAGAATAATTGAAAGAGACGTGTAAAAGGTCGTCTGAAAACGCGGTTCAACCAGGTTTCAAACTCGGGTTGCCGCTTTTCAGACGACCTTTTTTGATGGGGCGGAGTTTGGACGTGGACGGATTGTCCGGCTATGGCAGCCGATATCGGACGGGTCGTCTGAAACCGGACATCAGGCGTAGTGGCCTGCGCCCAAGATGCAGGCTTTGGCTGCGCCTGTCGCATGGTTCGGGCTGCTGGGCGTTCGGTTTATCCAACACGCGGCGAGCCAGGCAAAAGCGGCGGCTTCGACCCATTGCGGGTCAAGGTGGAGCGCTGCGGTGCTGTTTAATCCGACAGCGGGAGAGAACAGGTCCGCCAAATCCTGCATCAAAACCGGATTGCGGATGCCGCCGCCGCAGACATAGAGATTGCGCGTGTCAGGGGCGGCTGTATCAACGGCGTCGCGGATGGTTTGCGCGGTGTAGCGAACCAAGGTTCTTAAAACATCTTCGGGCTTTTCGCCGCCTTTCAGACGACCTTGAAGCCAGTTTAAGGAGAAAAGCTCCCTGCCCGTACTTTTGGGATGGGGTCGTCTGAAATAGGGGTGGTCGAGCAGGCGGTTCAACAAATCAGGCAGGATGGAACCTTGTGCGGCGCGTTGCCCGTCTCGGTCGTATGACTGCTGCCAGTTGTGCTGCATCCACGCGTCCATCAGCATATTGCCGGGGCCGGTATCGAAGCCGAAAGCGGCTTGCTGCGGCGGTAAGACGCTGATGTTGGAGATGCCGCCGATATTGAGGACGACGCGGGTTTCCTGCAGATGTTGGAACAGGGCTTGATGGAAGGCGGGAACCAGCGGCGCGCCTTGCCCGCCCGAAGCCAAATCGCGGCTGCGGAAATCGCCGATGGTGAAAATGCCGGTCAGTTCCGCCAGCAGGGGCAAGTCGGCAAGCTGGATGCTGTAACCGTGTTCGGGGGCGTGGCGGACGGTTTGCCCGTGGCAGCCGATGGCGGTAACGGCTTCGACGGGCAGGTTTTGTTCTGAGAGGAGGGTGTGGACGGTTTGCGCGTAAAGGCGGCTGAGGGTCTGGGACAGGATATTGCTGCGGTGCAATTCGTTGTCGCCGATATTTTGAAGGTTTAGAAGCTCTTGACGGAGGTCGTCTGAATACGGGGTAAAGGCATGAGCCAGCGCGCCCTGCCATTGATTGCCCTGCATACGGATAAGCACGGCATCTGCACCGTCCATGCTGGTGCCGGACATGATGCCGATATAAAGTTGGGTATTCATGGGTTGTGGTTCGGATTAGGCCGTAAAAAAACATTTTAACGCGGTTTTGCGATTTGTCAGGTATTTGGCGCGGCGAAGGTAAATAAATGTTTCAAGAAAGATTGCAAAAAGGTTACAATAGTCTGAAACACATCCGCAATTCTTAAGGAAGCTGATCCTATGGCTCAAACTCAGATGAGTGCCAACTTGAAGCTGATTAATGCTGTCTTTGCCGCTATGCTGGTGGGCATGGTCGGCTATTTTATTTACTGGGGCTTGGGCTATACCCATTACAACCATTCCATATTGTTCATTATCGCTACCATGTTCGGCGTTTTCATGGCGTTTAATGTGGGCGGTAACGATATCGCCAATTCCTTCGGTACCAGCGTCGGCTCCGGTACGCTGACGATTCCCCAGGCTTTGCTGATTGCGGCGGTGTTCGAGGTCAGCGGCGCGGTGATTGCGGGCGGCGAAGTGACCGATACCATACGCAAAGGCATTGTGGATCTGAACGGCATCGACCTTCAACCCATGCAGTTTGTCTTTATCATGATGTCCGCGCTGCTCGCAGCGGCATTGTGGCTTCTGTTCGCCTCGCGCAAAGGCCTGCCTGTTTCCACCACCCACGCCATTATCGGCGGTATCGTCGGCAGCGCGGTCTGCATGGCGGTGATGAACAATATGAATGCGGGCGATCTGATTCAATGGAGCAAATTGGGCGAAATCGCCCTGTCTTGGGTTTTGTCCCCCATTTTGGGCGGCACGGTTTCCTATTTACTGTTTTCCAGAGTGAAGAAAAACGTTTTGGATTACAACGCTTGGGCGGAAGGCACGCTCAAGGGCATCAAGCAAGAAAAAAAGGCTTACAAAGAACAGCACCGCCTGTTTTTTGAAGCCTTGAGCGAAAGCGAAAAAGTCGAATACGCCACCAAAATGGCGCACGACGCGCAAATCTACGACGAGCCGGATTTTGATCCCGCCGATCTGAAAAGCGACTACTACCGCGGCCTGTACGATTTGGACAACCGCAAAAACAACGTCGACTCCTATAAAGCCCTTCATTCTTGGGTTCCCTTTATTGCCTCTTTCGGCGGGATGATGATTGCCGCCATGCTGATCTTCAAAGGGTTGAACAACCTTCACTTAGGCATGAGCAACGTCAACAGCTTCCTGACCATCTTCATGATCGGCGCGGCAGTGTGGATGGGTACGTTCGTATTCGCCAAAAGCCTGAAGCGCAAAGATTTGGATAAATCCACCTTTCAAATGTTTTCATGGATGCAGGTATTTACCGCCTGCGGCTTCGCCTTCAGCCACGGCGCGAACGATATTGCCAACGCCATCGGCCCGTTTGCCGCCATTATGGACGCATTGCGCACCAACAGCATTACCTCTCAAAACGCCGTTCCGCCGATTGCCATGCTGACATTCGGTATCGCCTTGATTGTCGGCTTGTGGTTTGTCGGTAAAGAAGTGATTAAAACCGTCGGCAGCAGCTTGGCGGAAATGCACCCCGCTTCGGGCTTTACCGCCGAACTTTCCGCCGCCGCCGTCGTGATGGCCGCCTCCTTTATGGGGCTGCCCGTATCCAGTACCCATATTTTGGTCGGCGCGGTACTCGGCATCGGTTTGGTCAACCGCAACGCCAACTGGAAGCTGATGAAACCCATCGGCTTGGCATGGGTCATTACCCTGCCTGCCGCCGCCATCCTGTCCGTGACCTGCTACCTGATTCTGCAAGCCCTGTTCTAATCGGATTGCTACACAAAAGGTCGTCTGAAAGCACTGTTCCCGCTTTCAGACGACCTTTTTTATGGCGAAATCAAGATAAAAGAGAGGCAAGATAAGTGTTCGACCGGTTTGGTTCGGAACGTAGAACGTTGCCGTCTAAACGAAAAGAACGATGATTGGACGCAAATTTTAGATATTTTCTTGAAGTTTGTTTGCTCAAACCCTTTTGAAATGTTCCCAAACCGGTTTGCAGTTTTCCGGCAGTTCGGGACACGCGCCGAGGATGCCGCCGCTGAAGTCGTTTAAGCGGTGGAAGTCGCTGCCCGCGCTGGCGAGCATGCCAAAGCGTTCTGCCAACAGCGCGTAGTTGAGTCGGTCGTTTTTGCAGCAGTTGCCGCTGTGGACTTCGATGCCCACGCCGCCGAGTTTTTTAAATTCTTCAAACAGATTGCGCTTGGCGGTGGCGGACAAATCGTAGCGCATGGGGTGGGCGATGACCGCCATGCCGCCCGCGCCGTTGACGGCGGAGACGCAGTCTGCCAGCGTCGCCCACTCGTGTCGGATGGCGCAGGATTTGCCGTCACCCAAGTATTTGGTGAACGCCTGCTGCTTGTTTTTGACGTGTCCCGCCCGGATGAGGAACTCGGCGATGTGGGTGCGGCTGACCATTTCTTTGTTTGCCGCCAGCGCGAGCGCGCCGTCGTATGCACCGCCGATGCCTTTCTTTTCGAGCTTGGCGGCGATGGCTTCAAGGCGTTTCAGACGGCCTTGCCGTACTTGCGCCAACAGGTTTTGCAGGTTTTCGTCCTGTTCGTCGAAATCCAAACCGACAACGTGTATGGTACGCCCGCGCCAAGTTACGGAGATTTCCACGCCGTTGACGAAACGCAGCCCGAGTGCGTCGGCTTCGGCACGCGCTTCGGCGATGCCGCCGGTGTGGTCATGGTCGGTCAACGCCAGCAGCGTGCAGCCGTTTTGATGCGCAAGGCGCACGACTTCGGCGGGGGAGAGCATACCGTCGGAAACGGTGGAATGGCAGTGCAGGTCTATCATGGGGCGTTATGTGTGTGGTGAATGAAGGGCGGGGATGGTTATGTTGAAAACCGAGTCGGACAAAGGTCGTCTGAAATCCAGTAGTTCGGATTCTTGAATCCGACATTTCAAATCCTGCTGTAATGATTTGAATCAGCAGAACATTAAACGTTTTGTCGGATACAAATCTCCGACCTGCGGCTTTTGAAAAGTATAGTGGATTAAATTTAAATCAGGACAAGGCGACTAAGCCGCAGACAGTACAGATAGTACGGAACCGATTCACTTGGTGCTTCAGCACCTTAGAGAATCGTTCTCTTTGAGCTAAGGCGAGGCAACGCCGTACTGGTTTAAAGTTAATCCACTATAAAAGGTCGTCTGAAAACGCGGTTTCCATCCAGCCGAACCGTTTTCAGACGACCTTTCCGTTGTCTTCGTCGTCCGTCCAGCCCGCTTCTTTCAATTTCCGCCGTTGCGCATCGTAGCGGGCTTTTTCCGTCCAATAAACCGTCTGGATGCAGACATCGCCGCAGTCGCTGCCGCAGCATTCCCACGATTCGGGGCGGACGGGTTCGTCTAGAAGCGGCTCGCCCAAGAGCGCTTCGGCTTTATTCTTCAGGGTCGTATCCATCGGCGATTTCCAAGCGCGCGCCGTCAAACTCGATGACTTCGCCGCCGCGTATTTTGGCGGTTTTGCGGGTTTCGGTTTCGCCGTTGCGCAACACCAGCCCTTCGGCGATAAACGCTTTCGCCTGCCCGCCGCTTTCGGCAAGTCCAGCGAGCTTCAAGAGGTCGCATAAGGCGATGTATTCGTTGTCTTCGAGATAGACGGTGGCTTCCATGAGTTTTCCTGTAATGGGGACGGTTTGAATGTGTGAAATTGTAGCATAGGTCGTCTGAAAGCCGTTTCAGACGGACCACGGCTTCTATATCAGCGTTGCAATTCGCGTTGTAAGGCCCTGCAAGCGGCATCGTTTTCGCCCATGCAGGAACGTTGCAGCGCCTCCAGCCGCTCTTGACGTTTGGCTGCGCGGTCTTCCGCCGTTTGATTGCGCATTTCCTCTTCGGTTTCTTTGGCGTTACGGCAGGCGTTTTCATAGCCGCCTTTGCAGGCTTTGCGGTAGAGTTCGAGGGCTTTGGGGTAGTCCATGCCCAGCCCGCTGTATGGGTCTAAATAGAGGTTTGCCAATACGTTGCAGCCCTTCATGTTTTTGCCGTCGCAGGCTTTTTTCAGCGGCAGGTAGGCATCGGCGGGGCTTTCCAGATAGTCGCGGGTCCAAATGCCGAGCGTGACGCAACTGTCGAGCTGGTTGCGCGTGCATTGCGTGATCAGGTTTTGATAGGCTTTATCGTCGTAGTCTTCGGCGTATGCTGCCGGCAGCAGTCCGAGCAGAAGGGCGAACAGCAGGGAGGTTTGGGCGGGTTTCATGGTTTTTCAAGAACCTTTATTTGGATAAGGGTTTGTCGGCGGTTGCGCAATCTGAATGCGGATATCTTTGAAGGTGATATCAACGTTAACCTATTCGGTTTTCCAAACGAGATTTGACTGCCGCCTAATCTGTTGCATCTTTGCAAAAGGTCGTCTGAAAACGTTCAGACGACCTTTGGGTTTTATTTGCAGGTTTTCATATTCAGGCTGCCGTAGCGGCCGACGATGTTGCGGATTTCCTGTGCGTCTTTTTCATCGACCGACATGAAGATGACGGTCATGCGGGAAACGCTGAGGGTGCTGTCGGCGGCGTTGCCTTTGTCGTCTTGTTCGACGATGCGCGCGCCGCCGAAACCTGCTGCGGACAGGCGCGAGATGAGGACTTGGGCGGAGGAGCGGCTTTTCATGACGCCGAGGCTGATTTCGCCGTTGTGAAGCGTGCCGTTGAAGCCTTTGTTGCCGAGCGCTTCAAGGCGGTTCATGGCTTCGCTGTCGGCAGGCAGTACGACGCGGAAGGTTTTGGCGGCGTGGTCTTTCGATGCGCCGCGTTTTTCTACGGTGCGGCTGGCGGCGTGCGGCCAACGGGTCAGCAGGCCTTTGATGCGGTGGTAGTCGTCTTCGTCCAGGGTAACGCTGGCGTTAGACGTACATTGGCGGGCGGCGGATGCGTTTTTGGCGGCGGGATTTTCGTTGGCGGCAGCATTCGGATTGGTGTTTTCGGCGGCGGCTTTTTCTTTTTCGCGGCGGGCTTTTTCTTCACGTTCTTTTTTTTCTTTTTCGCGGCGCGCCTGTTCCTCTTCTTCTTTTTTCTTGCGTTCGGCTATGGCTTCTTCGGATTCGGGCTCGGGCAGGTCGGTTTGTGTTTCGTCGGTTTGCAGCCAGTCGGGTTGCGCGTTGTCGGCAGGCGCGGGGGCTTGCTGCGGGCGCAGGGATTCGGGTTGGGCGAGTTCGTGGGCGCCACCTTCTACGGGCGCGGCGTTGGGGGATTTGGCGTTGTTGAGGCGGTGCGTAATCATGCCGCCGAAGACGATGATGTTGAGTGCCACGAGGGCGGCGAAAAGCCATTTCATGAGTTGTTTTCCTTTTTTGTGTTCGGTTGCCGTTGCGGTGTGCGGGCGGTTTTGTGTTGTTATTGGTTGTGGCGGATCGGCGTCAAAGCCAACCGGCTGAAGTTTGCTGCGTCTGAAGGTCGTCTGAAAAGCGGTGTTGCGTTTCAGACGACCTTTTTGAATCTGTGCTACGGCATTGCTGCTTATTCGGGCAATTTATCAGGCTGTTCCTGCTCTTGCGCGACCCAGTTCAATAAGCCGTAAATGACGAGATTATCTACAATTTTTACTGTATTGTCCAAAACAAACTGCTTGGGCAGGGCGTTGACGACTTTGCTTGCGCCGCCGCCGGTGATGATGACGTCGACGGGTTTGCCTTCGCCCGTTTTTTGTTGCAGCCGCCCGTGCATCATGATGACGGCTCCGCAAACGGCATCCATCATGCCGCTGGTGATGGCGTTGGGCGTGGTGGTGGGGAAGGGGTACACTTTGCCGGCGGGGCGGTCGAGGTTGGCGGTTTTGGCGGCGAGGGCTTCTTTCATGAGGTGGAAGCCGGGCATGATGGTGCCGCCGAGGTAATGGTTGTCTTCGGTGAGCGCGTCGGTGGTTACGGCGGTGCCGCAGCTGACGACGACGCAGGCATTTTGGCTGAAACGGCGGCTGCCCAAGGCGTTGAACCAGCGGTCGGAGCCGTGTTCGGCGGGGTTGCGGTAGTGGTTGCGGATGCCGAGCGCCTGCGGCATGGAGGGCAGCCAGCGGACGGGCGCGGTCAGGTGAGCTTCGACCAGGGCTTTTTTGAGGTCGCCGCACACGGCGCAGCCGACGATGCGGGTACGGTCGTCTGAACGCGCTGCCCATTCTTCGCCGAGCTTGCTCAAATCGCGGTACGGCGCGCGGGTGACTTCGTTGAACACGCCGTTTTCCACCCATGCCCATTTGAGCTGGCTATTGCCGCCGTCGAGCAGGAGGAGGCGTTCGGGCGGGCGCGGTGCGGCGGCGCGGGGCGTGTCGTCGGGGCGCAGGCTGATTTCGCCGCTGACGACGGTTTGTTCGCCTGCCGGTGTCATCAGGTGCAACGCGCCTTGCGCATCGACATTGAGTACGGTGCCTTCGTTTACGGTTTGCCCGTCGCGCAGGAGGAGGACGGGTTTGCCGTGGTCGCGGTGGGCGGTTTGGTATTCTTCGAGGAAGGGGGCGAACCCGTCTTGCGCGTATTGCGTCAGCACGGCATTGAGTTCGCCCAATAATTTGTCCAACAGCGTTGAAGCGGGAATGCAGTGTACGGAGGCGGTGCCGCGGGCAAGCTGCGCGTTGTGGAAAAGGGCTTGGACGGAGGCGGCGTTTTCGACTTCTTTTGGCAGGACGAAATTGATGCCTATGCCGATGACGGCGGCGGTTTTGCCTCCGTTGCGGACGGTTTCGATCAGGATGCCGCCGAGTTTGTCCCTGCCGGCGACCAAATCGTTCGGCCACTTGATTTGTATGTCCAAACCCGATGCTGCCAAGGCGCGGCGGCAGGCGAGCGCGACGGCGGGGGCGAGCGAGCCGAGTTCGTGCTGCGGTTTGTCGAATACCCAGCCGAAGCTGAACATCAGGCATTCGCCCAGCCGGTGTGTCCACTTGCGTCCCTGCCGCCCGCGGCCTTTGGTTTGCAGATGCGCGACGCAGAGCGATTTATGGGCTTGTTCGGGCGAAGTGCGCGCCAGATTCAGGATTTCGTCGTTGCTGGATGTGCATTCGTGTTTTAAGGTCGTCTGAAAACCGCGTTCCGCGCCCAAACGCTGCAACGCTTCTTCGTCAAACAAGGCAAGCGGGCGCACGAGCCGCCATTGCCCGTCGTGCTGGCGCAGCAGTCCGCGGATGTGCGCGGGCATCTGTTGCCAAAAGCCGTTGAGCTGGTGCGGCTTCACGCCCGCGATACGCGCGAGATGGGAAACGTGTTGCGGCAGACCGTCGGCGAGTTCCGCCAAAACCCGACTGTGCGGCAGTTTCAGCGCGGTCATTTGCCGCCCTCGGCTGCGCGGATTTTCTCCAGCGTTTTCGTGGTGGAAGTCTGGTGCAGGAACGGAATGGAAAACACTTTGCCGCCGCGCGCCAGCGTTTCTTGCGCGCCGACGATTTTTTCGACCGGCCAGTCGCCGCCTTTAATCAGGATGTCGGGTTTGATTTGCTCGATCAACTCGGCGGGCGTGTCTTCGTCAAACCAAGTGACCAAGTCCACGCTTGCCAATGCCGCCGCTACCGCCGCGCGGTTTTCCAGCGGATTGACGGGGCGGTCGTCCCCCTTGCCCAAACGGCGCACGGACGCATCCGTGTTCAAAGCCAACACCAACGCCGCCCCCGCCGACCGAGCCTGCGCCAGATAGGTAACATGCCCCCTGTGCAGAATATCGAAACAGCCGTTGGTAAACACCAGCGGGCGGGGCAGTTCGTGCAGACGTTGCGCCAATTCTTCGGGCGGGCAGATTTTGCGTTCGAAATCGGGGAGGGACCAGTCAGACATAATCGGGATTCCGTCAGGGATAAACAGACAGGCGGTATGATACCGAAGCGGGCGGAAAAGGTAAATTTGAGGGGGAGGGTAAGGGGTCGTCTGAAAAGGCGGAATTCGACAAAATTGCCACTTTGGCGTTGTCCCTGTATGCGGCGGTTTGTTCGGCATCACGTCATGCAACCATGAACGATGAGCTTGGAAATGGAAAAAGCCGGAATCTGCGGGAAGCAGAATCCGGCTTGTCTAGGTCGTCTGAAAATGGCTAGGACATCCCCAAGGTTGGAAGGCGGTTCAACCCGGTTTCAGGTTTTCAGACGACCTTTTGTTCAGACAGTCAAACGATGGGTTTAATCGTCGTCGTAATCGTAGTAATCATCGTCCCAGTCGCGGTAGTGTTTGCGGTGGTAATGTTTATGTTTGTGTTTTTTGTAGTACGTATCGCGGTAGTACGGATCACCATAGCCGTAACCGTCGTAGCCGTAGTAGCGGGATTCACGGTAACGGCGGTCGCGCAAGGCGATATCGTTGTCTTTTTGATTCATTTTTTTATTGTGGTAGGCGTAGGCGTTGCCTGCCAAACCGCCCGCCACTGCGCCGATGATCGCGCTTTGTCCGTCGTTGCCCAACAGGCCGCCCAAGGCTGCGCCTGCTGCTGCGCCGGCAAGGGTGGCTTTTTTCTGGTTTGCCGTGCCTCGCGCTTCCGCGTGGATGGCGGGGAGGCTGAGGCTGGCGGCGAGCAATACCGCCATAAGTGGTTTCATGGTCATTGTTTCTTCCTTTCGTGAAACACGGCAGATGCCGGAGTTATAGTGGATTAAAATAAAAATGAGACAAGGCGGCAACGCCCGCCGTGTACGGGTAGTACATAAGGGCGTTGGCAACGCCGTATCATTGCAATTTTAATCCACTATATTTTCATTATAATCAGCCCTTTGTTTACCTTCGCCCGCCTGTGGAAAATTAGCGTAAACAAATGTTGCTTTTGTTCGGTACGGTTACTCGACTGATAGACGGAAAGCTTGGTCTGTCTTGGATTTGGCGGCAATAAAACGCCCCGAAGCCGCAATGCGGTTTCGGGGCGTTTGGGTTTCAGACGACCTGTGCGGTGTCTGCAACACTTGTTGGAAAAAAGCCTATTCTTCAGGCAGCCGCCATACGGACAGAATGAATCCGCCCCAAATGACGACGAGTGCGATAATCATCATGACGATGGCTGAGGTACTCATTCTTTGTCTCCTTGTTCATGTTCGTGTTCGTCTTTGACGTTGAAGTTTTGACCATGCTTCCAAGGCAGAAGCGACAGCACCACGGAGATGACAATCAGACCGATCGACATGCCCCAGCCGAAGATATTGAGGAAATCGCTGGGATATTTCGAGTAGTTTTCTTTAAGCAGGCCGATTGTGTCTTGGTACAACATATAGCCGAGCATGGCAACGGTAAAGATGACGCTGGCAGTCCAAATCGCACCGACGCGGACGGAGGAGAGCGCGTTCAGGTGGTTGCGCAGCTCGGGCAGTTTGCGCAGGACGATGATGGCCAAAACATAGACGAAGCCGGCGGCGACGATGCCGTAGGTGTTGACGAATTTGTCCAATACGTCCAAAACGGGCAGACCGGTGGTCGTGCCGAAGAGCAGGGTGGAGATAATGCCCATCGGGATGCAGACGAGCAGGGTAGCGTTGACGCGGCCGATGTTCAATTTGTCCTGAATGGCGGCAACGATGACTTCGACGATGGAAATCATCGAGGTAATGCCTGCGAATACCAGCGAACCGAAGAACAATACGCCGATCAGTGCACCCATCGGAGCTTGGTTGATGATGGTCGGGAAGGCGATGAATGCCAAGCCGATGCCGCTGGAAGCAACTTGACTGACGGCTTGTCCATTGGCTTGTGCCATAAAGCCCAGCGCGGCGAATACGCCGATGCCGGCGAGCAATTCAAAGCTGCTGTTGGCAAAGCCGACAACCAAGCCGGTACCGCCCAAGTCGGTTTTTTTCTTCAGATAGGAAGAGTAAGTCACCATGATGCCGAAGCAGATGGAGAGCGAGAAGAAAATCTGACCGTATGCGGCGACCCAGACTTTCGGATCGGAAAGTTTCGACCAGTCGGGCGTAAACAGCGCGTCCAAACCCTTAGCCGCGCCCGGCAGCGTCAGCGAGATGCCGACCATGATGATGAACATAATCAAAAGCAGCGGCATGAAAAACGACGATGCGCCTGCCACGCCTTTTTGTACGCCCAAAGCCATGATGATGCAGGTAAACAACCATACGCCGATCAGTGGGCCGACGACTTTGCCGACAAAATCCAAGCCTAAGGCTTCAGGGCCTGCCATGTTCAAAAAGTCTTTAAAGAAAAATGCCTGCGGATCCGCGCCCCATGCGGCGTTCAGCGAGTAATACGCATAGCTTGCCGACCAGCCGATGATGACTGCGTAGTAGATACAGATGATGATATTGGCCATGACGTTCCACCAGCCCACAGGCTCGAACCAGCGGCCGAGGCGGCGGAAAGCCAGCGGGGGCGAGCCGCGGTAGCGGTGGCCGATGGCGTAGTCGATCAGCAGCAGCGGGATGCCTGCAGTCAAGAGTGCGACCAGATAGGGTAGGAGGAACGCACCGCCACCGTTTTCGAAGGCGATGTAGGGGAAGCGCCAAATGTTGCCCAGGCCGACGGCAGAGCCGATGGCGGCAACCATAAACGCGCGGCGGTTGCTAAACGTCGCGCGTTCGTTTGTTTTGGAATCAGACACGTTGATACCTCTTGCTTTGATGTGGTATGAAAACAGCCGCTTGGCGGCTTACGGTTATAGAAATGAGGTCTGACAGGGGTAATGTCGTCTGAAAAAACAATCGGCTTGTGGCCTTTGTTTACAATCTATGGCTGTATCGTAAAAAAATTTAACAGGCTTGGCAAGTGGGGGAAACGGATTTTTTAGCTGTATTTCAGGCAGTTTGGGGAAGATGGGGGAAGATGGGATTTAGGATGGAGGCGTTTTTTCAGACGACCTGTTTTTTCAAAGGGGAGTATTTATAGTGGATTAACTTTAAATCAGGACAAGGCGACGAAGCCGCAGACAGTACAGATAGTACGGAACCGATTCACTTGGTGCTTCAGCACCTTAGAGAATCGTTCTTTTTGAGCTAAGGCGAGGCAACGCCGTACTGGTTTAAAGTTAATCCACTATATGTTCTTTGATGAGGAATGAGGTGCTTGCTCTCAACCATGTATTTTGCGTGAAAATATATTTTTTAATTTGTTTCGACTATAATGATATCGTTTTACATCTATATTGCGCGGAAAGTAATCTTTTTTATATTTCTTTATAAATCTTCTGATTTTCATCGAAAGGAATCTTCATGAAAAGATTTGGCAGCACTTTGTTTATCCTGGGTCTTTTAGCGTTCGGTTTGAATTATATGAATGCTGTGCCGAAAGTTTTAGCATGGATTTATAACTGGGGGGAAGATACTGCAATGTGGATTAAAGCAGGGATTACCGGTGGCGGCGCTCTGCTTTGGTTGTTGGGTCATTTTGCCGAAAAAGGCGGACAAGAAGCGTTGGAAGAAGACGACGAGTAAATTTGAGCGTCAACACTGCGGTTGTTGCGGATACGCACTGGCGCAGCGCTTCGAAAAAGAAAGATATAGTGGATTAACTTTAAACCGGTACGGCGTTGCCTCGCCTTAGCTCAAAGAGAACGATTCTCTAAGGTGCTGAAGCACCAAGTGAATCGGTTCCGTACTATCTGTACTGTCTGCGGCTTCGTCGCCTTGTCCTGATTTAAAGTTAATCCACTATAAAAGGTCGTCTGAAACAGGTTTGGGCTTAATTTGCCAAGCTTGTTTCAGACGACCTTTCGGTTTATCCGCTCACGCTGGATTCTGCGGTTTTATTTTTTCATCGCATCAGTCAAGGCTTTGACGTTGTAGCGGTACATGCCGATGTAAGTATTGGCAGGTGCGCCGCCGAGTGCGTCGGAGTAGAGTTTGCCGCTGACGTTGACGCCGGTTTCTTTGGCGATGCGGTCAACCATGCGCGTGTCTTTGATGTTTTCAGTGAACACGGCTTTGATGCCTTCGCGTTTGATTTGGCGGATGATGGAAGCCACTTGTTTGGCGGACGGCTCGGCTTCGCTGCTCACGCCTTGCGGGGCGATGAACTCGATATTGTAGCGTTTGCCCATGTAGGAGAACGCGTCGTGTCCGGTCAGAACTTTGCGCTTAGCAGCGGGAACGGCGTTAAACGCAGCTTGAGCGTCGCTGTGCAGTTTTTTCAGCTGCACTTGGTAGTTGCCCAAGCGTTGTTGGTAATAGGTTTTACCTTCGGGGTCTGCCTGAATCAGGGCGTTGGCAACGTTTTGGGCGTAGGTCGTCATCAAGACGGGGTCGTTCCAGACGTGGGGGTCGAATTCGCCGTGGTCGTGGTGGTGGCCTTCGTGGTCGTGATGATGTTCGCCTTCTTCGGCTTTAAGCGCCTGTATGCCTTTGGCTGCTTCGGCGAAGGGGACTTTGCTTTGTTTGACGGCACGCTGCACGTCAGCCGCTTCCAAGCCCAAGCCGTTGAGCAGGACTAATTTTGCACCGCGGATTTTTTTGATGTCGCCGCTGGTCATGTGATAGGCGTGGGTGTCTTGGTTGGCACCGACCAAATTTTGTACGGCAACACGGTCGCCGCCGATTTGTTTGGTAACGTCGCCCAAAATGCTGAAGCTGGTAACGACGTTCATCGGGGCTGCATAAATTGCGCCGGACATTAATGCAGCGATGACGCCGAGTTTCCAATGTTTCATGTTTTCTCTCTCCAGATTGATATAACGTAACATTTTTATTTTAAAACAGTGGGACGGAATCTTCAAGCAGCCTCCGCTTAAGAACGCGCTTTATGCCTTGAAAACGGGGGATTTGGGAGGAGGGCAGAGGTTTGTTAATTTATTATGAAATCAGAAATGGAATTGTATTTATTGATTTTAAAGATAAAAGAGAAGGAATGGCGGGGAGTTTTGTTGCGTGATGTAGCGGATTTTAGTTAGAAATTATCTTTTTCAAATAAATAAAATCAGAAAGATGCGGGTTTTCCCTTTTTTGAGAGAGCGGGAAATCAAGATTAAATGCGTATATTTTAAATATAATTGAAATATAAATTTCCTTATATGGTATTTTGTAGAATAAAATAATTCGTTATCTTTTTGGTATAAAAATAAGCAGATATGATTGAACAAGATTTATTTGATAAAATGTTAATTACATCACACTACAAATTTGCTATAATGCGCGAATCAGTTAACCACCCTATACCCCAAAAGGAAAAACCATGGGCATTAAAGTCGCCATTAACGGATATGGCCGCATCGGCCGCCAAGTATTACGCGCCATCTACGATTACAACCTGCAAGACCAACTTGAAGTCGTCGCCGTCAACGCCAGCGGCAGCCTCGAAACCAACGCCCATCTGACCAAATTCGACACCGTTCACGGCCGCTTTAATGCCGACATTTCCCACGATGCGACCCACCTCATCATCAACGGCCGCAAAATCCCGTTCTTCTCCACCCGCAACCCCGCCGAACTGCCCTGGCGCGACTTGGGCGTGGACTTGGTGATGGAATGCACCGGCTCGTTTACCAGCAAATCCAAAGCCAATGTCCATCTCGAAAGCGGTGCGAAAAAAGTGCTGATTTCCGCACCGGGTGAGGCTGACGTTGACGCGACCATCGTTTACGGTGTGAACGATGATATCATCACCGACGACATGACCGTCATCTCCAATGCTTCCTGCACCACCAACTGCCTTGCCCCCGTTGCCAAAGTATTGAGCGAAAACATCGGCATCGTCAAAGGTGCGATGACCACCATTCACGCCCTGACCAACGACCAAACCGTGACCGACGTGCGCCACAAAGACTTGCGCCGCGCCCGCAGCGGTGTGGAAAACATGATTCCGACCAAAACCGGCGCGGCAAAAGCCGTCGGTTTGGTCTTGCCCGAATTGAAAGGCAGGCTCGACGGCCTCGCCATCCGCGTGCCGACCGTCAATGTTTCATTGGTGGATTTGAGCTTCCAAGCCGCGCGCGATACGAGTGTCGAAGAAATCAATGCGCTGATGAAGGCCGCCTCAGAAGAAGGTCGTCTGAAAGGCGTATTGGGCTACAACACGCTGCCGCTGGTGTCTATGGACTTCAACCACACCACCCAAGCCAGCACCTTTGACGCAACGCTGACCAAAGTAACCGACGGTAATATGGTTAAAGTGTTTGCCTGGTACGACAACGAGTGGGGCTTCAGCTGCCAAATGCTGAATACCGCCCGCCGTATGTTCGGTTTGGAAGTACGCCTGTTTGAATAAAACGGATGGTTTGATACGCTAAAAGGTCGTCTGAAAACTTGAATTGCCCGGCAAATTTGGGCGCGTATAAGAGATTGTTCGGACGTTTTGAATAAAGCTGGGTTCTGTATATTGCAGGACTCGGCTTTTTTAATTTTAAACTGAAACACTCATGGTTGTCGTCATACCTAAAAAGATGAAGCACACACATAGTTGCAGGCAGGAAAAAAAACTGCACCTTTGTGAAAGGTGCAGTTTACGGGTTTCAGACGACCGAATGATTGATTTTATCCTTAACGCTGCAAGCTTTTTGGGAAAGGTTTTTTCTGCGAGACGGGCGCAAACTCAAACACTTTCTTGCGTGCATTCCATTGTAGCGGACGGATACAATTTTGATATTGTGCGCGTACTTTACCGCGTGTGTCTTCGCCGCACAGCTCTCCGCCCACGCCTAAATAAAGTTTGTTGCCGATGATTTTTGTTCCGGCTGCGCCATGAAGAAATGCCTGTTTGGCAGAACCATCCGGTTGGCCTGCAAAAACAGTGACCGCCCAGCCGCCGGAGCCGCCCAGATCAGGTGCGTTGGCGCAGGTGACCTTGCTCATGTCGTAGATAAAATCATGATAACCGTCGTTATTCAAATCGATAATATCCAAAGCTTGACCAACAGAGAATTTTCCCCCCATTTCACGGCAGGTTTGTTTATCTTCATTGATGGCTTCCTGTACTTTTTTAGGAATTGCTATGGGTGCGCGTTCGGCGGCAGCAAATTGCATACTTGCTATGAATACTGCCGCTAAAAGCAGTTTTTGCATGATTTTCTCCGAATTAGGCAAAATTGGTCGGCTGTATCAGGTATCCATGCTTGTTGCCATACTGAGTTTTCAGACGACCTAAACCAAGATTTATGGTGTTGCGACTGTAAATGTAACATCCACATGATCTTTTTGCTGTTTCAATTCGAAACAATCGAATCCCTCGCTATTTACGCAAACATTGACTATTTTTTTGCCGGTCCATTGAATGGAGGTTTCCGTTTCTTCGTTTATTTGACGTTTCATATTACGGGTTGGCAGGGTTTTGGGCAGTACTCCGTTTCCCCCCTCTTTTTTTAAAGCAGCAGTATAAGCGTCAGATAAAGAGTTACCTGAATAACGGCATTTGGTTACGCCTAATTCTGTTCCATCCCATTTCTGTTTACCGCAGGAGAGTTTGGCTCCGCCGGCATTTGCGGCAGCAGTGGTCAGAAGCAGGGCAACAGCCAATACAATTTGTTTTTTCATCAACATTCCTTCAGATCATAGACGTAGATTGCATAAAAAAGATTCTAGTCGTCTGTCCTGTCAGGGTTTCAGACGACCTTTTAAATCTATTACAGTTTCACCGAATGCTCGCGCGTTTCATGGAACACGATGTCTGGCCAGCGTTCTTGCGTGAGTCCCAAATTCACGCGGTTGGGGGCGAGGTAGGCGAGGTTGCCGCCTGCGTCGATGGCGAGATTGCCTGCATTGGCTTTTTCAAACTCTGCCAGCTTTTTCTTGTCGTCGCACGATACCCAGCGTGCCGACCAGATGGATGCGTTGTCGAACACGGCTTCTACGCCGTATTCGTTGGCCAGCCGCGAGGTAACGACTTCAAACTGCAACACGCCGACTGCGCCCAAAATCAAATCTGCGCCGCTCATCGGTTTGAAGACCTGTACCGCGCCTTCTTCGCCAAGCTGTTGCAAGCCTTTTTGCAGTTGCTTGATTTTCAGCGGGTTTTTGATGCGGACGCTGCGGAACAGTTCGGGCGCGAAGAAGGGGATGCCGGTGAACGCCAGTTGCTCGCCTTCGGAGAAGCTGTCGCCGATTTGGATGTTGCCGTGGTTCGGGATGCCGATGATGTCGCCGGCGTAGGCTTCTTCCACCAGCTCGCGGTCGTGCGACATGAACGTTACCACGCTGGAGGCGGCGATTTCGCGGTTGATGCGCAGGTGTTTCATCTTCATGCCGCGTTCGAATTTGCCGGAGCAGACGCGCAAAAAGGCGATGCGGTCGCGGTGTTTCGGGTCCATATTGGCTTGGATTTTAAAGATAAATCCGGAAAACTTCGGCTCGTCCGGCTCGACCATGCGCACGGTCGCGTCGCGCGGTTTTGGCGCGGGCGCCCAGTCGATCAACGAATTGAGGATTTCCTGAATACCGAAGTTGTTAATCGCCGAACCGAAGAACACGGGCGTGAGTTCGCCGGCGAGAAATTCGTCGAGATTGAACTCGTTGGATGCCGCCTGCACCAATTCGATTTCGTCGCGCAGCTGCTGGATTTCCAGCGGAAAGCGTTGTTCCAATTCGGGATTGTCGATGCCTTTGATGATGTCGAACTCGTGCGGCAGGCGCTCGCCACCTGCGTCGAAGAGATAGATTTCGTCGTTCAGGATGTGGTACACGCCTTTGAAGTTTTTGCCCATGCCGATCGGCCAAGTAACGGGCGCGCAGCGGATTTTTAAAATATTTTCCACTTCGTCCAGCAATTCCAAGGAATCGCGCACTTCGCGGTCGTATTTGTTCATGAACGTTACAATCGGCGTATTGCGCAGGCGGCAGACGTTCAAGAGTTTGATGGTTTGCGCTTCCACGCCTTTTGCCGCGTCGATGACCATCAATGCGCTGTCCACGGCGGTTAAAACGCGGTAGGTGTCTTCGGAGAAGTCTTGGTGTCCCGGCGTATCCAAGAGGTTGACGGTGTGGTCTTTGTAGTCGAACTGCATCACGCTTGATGCCACGGAAATGCCGCGCTGTTTCTCGATTTCCATCCAGTCGGAAGTGGCGAATTTGCCGGTTTTCTTGCCTTTTACCGTACCCGCGCTCTGAATCGCGCCTGAAAACAGCAAGAGTTTTTCAGTCAGCGTGGTTTTACCCGCGTCGGGGTGGGAGATGATGGCAAACGTGCGGCGGCGGCGCACTTGGTCGAGGATTTCTTGGGACATGGGCTTTCTTTGCAAAAAGGTTCAGGCCGCTTTTCCGACGGCCTGAGGAATGGTTGAGATGGCGGGGATTGTACAAAAAAACATTAATCGGTTCAATGATTAGGGGATAAAAAAGGTCGTCTGAAAACTTTTCAGACGACCTTTTCACGATTGCGGATTAAGCCTTGTCGTGGAATTCGTGGAATTCATATTGGTAGGACAAGCCTTTGCCTGCTTTTTTCTGCGCCAAATAATCGTCGTAAACGGCGCGGATTTCTTTGCGCAGGAGGAATAGGGCGATTAAGTTGGGGATGACCATGAAGCCGTTGAACATATCGGATAGGCTCCAAACCAAATCGACTTTGCCCAGCGTCCCCAACACGATAGCCAGCAGCACGAGCGCGCGGTAGATGCCCAAGTGTTTTCCCCTGAAGAGGAAGCGGATGTTGGACTCGCCGAAGTAGTACCAGCCGATGATGGTGGTGAAGGCGAAGAAGGTCAGGCAGACGGCGAGCAGTTGCGAACCGAAGCCGGGGAAGGCTTTACTGAAGGCGAATTGGGTCACCGCCGCGCCTTGTTCGCCGGAAAGGTTGGCATCGGTCAGGAGGATAATCAGCGCGGTGGCGGTGCAGACCAAGATGGTGTCGATGAAGACGCCGATAAATGCCGCCAAGCCTTGTTGAACAGGGTGGTTCACGTCGGCGGTTGCGTGCGCGTGCGGCGTCGAACCCATACCTGCTTCGTTGGAAAACAGTCCGCGTGCCACGCCGTAACGGACGGCTTCGCGCATACCGATACCTGCCGCGCCGCCTAAAACGGCTTCGGGATTGAAGGCGGCGGTAAAGATGTGGTTGAACATCGGTACGATGTGGTCGGAGAATTCAAACAAGATAACGACCGCACACAAAATATAGATAATCGCCATAAACGGTACGACGAATTGGGCGATGTTGGCGATGCGGTTTACGCCGCCGACGATAATCATGCCCGCGAGGACGGCGAGGGTGATGCCTACTGCCAAAGCCGGTACGTTAAAGGCGATGGTAACGGAGGAGGCGATGGAGTTCGCCTGCGTGGCGTTGCCGATAAAGCCCAGCGCGATAATCAGGGCGATGGAGAAGAAGCCCGATAAGAAACGCGCCGCGCCGCGCCCAATTTTCGGGGTCAGGCCGTGTGTGATGTAGAACGCGGGGCCGCCGATGTATTTGCCGTGGCTGACGACGCGGTATTTTTGCGCGAGCAGGGCTTCGGCAAAAATCGTGGACATCCCCAAAACGGCGGAAAGCCACATCCAAAAAATCGCGCCCGGCCCGCCTGCGGTAATGGCGGTTGCCACACCGGCGACGTTGCCCGTGCCGATTTGGGCGGAGACGGCAACGGCGAGTGCTTGGAATTGCGACAAAGATTTATCGTCTTTGTCTTTTTTGGAAAACAAACCGCCGAAAACGGATTTGAGGCCTTCGCCAAATTTGGTAATCTGCGGCGCACCCAGATAGAGTGTGAAAAACAGGCCGATGCCCAAAAGGGCGTAAATCAGCAGGTAGTCCCACAGAATCAGATTGACTGCGCCCACCAGTGCAGACAATGTTTTTTCCATAATTACAAACCTTATATTGAAAAATGAACAGATGACGGCATCCGGCGGCGGTTACTCCGTTGAATGCCGTTGTGTCGGACGGCGCGGCGAGCAGGCCGGCTTCGTCCGTTTCGCCCCAAGTTGTCAACAATCCTGAAGCAGGCCTGCATGATACCGTAAACCTTTTGTGAGGCAAACGAAAAAAAGGGTCAGGTTTGGGCAAAGACAAGATTTTTGCGTTTGTCGGGCGCTATCGGCGTTTTCAGACGACCTTTTAGGCAGAATGCAGGGTCGTCTGAATATTTTAGGTATATTCAACCTATGTTAAAATGCGCCCTTTGAAAATGAGCAAGAGCCCGCCGGATAAGGCGGAAAATCGAAAGGAATCCATATATGGCAGGTCATAGCAAGTGGGCGAATATCCAGCATAAAAAAGCCCGTCAAGATGCCAAACGCGGCAAAATCTTCACCCGTCTGATTAAAGAAATCACCGTCGCAGCCCGCATGGGCGGCGGCGATCCCGGCGCCAACCCGCGCCTGCGCCTGGCTTTGGAAAAAGCCGCCGAAAACAATATGCCCAAAGACAACGTGCAACGCGCCATCGACAAAGGTACGGGTAATTTGGAAGGCGTGGAATATATCGAGTTGCGCTACGAAGGCTACGGCATCGGCGGCGCGGCGCTGATGGTGGACTGCCTGACCGACAACAAAACCCGCACCGTCGCCGACGTGCGCCATGCGTTCACCAAAAACGGCGGCAACTTGGGCACCGACGGCTGCGTGGCGTTCAACTTCGTGCATCAGGGTTATCTGGTGTTCGAACCCGGCGTTGACGAAGACGCGCTGATGGAAGCCGCTCTGGAAGCTGGTGCGGAAGACGTGATTGCCAACGACGACGGCTCCATCGAAGTCATCACCGCCCCCAACGATTGGGCGGGCGTAAAAGCAGCATTGGAAGCCGCAGGCTACAAATCCGTTGACGGCGACGTCACCATGCGCGCCCAAAACGAAACCGAACTCTCCGGCGAAGACGCCGTCAAAATGCAGAAACTGATTGACGCGTTGGAAGATTTGGATGACGTGCAGGACGTTTACACCTCCGCCGTTTTGAATCTGGATTAATCGGAAATATCGAAAGCAGGCCGGACGGGTCTGCTTTTTTTGCGTCTGGGATTTTTGGCGGGTTGTTTGTTGGAATCTTCAATGGCTCGTAGGCAAAGCCCACGCTACGCGGTCTGTTGGTAACACTTGCACCGTAGCGTGGACTCTGTCCACGAAAACGATAGACACAAAAAGGTCGTCTGAAAACCTGATGTAGGTTTTCAGACGACCTTTCATGTTTGGACTGCGTATCGGTTTTGGTTGGCACTGTATCCGTAGCGTGGGTTCTACCCACGAAGCTGACTGGCGGACAGGTCGTCTGAAATCTTGAGTGGTTCGTGGGCGAAGCCCACGCTACAAAGTTTATTGGCAACGCAAGCTCCGTAGCGTGGACTCTGTCCACGAAAATGATGAACACGCAAAGGTCGTCTGAAAACCCGATGTAAGTTTTCAGATGACCTTTCATGTTTGGACTGCGTATCGGTTTTGGTTGGCACGGTATCCGTAGCGTGGGTTCTACCCACGGAAATAATGGGCGGACAGGTCGTCTGAAATCTTAAGTGGTTCGTGGACGAAGCCCACGCTACAAAGTTTTTTGGCAACGCAAGTGCCGTAGAGTGGACTCTGTCCACGAAAATGATGAACACACAAAGGTTGTCTGAAAACACGATGTATAGTGGATTAACTTTAAACCAGTACGGCGTTGCCTTGCCTTAGCTCAAAGAGAACGATTCTCTAAGGTGCTGAAGCACCAAGTGAATCGATTCCGTACTATCTGTACTGTCTGCGGCTTCGTCGCCTTGTCCTGATTTAAAGTTAATCCACTATAAGTTTTCAGACGACCTTTTATGTTTGGACTGCCTATCGGTTTTGGCTGGCGCGGTAGAAGGCGATGAGGCCGTTGGTGGAACTGTCGTGCTGCGGGTTGCCGCGATCGAGTTCGGGTTCGATGGTTTTGGCGAGTTCTTTGCCATATTCGACGCCCCATTGGTCGAAGGGGTTGATGCCCCAAATCGCGCCTTGGACGAAGGTGCGGTGTTCGTATGCCGCCATGAGCATGCCGAGGCGGCGGGGGTCGGTGGCGCTGAGAAGGAGGCTGTTGCTCGGGCGGTTGCCGGGGAATTCTTTTTGCGGGGCGAGGCGTTCGCGTTCGGCTTCGGGCAGGTCGGCAAGTTCGGCGCGGGCCTCTTCGAGGGTTTTGCCTTTCATCAGGGCTTCTGCTTGGGCGAAGGCGTTGGCGACGGTGAAGCGGTGTTGGCGGTTGATGCCGTAGGCGGTGGTCATGGGGACGATGAAGTCGCAGGGGATGAGCCGTGTGCCTTGGTGGAGGAGTTGGAAATAGGCGTGCTGGCAGTTGACGCCTTCTTCGCCGAAGACGATGCCGCCGGTGGTGTGTGGGACGGGACGGCCGTCGGCGGTGCGGTTTTTGCCGAGGCTTTCCATGTCGAGCTGGTTGAGCCACGAGGGGAGGTGGCGCAGGTTGTGGCTGTATGGGACGGCGGTTTGTCCGTCGGCATGCTGGAAGTTGTTGTACCAGATGCTGATGAGCGCCATGAGGACGGGGATGTTGCGGCGGTAGGGGGTTTGGAAGAAATGGGTGTCCATGGCGTGCGCGCCAGCGAGGAGTTCGCGGAAGCGGTCTGTGCCGACGGCGACCATGACGGGCAGGCCGATGGTTGACCAGACGGAATAGCGTCCGCCGACCCAGTCGAACATGGCGAAGACGTTGTCGGGTGCGATGCCGAAGTTTCGGGCGGCGGCAACGTCGGAGGAGATGGCGCAGAAGTGGCGGTAGATGCCGGATTCGGGCAAACCTGCATCACGATACCAGGCGCGGGCGGCGTAGGCGTTGAGCAGGGTTTCGGGCGTGCGGAAGGATTTGCTGGCGATGCTGAATACGGTGGTTTCGGGCTTGAGGTGGGCGAGTGTGCGGCTGATGTCGGCGTCGTCTGAATTGCTGACGAAGTGGACGCGGATGTTTTGGCGGTAGGCTTTGAGGGCTTCTACGCACATTCTGGGGCCAAGGTCGGAGCCGCCTATGCCGATGTGGACGAAGTCGGTGATGGGTTTGTCGGTGATGCCTCTGTGGCTGCCGTTGTTGAGTGATTCGGCGAAGGCGAGGGCGCGGTCGAGTTCGCGGTGGATTTTGGGGAGGATGTTTTCGCCGTCAACGTAAACGGGCGCGGCGTCGGGCGGCAGGCGCAAGGCGGTATGGAGGACGGCGCGGTGTTCGCTGAGGTTGATTTTTTCGCCGTTTTGCATGGCGTGCATTTGTCCGGCTAGGGGCGAGGCTTCGGCAAGGCGGCACAAGAGTTGCAAAGTGTCTTCGCCGAGGCGGTTTTTGCTGTAATCGAAGAGGAGGCCGTCGAGGGTTTCGTGCATATTGCCGAAGCGGTCGGGTTCGGCGGCGAAGCGGTCGCGCAGGTGGAGGTGTTGTGTGTCGAGCCGGTGTTGTTCAAGGGCTTGCCATGCTTCGGTAAATGCGGTCATCGGGTTTCCTTCGGAATTGGGTTCGCCCCGCTCATTCGGGGGATGTGATTCAGTTATAGATTGTCGTTGTAGTGATTGGTTCGATAGAGTGAATATTTATGTAGTCGTATGTAGTTTAACAAAGGGGCGCGGGTTTGGCGAATGCGGGGAGTCGGCTTGGTTAAGAATTGTATGCAATATGCAATTTATATGATTGATTTTTATCAAAGTTCTGTAAATTTTTCGGTATGACACCGATGTCAGGTGTGATATGCTTCGTAATCAAATGAAACAGGGATGAGGCGGGAGTCGTAAGATGGCTACAATTTATGATGTTGCTGCTTATGCGGGCGTCTCACCCAAAACGGTCAGCCGCGTCATCAACGGCGATGCGCCGGTCAGCGATAAAACCCGTGCAAAAGTCGAAACAGCGATTGCGGCTTTGGGTTATATCCCGTCTTCGGCGGCGCGGGTGATGCGGTCGAACCGCTCGGACTTGGTCGGACTGATTACCGGCGCCATCTCGCGCACGGGCGAATACGGTGGGGTACACGGTCTGCCGGATATGTTTTTAATCAAAGGCATCCAGCAGAAAATCCGCGAAGCGGGCAAAACGCTGATGATTGCGGATACGGACAACCGCTACGAGCAAATCGACCCTTTGGTCAGGACGTTTATGGAACACCGCGCGGAAGGCATTTTGTATGTAACCGAATCGCACCGCGAAATCGTCCTGCCCGAAATGCCCAACCGCTGCCCGATGGTTTTGGTCAACTGTTTCGACGCGGCGGGTACGCCGTCGGTTTTGCCGGACGACGAGCGCGGGCAATACGATTTGGTACGCAACATCATCCGTCACGGACACCGCCGTATCGCCTATATCACCTTGCAGGCGGGCGCAGAAGCGACGCGGCTGCGTTTGGCGGGCTACCGCCGCGCTTTGGACGAATCGGACATGGTGTTCGATCCTGATTTGGTGCAAACCGGCATCACCGACTTTGCCAACGACAGCGAACCTTTGATTGCGGCAGTGTTGAAGCTGTTGTCGCTTGCCGACCCGCCGACGGTCATTTGCTGCGGCAACGACGAAATGGCGGTCCGCGTTTACGGCATTTTGAGGACGCGCGGCGTACGCGTTCCGGAGCAGATATCGGTGGCAGGTTACGACAACCACAGCGCGATTGCCGAAACCCTGTTTCCGCCGCTGACCAGCACCGAGCTGCCCTATATGCGCATGGGCGCGCTGGCGGCGGAAATCCTGTTCGACATTATCGAGACCAAAGAAACCGCCCGTCCGCCCGTTCGGGTTGTCGGGGAAACGATTTGGCGGCAGTCGGTCACGGCATTGAAGTAAAACATCCTTTCAGACGACGTCTGCTTTATGAGGCTGACACAATACGACAATAAAAGGTCGTCTGAAAACACAAACAACACATCACGTTATCCATTTGCAACGTATCGACACGATACGCCCAAAAATAAAGAAAGCGGCTCAACCGCTTCGACTATGCAGTGTTTCCCGCAGTTTGTTGTTCCATGTTTTCTTCTTATACAGTCCAGGAGTCGCTTCAAAATGAAGATTTCCCCACAAGTATCCCTGACGCTTCGCCAGATTATGCTGATGAACTTCGGCTTCTTCGGCATTCAATACAGCTTCGGTTTGCAGCAAACCGCCATCAACCCGATTTTCAGTTTCTTGCAAGCTGACCCTGCAAAACTGCCTTATCTCAATATGGCAGGACCGATTACCGGTTTGCTGGTGCAGCCCCTTATCGGTGCCATGAGCGACCGTACATGGATTCCCGGACTCGGCCGCCGCCGTCCGTATTTCCTGCTCGGCGCCATCGGTTGCAGCTTGTGTCTGTTCTTCTATCCGCACGTTACCGCATTGTGGGTTGCCGTATTGCTGCTGTGGCTCTTGGACATCAGCAACAATACCGCCATGGAGCCTTTCCGCGCCTTCATCGCCGATACCGTTCCCGAACGCCAGCAATCCACCGGCTTTTTGATGCAGTCCGTGTTTACCGGCTTGGGCATTACCCTTGCCAACATATCGCTCTATGCCTTCAAGAAAATCGACTGGTTGAACCAAACCTCCGAAGCAGGTATCCCCTACTGGGTATTCGGCTCGTTCTATATTGGCGCCGTCTGCTCCATCGGCTCTGTTTTAGTGACCGTATTGTCCACCCCCGAACATGAGCCGTCTCCTGAAGAGCTGGCGGCGATTAAAGCTCAATCCGGCGGTCCTGTTGAAGCCATTAAAGAAATTTACCATGCTATTAAAGACATGCCGAAACCCTTGTGGCAGCTCGCTTCGGTTTACCTCTTCCAATGGTACGCACTCTTCATCTACTGGCAATACATCTCCCACAGTCTCGCCAAATCTATATGGAATGCTACCTCTGCCAACAAAGTTGCATATGAGGACGCAGTGGCATGGACCGGTGTGGTCAATGGCTTTTACAACGTCGTGACCTTTATTTCTGCCTTCGGGTTGATGTGGATGGCGCGTAAATACGCCGCCAAATACGTCCATGCCTTTGCCGTTACCCTTGCCGCACTTGCCCTTTTGGCGATTCCGCATGTTACCGATAAAAACATGATGCTCGCCCCGATGATCGGCTTCGGTATCGGCTGGGCAAGTATGATGGGCGTGCCGTTTATGATTGTCGTGCATTCCATCCCGAAAGAGCGCTACGGCGTGTATATGGGCATCGTCAACATGATGATTGTGATACCGATGCTGATCCAAACCCTTACCTTCAGTAAAATCTATGAGAACTTGCTCGGCGCCGACCCAGGACATGCCATGACTTTTGCCGGTGTCCTCCTTATCATCGCCGCCGTACTGACCCTGACCATCAAAACGTCAAACAAACCTTATGGCGTAGAATCGGCAAACTGATTTTGGTATTTGCCAAAAGGTCGTCTGAAAACCGGAATCAAGGTTTTCAGACGACCTCTTGATTTAGTTTGTCTAGACAGTGGGGCGGTTACTTTTGACGCTGCCAATGACTTGATACTGATGGTTAGTGCTTGGTTTAACGGAGTAAAAGGTAGTTTTAACAGCTATAATCCAATTGGACGGTAGATGATTCGAAAAACAGTCGTTCACGCCTGGATATAATATATACATTGCACATTGCTCCTAATGCCGTCAAATTACACCGATCATCACCCATATCTCAACTTGCTCAAAGCAAAGTCAATGAAAATAAATAAGGAAGAATAATGAGAGTTTTAATTTTTACGTTATTTGGATTAATTAGTTCCAATCTCTATGCGCATAACTGCGGAGGAGAATTCCAACCTGCAACTGGGACATGTCGAATTATCGGTCCTGATGGGCAACAGATTCTATATAATTCCGATCCGCCGCAATCGGGAAACCAAAGCGGTACTTCATCAAGTAGAAGCATTACTGTACAAGTCCCCTCCAAATTCGGAGCTTTAGCTTATAGTTCAAGGGCTGGTTATATTACAGGTTCTCTAAACCACAATTCCAAGGCAGAAGCCCAGCAAGCAGCAATCCAACGCTGTCAGCAAGGTAGTAAGACTCCCTGTAAAGCAATCGCATGGGTACGGAATGGTTGTGTTGCTGCGGCTGAAGGAAAAATTAAAAATAAATTCGTTGTGGTTGACGGGGCAGGTCATCCGGGAACTGCCGAGCAAATTGCTTTACAAAATTGCAGGAAAGGAGGATTGACAGAATGTAAAATCTTGGCTCCCGAAGGTTGTTCGTTGCCTTAATTAACCTTACTTCCCATCCTGAAGGTCGTCTGAAAACCGGAATCAAGGTTTTCAGACGACCTTTTTGTTTGATTATGCCGATTTGTTTTAAACGGGCGGGGACGGGTTTGTGGAAGCTCGGATTGGATAGGAATATCGCCGCATTCCCGCAAAAGCTGACGGCAAAGCGTTTACATGGCAAAATACCGCCTGTTTGCAGGTTATCCGAATTTTTCAGACGACCTTTTACCCTCTTCAAAAGGAATCCCCATGTCTTTGCAAAACATCATTGAAACCGCCTTTGAAAACCGTGCGGACATCACCCCGACCACCGTTACCCCCGAAGTCAAAGAAGCCGTGTTGGAAACCATCCGCCAACTCGATTCAGGCAAACTGCGCGTTGCCGAACGCTTGGGCGTGGGAGAATGGAAAGTCAACGAATGGGCGAAAAAAGCCGTCCTGTTGTCCTTCCGCATCCAAGACAACGAAGTCCTCAACGACGGCGTGAACAAATACTTCGACAAAGTGCCGACCAAGTTTGCCGACTGGTCTGAAGACGAGTTCCGCGCCGCCGGTTTCCGCGCCGTACCCGGTGCCGTTGCGCGCCGCGGCAGCTTCGTTGCCAAAAACGTCGTCCTGATGCCGTCTTATGTCAACATCGGCGCATACGTTGACGAAGGCGCAATGGTCGATACTTGGGCGACCGTCGGCTCTTGCGCCCAAATCGGTAAAAACGTCCACTTGAGCGGCGGTGTCGGCATCGGCGGCGTACTCGAACCCCTGCAAGCCAGCCCGACCATCATTGAAGACAACTGTTTCATCGGCGCGCGTTCCGAAATCGTCGAAGGCGTGATTGTCGAAGAAGGCAGCGTGATTTCCATGGGCGTGTTCATCGGACAATCTACTAAAATCTTCGACCGCACTACCGGCGAAATCTACCAAGGCCGCGTACCGGCAGGCTCGGTTGTCGTGTCCGGCAGCATGCCTTCCAAAGACGGCAGCCACAGCCTCTACTGCGCCGTTATCGTCAAACGCGTAGACGCGCAAACCCGCGCCAAAACCAGCGTCAATGAATTGTTGCGCGGTATTTAATCGGTGAACAGAAAAGGGGAGGTCGTCTGAAACAGCCCGAAACATAAACGGGCTTCAGGCAAACGGTTTTCCTGTTTGAATGGCAAGAGGTCGTCTGAAAACCGGATTTCGGGTTTGAACTGGCCCCCAAATCTTGGACACTCATAAAAGCCTATTCAGGCGCTCTGTGTAAGCTGGGTTCTGTATGCGACAGGACTCAGCTTTTTCAATTTCAAACTGCAACGCTCCCGGTTGTAGTAATCCATATAGTCATCTATCTGTTTCATCAATTCGTCCACCGTCAATTCTCCTGCGTTATAGAAACACTCCGTCTTCAACACCGCAAAGAAACTCTCCATCGGCGCATTGTCCCAACAGTTCGCCTTACGCGACATGCTTTGAACCATGGAATGCTCCGCAAGCAATTCCCTATACCCCGCCGTACGGTACAGCACACCTTGGTCCGAATGAAGCATCGTTCCTTTATCAGTCAGACGGGGGGCGGCTTTTTCGAGCATTTCCTTCACCATTTCGCTGTCGGCTCTGCGGCTCATGGCGTAGGCGACGATTTCCCGGTTGAACAGGTCCAATATCGGCGAGAGGTACAGTTTGCCGTCCTTCCCTTTGAGTTCGGTAACGTCGGTCAGCCATTTTTCGTTAGGCTTTTCAGCTTTGAATAGGCGTTTGAGGAGGTGCTCCGATATCTCGCCCATGGCGGGATGGCGGTAGGCTTTTTTCGCCCGTATGAGGGCTTTCAGTTCCAACTGCTTCATCAACCGCGCCACTTTTTTGCGGTTCCAATCTAATGCGGCGGCAATGCGCCTTTGTCCGTAGCGTCCTTTATGCCGCCGGTAGGTTTCGACAAGGAGGGCTTTGTCGGCTGCGTCGGTGTCGGGCCGGTCTTGGTGGTGGTAGTAAAAGCTGCTTTTGGGCAGGTTTGCGATGTGCAGCAGGTATTTGAGCGGGTGTTGCGCCCTCAGTGTTTGGACGGTTTGGCTTTGTCCTTTTCGGTCTGTTTTTGGCTGAGGGCTTTTAACTCCTTTAGGTAGGCGACCTCTGCGCGCATATAGCACAACTCTTCGATAAGCTCTGCCTGCGTTTTTTCTTGGTCGGGTTTGTCGGCGATGAAGGGGTTTTTGCGGTGTTGGGGCATGGTTTTGGATTGGGGATGTTCGAGTGCGCCGATACCGCCTTCTTGATAGGCGCGTATCCATCGTCTCAGGTGGGTTCGGGAAATGCCGTAGTGGTCTGCGGTACGTTGTTGGCTGCGTATATGCAGGTAGTGGAGTACGGCTTGGTATTTGAAGTGTAATGTATATTTGCTCATAAAAAAACTGCACCTTGTGAGTTGGAGGGGATGTCCAACTTTTGGGGTGCAGTTCAGTTTTCAGACGACCTCTTCATAGGGTAAGTCGGTTAAGTCAGGACGGCATTGTCGTTTTGTTTGATGCTGTTTTCTTTGCCATAAAAAAAGCAACGGATAAACCGTTGCTTTTTTGTTTGACCTGCGAATCTTACAAACTGCCCAACACGATGCGCAACACGCGGCGCAGGGGTTCGGCTGCACCCCACAAGAGTTGGTCGCCGACGGTGAACGCGCTGATGTATTCGCCGCCCATGCCCAGTTTGCGGATGCGTCCGACGGGGACGGACAGCGTGCCGGTAACTTTTGCAGGGGTCAGCTCGTGGATGCTGGCTTCTTTTTCGTTGGGGATGACTTTCACCCAGTCGTTCGCGCCTGCCAAAATTGCTTCGATTTCGGAAACGGGCAGGTCTTTTTTCAGTTTCAGGGTGATGGCTTGGCTGTGGCAGCGCATAGAACCGATGCGGACGCACAAACCGTCGATTACGGTCGGATTGTCGCTGCGGCCGAGGATTTTGTTGGTTTCCGCGCCGCCTTTCCATTCTTCTTTGGACTGGCCGTTGCCTAAATCCACATCAATCCACGGAATCAGGCTGCCGGCGAGCGGTACGCCGAAGTTGGCTTTCGGATAGTCTTCGCTGCGCAGGAAATCGGACACTTTGCGGTCGATGTCGAGAATCGCGCTGGAAGGATCGGCAAGCTCGTCCGCCACTTGGGCGTGAATCGCGCCCATGCCGCTGATGAGTTCGCGCATGTTTTTCGCACCTGCGCCGGATGCGGCTTGGTAGGTCATGCTGGTTGCCCATTCGACCAAATCGTTTTGGAACAGGCCGCCCAGCGCCATCAGCATCAGGGAGACGGTGCAGTTGCCGCCGATGTAGTTTTTCACGCCGTTTTTGAGGCCGTTGTCGATGACGTTTCGGTTGACTGGGTCGAGGACGATAATCGCGTCGTCTTTCATGCGCAGGGATGACGCCGCGTCAATCCAGTAGCCGTTCCAGCCGCTGTCGCGCAGGGGTTGGAACACGGATTTGGTGTAATCGCCGCCTTGGCAGGTTACGATGATGTCCATTTTCGCCAGCTCGGCAACGTCGTTCGCATCCAATAATGTTTTAGCCGCCTGACCGAAATCAGGTGCCGCGCCGCCGACGTTGGATGTGGTGAAGAAGAACGCTTCGGGAATGTGGGCGAAGTCGTTTTCTTCTTTCATACGCTGCATCAAAACCGAACCGACCATGCCGCGCCAGCCGACGAAACCTACTTTCATGTTGAGCTCCTTAGGGGGAAATTGTTAACAAATTTCTGAATAGGGGAAAAGGAAGAGTTTTAAACCTGTTTGAGGTAAATGTAAAGTTTTTTATAGTGGATTAACTTTAAACCAGTACGGTGTCGCCTCGCCTTAGCTCAAAGAGAACGATTCTCTAAGGTGCTGAAGCACCAAGTGAATCGGTTCCGTACTATCTGTACTGTCTGCGGCTTCGTCACCTTGTCCTGATTTAAAGTTAATCCACTATATGTTGTTTTGGGATCGTATGGGAGAGGTCGTCTGAAAAAAAGCGTTCCTGCCAAACCGGAATGTTCCGAAAGCAAACCTGACGCAAAGTCGCAGGCTTGCATTTAGGAAGGATTCAAGGTTTTGCAGGAACGCCGGCATCATTAGAAAGCACAGTTCGAGCAGCATTTTGATAACCGAAATGCCGCACTGTTTTTCAGACGACCTTTCGGATCAGTATCGGATATCGACGGTTACCTTGTCTTTATATTCGCCTGGGGTGTAGTCGGTGTTTTTTACTTCTGCCGAGATGGTGTGAATTTGGCTGTTGCCGTCGCCGGTAGATTTCAACGCGCTGCCTGATCCCGAAGGATTGTTGCCCCATAGGTGGGCGTTTGTATGGGTACCCTTTTTGAGGCGGTAGGGGACTTTGTCAGTATTGGCTGGGTTGGTGGATTTCATCTCGCCGCTGCCTTCCTGATTGCTGTTGGAAGGAATCAGACCGACGGTGTAGGGCGTGCCGTTGGTGCAGCGGACGGTGAGGTTGCCCGACTGTTTCAGGTTGTTGCTGCCGGCGGTGTGCGTGCCGAAGTCGATGTCGTCGGCAGAGATGAATTCGCAGACGGGCGCAACATAGGCTTGGACGACAAAGGAGAAACGTTGGGTGGTTAGGAATCCTCCGCAATCGACAGGATCGGGAGCACCCTCATATGCAGCCCTCCAGCTTAATGCGGTGGAGCCGTCGGTAAAGTTCGAGAGATAAGAGTGTCCAGTGGTCGTGGGTATGATGTTACTTTGTCCGCTAACCAATCTTGCTTTAATAGGCATGCTTCCTGTGACAGTGTCTTTGGCGGGGATGCGCATGATATCTGTGCTAGAACTTTTGGGCGTATTATTTTTTGAATCTGAACCCCATTCTGTCTCATCGGGTTTAAGTAATAAGAATTGCAGCGTTTGGTTGTTAATCCTGGAGTTTGTCATTCTTCGAGGACTAAATGTAGTTGGTGATGCACGTCCCCCGTCAATATTAAAGCACAGGCGTACTTTTAAGGGCTGGGCAATGGTATTGGTGCATGTGTAATTAATGGTGGCTTGGATATCTTCCGGCTGGTTGTTGTTCAGAAGGTTGACCCCATTGCCTTGACTTCCAAATACCAAGGCAGGATGGCCGTTGACGGTTTCGTTGCCTTGCACTGTGGCGGTGCATTGTACAAATCTTCCAGCTTCGCCACTGTTTGCCCAAGTCTGTCCTGCGGACAGGGACAGCAGTCCGAATACGGCAGGCAATGTCATTTGTCGGAAAAGACGGTTTGCGGTTTTCAGACGACCTCTCTTTATATTTATCTGCATATGATGTCTCCCAGTTCCGGGATGGAATCCGGATTGTGTGTTTCAGGGTAGTCCGCTTCGAAGGTGCAAGTGCCGCCGTTTTCGGGGAGGATGACGGTGAAGCGGTTTCTACCTTCTTTCATGTTTTCAATATATGTTTTGCCGTCGAAGCCGGTTACGGCTGCCGGTGTGCCGTCTTCGGCAGTAATGCTGCCGCCGCTCGGGAGTAATTGGTTTTGTGCGTCTTTCAGCGTCATGGTGGCGGCGCGGGTACGCTGGATTTTGAATTCGACGCGCATGCCCGAGCGTTCGGGCGGGGCGATTTCGGCGACGGTGTGTTCAAGCTGGACGTCTAGCGGCAACTCGGCAATATCGACGCTGACGGTGTTTTTTTGGTAGGCGGAGAGGCTGGGGATCAGTGCCAGCCCTTTGCGGTTGGTTTTGCCTGCGGGCATACCGCCTGCGCGGATGGGGACGTTCGCCATATCGCCGGTGCTGACGACGGCGAAACTGTCGTTGACTTGGCGGGTGGCGAAGAGGCTGCCGCCCATGAGGACGAGACCGCCCCTCCAGCCTGCGTTCCAGTTGCTGTTGCCGCTTTGGCTGTAAACGTTTGCCCAGCCGTCGCCGTAGGTGTTTTGATGGCGGATGTTGCCGTTGAAAGTGTTGCTGCGGTTGCCGTTTGTGTTGTCGTTTTGCTGCCAGCCTATACCCCAACTGGTGCTGCCCATGCCGCTGCTGGTTTTGTTCAGGGTTGCTTGGTAGCTGTTGTTGTGTTTGTTTCTGCTGATGCCTGCGGAGGTCGAATAGCCGTTGTCGAGGCTGACGGAAAGACCTGCGTGGAAACTCAGTTCGCGCCTGTTGCGGAAGTTTTTATTGGCGCCGGCGTAGAGCGAGGTGCGGTTTTTGAAGCTGCGGCTCCAGCCGAATGAGCCTACGCCGTCGGCGGGACTGCCTTCGGTGTGGGAATGGACGTAGGATAGGCTGAATGAGCCGAGTTCGTCGCTGCTCCAGCCTGCGGATGCGGATGCGGATGTGGCGGGGTGGCGTGTGGCTTTGAAAAAGTCTGCGCCGTATGCGGTATCGCCCAGTTCGGCAAATTGTCCGTTGGTACGGCTTGCGCCCGCGCTGAAGGAGAGCCTGTCCCATTGGGTGCTGAAAAACGCGCTGCCGCGCCGTCCTGTTTTGCCCGCAAAGCGGCTTTCGGCATAATTAAGATTGAGTTGTCCGAGCGAACCCAATACGGTATCGGCGGCAATGCCTGCCTGACGGTAGCCGCGCGCGGCTTCGCCGTGGATTTGGGCGGTCAGGGTATTGCTGACGCCGTAACGCAGCGTGCCGGAGGCGGCGGGGTCGGATTGGTATTTTGCGGAACGGATGCCGTAATCGCGGCGGACGTAGCCTGCTTCAAACGACCATTCGTTCAAGCCTTTTGCCAAAAGTCCGCTGCCGCCGTAAAGCGGCATATCGACGACGACGGTGCGTCCCAGTACGTCGGTGGCAACGACTTGGGCGTTGCTGCGGCCGCTGATGGACGGCGGCATGATGAGTTCGTATTCGCCAGCTTCGACGTCGCGGCTCATTTGTTTGACGCCGTCGAGGTAGAGGTCGACCGTGCCGGGCAGGGTGCTTTTACCGAGGTAGGAACGCAGCGGGGCGGTTTGTTTCCATGGGCGAGTGTTGTAAGTGCGGGAGATTTTGATACCGCCGATGCGTGTGCCGCCCCATGAGCCGATTTGTCCGGTCAGGGTGTCGCCGACGGTCAGCGATATGCCTTGTTCGGGCCAGACGGTGCGCCAGTAGGTATCCAGGCGGGCGGTGTTGCCGCGGGAGCCGCTTTCTTTGTTGCGGCTACGGTTGGCAAATTGGGTGTGGTTCAGATAGCCCCAAGGCGTGCTCAGGCGCATTTCGCCGAAAACGCCCTGTGTGCCGTTGCCGGAGCGGTTGCGCGAGATATTGGCGTCATAGTTCAGAACGGCGGCAAAGCCGGGTTTGGCGATGGCGTAGCGGTTTTCCTGCAATGCGCCGATTCGGGCGGTTTTCAGATCGGGCTGCCATTCGAGGGGGGCGGTGAGATCAAGGGTTTGCGCGGCGGCATCGTATTTCGCCTGCAAGCCGGGGATAGAGGAGAGTTCGAACCATACGCCTGCGCCGAGTGTGGATGCGCCGTCCTGAATTTCAGGCACAACGCCGTTTTTGCCCGCCTCGGCAGCTTCTGCGTCGGGCAGGGCAATGCCGTAGGCGCGCAGGGATTCGGGGCGCGCATACAGCACGCCGTTGCGCGACATGAAGGGTTCGATACCGTCGCGTATGCTGCCGTTGACTTTGACCTGCGGGTAAACGGTCAGCCATGCCTGCTCGTAGGCAGCAGGCGCAGCCTGCGTCAGGATGTCTTGAGCAGGTGAGGGCAGGGCGTAGAAACACAGCATCAGCGCGGCACTCAGCCGGGTGAGCCGTGTCCTTAGGTCATGGGGCGGCAAACCGTACCTCCGTTTGGATCGGCATACCGTTTACCGTGGCATTCAGACGACCTTGGTTCAGAGAGGCGGGGGAAACTTCCAATTCGCGTTTCCAAGTGTTGCCCGGCAGGACGTAGCCTGCCAAACCGTTTGCCAGCGTCAAGGCGTCTTTGGCAGAGGTCGTCTGAAAAGTAATATTGCTCAGTTGCGCATGGGCATTGCCCGTGTTTTCGGCAACCAAAACCGCTTTACCGTTCGCGGATTTTTCCGCACGCCATTGCAGTTTCGGTTCGGCATTGTTTTGAACGTTGACAAACAGCGGCAGCGAATAGCGCATCACCAACTGAATGCCTTTTCGTGGTTTCGCATCGGGAGCAGGCAGCTCGTCCACAATCAGGCGGTAGGCTTCTTCAGCCTGTTTGTCGGACGGTTTGACACGCATCACGCGGAACTGCTGCTGCGCACCCGCTTCCAGTTTGACCATGGGCGGGCTGGCAATGACGGCATCGGTGGGCTCGAGTACCTCACCGCCGTTTGCGTCCTGCGTCCAGCGGAATACGCGCACTTGTGCCGTCAACGGCTCTGCGCCCTTGTTTCCCAAAGTAAAAATACCCGCCCGCTGTTTGGCGGGCAGGGAAAGCGATGTCGGACTGACTTGCAAACCGGCGGCATGGTTTGGTAAAACCGCTGCCGCCGTCAGCATACCGACAAGTGTGCTGATTGCTTTTTGCATGAGGATTTTTTAGTTGTTTTGTTTTGAGGGTTCTATTACCAAGACAAGGTTACTTTTACGCGGTCTTGATAACGGTCGAGATATTTGTCCAGAGAATTTGCAGGAACTCGGGCAAGTACTGGGATGACCATAGGTGCGTCATAGCCTTTACCATATAAGCTCAAAGCATTGCTATCTTTGCCCCATTTGTTGGCATCTGAATAGTCTGTAGAAGCAGTAACGGTATTTTGCCAAGAGCCCGCAGAGGAAACAGTAGGTTTGTAGAGTTGGTAGCCGATTTCGTCGGTGTTTCCAGTTGTAACACCTTTCATCAGGCCTTCGCCGGTGGAACCAGGTTTATTTATTGATTCTAAAGCGATGTTGAATGGCATGTTTTTACTACAAGTTACTTTAATACCGCTTGTAGTTGAGCCTTTGCTTGTTCCGTCAATTACATTGGCTCCGGCTTTGGCTACATGGTCTCCAAAGTTGATATCAGCACCTTGTGTAATTGAATTGCCATCTTGTGCTGCGGAAGGTTCTGTAAGTGCTGTGCTGCCGCCATCTACTTCGACAGCTTCACATTGTCCTGTTAATTTGATTGTAACGTTGAAGTTGCCAGTGGATTCATCAGCCATAGCAGCATTGCTAGCCATCAGAAGTGAAGCCAAAGCCAGAGAAGTTAAAGTAAAACGTGTTTTCATCGGATTTATCCTTGTATGTGAGTTTAGGTGTGTATTGACACAGTCTCCGTAATATTTCTGTGTGCTGGTTATACGGTAGGTTTTTATGCCTGAACGGTATATGTGGCATTATTATGATATATAATTATTATTGCAACTGTTATTGTTTGGCATTTTATAAGTTCCTGTGTTTTTTGTAAATTTTTGTATTATTTTTTGTTGTTTTTTTGCAAAGATTATCTTTTATTCGGCATTTAAATTGGATAAGAGGTAGTCTGAAAGCGTTTAAAAGAAGCTTTAGTTTCTTGAGGTTGGCTTTCAGACGACCTTTGCAGATGTTTTGGCAGTAGATTGGGTAGTGTTTGGAAATATAGTGGATTAAATTTAAATCAGGACAAGGCGACGAAGCCGCAGACAGTACAGATAGTACGGAACCGATTCACTTGGTGCTTCAGCACCTTAGAGAATCGTTCTCTTTGAGCTAAGGTGAGGCAACGCCGTACTGATTTAAATTTAATCCACTATAACTGATGGGCAATAGCCCGACGGATATTGTGGATGATGGGGTGAATTGTCTTTGCAGATAAAAAGGTCGTCTGAAAATCTCGGTTTGAGGTTTTCAGACGACCTTTGTGTTTCTATCAATCCGTCAGGCGTTTACAGGTTGGGATTGACGATGATTTTGACGGCGGATTCGTTGTTGTGAATCAGACGTTCGAAGCCTTCGGAAATCAGTTCGTCCAGCTTGATGCGCTGGGTGATGAAAGGTTCGAGGTTGATTTTGCCTTCTTCCACCAGTTTGATGGTTTCGGCGTGGTCGTTGCAGTAGGCGATGGTACCGCGTACGTCCAGCTCTTTCATCACAACGCTGTGGACGTTGATGGTGGCGGGGTGGCTCCAAATGGATACGATGACGACTTTCGCGGTCGGGCGGCAGGCTTCGACCATGGTGTCCAGCACTTTATTGACGCTGGTGCATTCGAATGCCACGTCCACGCCTTCGCCGTTGGTCAGTTTTTTCACTTCTTCGACGACGTCGACTTCGGACGGGTCAAGGATGTAGTCGGCAACGCCGGATTCGCGGGCTTTGTCTTTGCGCGCCTTGCTCAATTCGGTGATGATGACTTTGATGCCTTTGGCTTTCAACACGGCGGCAAGCAGCAAACCGATCGGGCCTGCACCGCCGACCAATGCGACGTCGCCGGCTTTCGCGCCGCTGCGGACGTAGGCGTGATGGCCGACGGACAGGGGTTCAATCAAAGCGGCTTGGTCTAACGGGATTTTGTCGGAAATCGGATGCACCCAGCGGCGTTTGACGGCGATTTTTTCGGCAAGGCCGCCACCGCAGCCGCCCAAGCCGATGAAGTTCATGTCTTTGGAGAGGTGGTAGTTGCTGCCTTCGCCGGTCGGTACATCATCACGGATGATGTAGGGCTCGACCACGACGTGTTGCCCGACTTTGAGGTCGTCCACGCCTTCGCCGACGGCATAAACCACGCCGGAGAACTCGTGTCCCATCGTTACGGGCGCGGACTCGCCGGAAATCGGGTGCGGATGGCCGCAGGGCGGGATGAAAATCGGGCCTTCCATAAATTCGTGCAGGTCGGTACCGCAGATGCCGCACCAGGCGACGTTGATGCCGACGGTGCCGGGGGCGACGGTCGGTTCGGGGATGTCTTCGATGCGGATGTCGCCTTTATCGTAAAAACGTGCTGCTTTCATTGTAACGCTCCTTGTTTTGAGGTTGAAAAGAAAGGTCGTCTGAAAGGTAGGACGGCTTTTCAGTAAGGGCGGGAAGGATGTGTGGGATGTGCGACGAATATATGGTTATTTTAATGATGCGGCAGGGTAGGTTGTGTAGGATAAGTAACACAGGCTGCGCGATATTGCTTTGATATTTTGTTATTTTACTACATTTCAATGTGAGTGATATGTCGGCTTGCGTAAAAACGAAGCAGGGCTTGTCCGCGGTCAAGTTTTGGATGAAATAGTCTTATATGTATTCGTCAAAAAGATGCTGTCGGAAGGCGGGAGGATTATTGGGGAAGGATGAAAATTGTTGACAACGCAGGTATTGCTTATTGAATTAATCAAAATTTTATTGCGAAAAAATTTGAATTTTAGAAATTTAAATATATAAAAACAGAAAAAATTTGATTTTTTGAAATAAAATTGCCGTAAGATGGTTAAAAGTCTTGTTTAAAACAGGTAAAGAAGGTAATCTATGCCTTAATTTATCTGAATTTGAAAGCAATAAAAATGACCAAACAATACCCTACCGACGATATTAAGATTAGAGAAGTCAAAGAGCTGCTGCCGCCGATTGCCCATTTGTACGAACTGCCGATTTCCGAGGAAGCGGCGGGGCTGGTACACCGCACGCGGCATGAAATCGCCGATTTGGTTCATGGCAAGGACAACCGCCTGCTGGTGATTATCGGCCCGTGTTCCATCCACGACCCCAAAGCCGCCTTGGAATACGCCGAACGTTTGCTGGTGTTGCGCAAGAAATATGAAAAAGAATTGCTGATTGTGATGCGCGTGTATTTTGAAAAACCGCGCACGACGGTCGGCTGGAAAGGTCTGATTAACGACCCGCACTTGGACGGTACGTTCGACATCAACTACGGTCTGCGTCAGGCGCGCAGCTTGCTGCTGACGCTGAACAATATGGGCATGCCCGCTTCGACAGAGTTCCTCGACATGATTACGCCGCAATATTACGCGGACTTGATTTCTTGGGGCGCGATTGGTGCGCGGACGACGGAGAGCCAAGTACACCGCGAACTCGCCAGCGGCCTGTCCTGTCCGGTCGGTTTCAAAAACGGTACGGACGGCAATCTGAAAATCGCCATCGATGCGATTGGCGCGGCAAGTCATCCACATCACTTCCTGTCTGTAACCAAAGCAGGGCATTCCGCCATTGTACATACCAGCGGCAATCCCGACTGCCACGTTATCCTGCGCGGCGGCAAAGAACCGAATTACAGCACCGAACACGTCAAATCGGCGGCGGAACAATTGATAAAGGCCGGTTTGTCGCCCAAGCTGATGGTCGATTGCAGCCACGCAAACAGCCGTAAAGATTACAGACGGCAGATGGAAGTTGCCCAAGATGTTGCCGCGCAACTGGAAAACGGCGAAGACAATATTATGGGCGTAATGGTGGAAAGCCATTTGGTCGAAGGCAGACAGGACAAGCCCGAGGTTTACGGGCAAAGCATTACCGATGCCTGTATCGGCTGGGATACCACCGAAGAAATGCTCGCGCTTTTGGCTGCGGCAAACCGTAAACGGGTCGCACCTTAAGCCGGTTTGAGTGGTGAAAAAGAGGTCGTCTGAAAGGTCTGTGTGTGGGTAAAAACAGACAGTTTCAGACGACCTTTTATTTAATTTGTCTGATTTATCGGATTATGGTTTTTTCTAACTGTCCGCCTGTTAAGTTATCCTAGTTTAAAATGACTTTACTTATTGGAATAAATATTAATGACTTGGTGTGACATACTTTCGTCACTGAGTTAACCCACAACGGAGAACACACCATGAGCAAGTCTTTCTTGACTAAAACTTTGACCTTGATCGCCATTGCTACTTCTCTGAGTGCATGTGCGGGCATGACCCAAACACAACGCAATACTGCTACTGGCGCGGTATTGGGCGGTGTAGCGGGTAACTTGATCGGTGGCGATACCGGCTCTACTTTGGGCGGCGCTGCATTAGGCGGCGTCATCGGCAGCCAAGTCCACAGACATCGTTAATTTTTAAAACGATAAAAGCCGGTCGGACCTTAAATAGGTTCGGCCGGCTTTTTTTATTGGGCGTGATTGAATCAGAAAAATGTTTGCGCAAGGTTGGGGAGAGTTCAAAATTATGGATTGCTTTTCTGTGGGTTGGGCGAGTATGCCGGTTTGTTGTCAGGCTAACGTGTCGCCGCGCATTCGCCGTTCTCAAACACCAACACCTTCTCCGGCCAGCGCAATGCCGCCAGCCTGAACTGTTCAGGACGGTATTTCTGCGGGAATTTCCTTGCCCGCCAGCTTGCGCCGATGGAGAAATCGACGCAGAACACGTTGCGCCGCGCCCCGTGCCACACATCCGGCTGCGGCGGCAGCAACAGCCGTTCGGCGGCAACGGCAGCGGGGGACGGCTGCCAACTGCGCCAATAATGGCCGATAACGACGGGCTTATCGTCGCGGTAGTCGTTCCACCACGCGCAACGGGTCGTACCGCGCCAGCGTCCGCCGGCGTAAAACGGCTCGTCCGCCAAACGCTCCACGCCGCTGGTGAGGGCGCGTATCGGATGCAGGCGGCTGCGCTCGAGTTCGTATCGCGCGGTAGCAGGCATGGGCGGCGGCGCATGGTCGGGATTTTCCGCCTGCGGGGCGTAATGCGCCTGTTCGTAGAGGTAGTCGGGATACCAAGAGGCCGTCTGAAGGCGGTGTTTCAACTCGGCATCGAAGCGGCGGTATTGCGCGGTCAGGCTTTCGTCCTTTGCTTCTTCGAGGCGTTCGATTTGCGGCGGCAGCCAGGCGGCGTGGACGATGCGCAGGTCTTCGCGCTCCAGCAGCAGGGGCTGTTCGGCCAGCCATGCGCGCAATTCGGTTTTTTCTTTTTCTTCCACGCAATGCCACGGCGCGTAATGGGCGTCTTTTTCGGCGCGGGCATCGAAAAACCAGCCGGAGCCGTCTTTCGGGTCGTCGGCAAGGATGTTCAATTCGTGGTTGCCCAAAACCATCCATGCCCATCCGCGTTCGTAAGCCTGTTTGAACCACGCCAGCATCGCGGGGCTGTCGGGGCCGCGGTCGCACAAATCGCCGACGAACACCAGCCGCCGCCCGCGCGGATGGAAACCGTCGTCGCGGTAGCCGAGCCGGTGCAGCAGCGATTGAAAGGCGGCAAATTCGCCGTGAACGTCGCCGACGATGTCCAGCGGCGTGTCGGGCAGTGATTGGCGGTATTGATAGGACATGATGGTGGGAGGTCGTCTGAAAAAGTGTGCCGACGGTGTTTTCAGACGACCTCGGGCAGTTTCAAGAAGTTTTCGCGGTAGTAACGCATTTCCTCGATGCTTTCGAGAATATCGTCCAAAGCCTGATGCGAACCGCGTTTCACCACGCCTTTGGCAACGGGCGGATTCCAACGTTTGGCAAGTTCTTTCAGTGTGGACACGTCCAGATTGCGGTAGTGGAAATACGCTTCGAGGCGCGGCATGTATTTGACCATGAAGCGGCGGTCTTGATGGATGGAATTGCCGCACATCGGCGTGGATTTTTCGGGAATCCATTGCGCGATAAAGTCGAGCAGTTTTTGCTCCACGTCGGCTTCGGTCAGCCGCGATTCGCGCACGCGCTGCGTCAGCCCCGTGCGGCCGTGGGTGGCGGTGTTCCACTCGTCCATGCCATTGAGCAGTTCGTCGCTTTGGTGGACGACATAAACTTCGGACTGCGCCAAGACGTTCAAATCGGAGTCAGTGATAATCATGGCGATTTCGATAATGCGTTCGCGTTCGGGGTCAAGCCCGGTCATTTCCATATCGAGCCAGCAGAGGTTGCTTGCGTTTTGAGTCATTTCAGACGACCTTTCGTCGGTTTAAAAACAATGGGCGGTATTATAGTGGATTAACTTCAAATCAGGATAAGGCAAAGCGGTCGAGTAAATATAGTGGATTAAATTTAAATCAGGACAAGGCGACGAAGCCGCAGACAGTACAGATAGTACGACAAGGCGAGGCAACGCCGTACTGGTTTAAAGTTAATCCACTATAAATAGTCGTCTGAAAACCAATGCGGTGGGTTTGCTCTATCGTTTCAGACGACTATTCATCAGGGGAGGATTCGTGGGTAAAGCTCACGCTACGGGTTGTCGCGGTTGAGTTTAAACCGTTTCAAATAATATAAGGTCGTCTGAAAACGAGTGCGGCGGATTTGCTCCGTCTTTTCAGACGACTATTTTCATTAGGGGAGGATTCGCGGGCAAAGCCCACGCTACGGGTTGTCGAGTTTGAGTTGAAACTGTTCCAAATAATATAAGGTCGTCTGAAAACCGTTTTCAGACGACCTTTGCCGTTTTACTTCACTGCCGACTCAAATTAGAACAAGCCGTGGATCACGCCGTCTGCGTCCACGTCGATTTTCTCGGCGGCGGGTACTTTGGGCAGGCCGGGCATTTTCATCATGTTGCCGCACAGGGCGACGATGAAGCCTGCGCCGGCGGAAACGGTGATGCCGCGCACGGTGATGCGGAAGCCTTCGGGGCAGCCCAAGAGTTTGGCGTTGTCGCTGAGGGAATATTGGGTTTTCGCCATGCAGACGGGCATTTTGTCCAAGCCCAGTTTTTCCAGCGAGGCGATTTCGGCGGATGCTTCTGCGCTGAAATCGACGTCTTCCGCGCCGTACACTTTTTGGGCGATGGCGCGGATTTTGTCTTTGATGCTCAATTCGACATCGTAGGCGAAGCCGAAGTTATTGGGTTGGTTGTCGATGGCGTTGACGACTTTGCGCGCCAAATCCGCGCCGCCCGCGCCGCCTTTGCCCCACACTTCGGTCAGGGAAACTTCGACGCCGTGTTCGGCGCAGGCTTTTTCAATCATGGCCAACTCGGCATCGGAGTCGGACACGAAGCGGTTGATGGCGACGACGACGGGCAGGCCGAAGACGTTTTTCAGGTTGGAAATGTGTTTCAGCAGGTTGGGCAGGCCTTTTGCCAAGGCTTCGAGGTTTTCTTCACCGAGGTTGGCGCGTTCTACGCCGCCGTTGTATTTCAAGGCGCGGACGGTGGCGACGACGACAGCTGCGTCGGGTTTCAAACCGGCAAGGCGGCATTTGATGTCGCAGAATTTTTCCGCACCCAAATCCGCGCCGAAGCCTGCTTCGGTTACGGCGTAATCGGCAAGGTGTTTCGCCAGACGGGTGGCGGTAACGGAGTTGCAGCCGTGGGCGATGTTGGCGAAGGGGCCGCCGTGTACGAAGGCGGGCGTGCCTTCGATGGTTTGCACCAAGTTAGGCTTGATGGCGTCTTTGAGCAATGCCGCCATCGCGCCGTGGGCTTTCAAATCTTTGGCGTAAACGGGGCTGCCGTCTTTGGCGTAGGCGACGAGGATGTTGCCCAAACGTTCTTTCAAATCGCTGATGTCTTTGGCGAGGCAGAATACCGCCATCACTTCGGAGGCGACGGTGATGTCAAAGCCGTCGGGACGAATCACGCCGTCAACGGGTTTGCCCATGCCGTCGATGATGTTGCGCAACTGGCGGTCGTTCATATCGACCACGCGCCGCCACAGCACGCGTTTGGGGTCGATGTTCAACTCGTTGCCTTGGTAAATATGGTTGTCGAGCATGGCGGCGAGCAAGTTATTCGCCGCACCGATGGCGTGGAAGTCGCCGGTGAAGTGCAGATTAATGTCTTCCATCGGCAAAACTTGGGCATAGCCGCCGCCTGCCGCGCCGCCTTTGACGCCGAACACAGGCCCCAAAGAAGGTTCGCGCAGGGCGATAACGGCGTCTTTGCCGATGTGGCGCAACGCGTCCGCCAAACCGATGGTCACGGTGGTTTTGCCTTCACCCGCCGGAGTCGGGTTGATGGCGGTAACCAAAATCAGACGGCCTTGTTTTTGCGGCAGTTTGAACGCTTCGGCAGGATTGATTTTGGCTTTGTAATGGCCGTAGGGTTCGATATTGTCAACGTTCAAACCCAGCTTGGCGGCAATTTCGCCAATCGGACGCATGGTGGAGGATTGGGCGATTTCGGCATCGGTTTTGAAGCTCATGATTTTCCTTTACTGAATGGAGAAGAAAAAGAGGAGGGTCGTCTGAAAGCCCATCGGAAAGACAAACGCTGATGGATTCAAAAGAATATTAGGCATATTATAGCGTTATCTGAGAATGAATCGCAGTGAAAAATTCGATAATTCAACAAAAATACGGTTCATATTGTTGACAATCCACAAGAGAAACGGACAAACATGGGCAGCAACGCATGGCTTTTCTGGGCATTGGCTTCCGCAGGCTTCGCCTCGCTGACGGCGATTTTCGCCAAAATGGGTTTGCAGGGCATCGATTCGGATTTCGCCACCTTCATCCGCACGCTGGTCATCCTCGCCGCGCTGGTCTTGTTCCTGACCTATACCGGCAAATGGCAGGGCGTAAACGGGTTTACGGGAAGAAACTGGACATTCCTGATTCTCTCCGGCCTCGCCACCGGCGCATCCTGGCTCGCCTACTTCAAAGCCCTGCAACTGGGCAACGCCTCGCAAGTCGCCCCCGTCGATAAATTCAGCCTGGTATTGGTCGCGCTGATGGCGGTGGTTTTTCTGGACGAACGCCCCAGCACGCAGGAATGGGTAGGCTTGGGACTGGTTACGGCGGGCGTGTTGACGCTGGCTTTGAAACGGTAAGGCTGAAATGATTTTTCAGACGACCTTTTAAGCTGAGGGGTCGTCTGAAAATGTTGCGCCGCAAATAGGGCTGAAGGCTTGCCGTCATTTGCGGCGATGGTTTTGTGTATAGTAGATTAACTTTAAACCAGTACGGTGTTGTCTCGCCTTAGCTCAAAGAGAACGATTCTCTAAGGTGCTGAAGCACCAAGTGATATCTGTACTGTCTGCGGCTTCGTCGCCTTGTCCTGATTTAGTTAATCCACTATACATACGGCAGGAGTCGAATCCATCAAAAAGGTCGTCTGAAAAAATGTTCAGACGACCTTTTTGTCTGCTCCGTTTTCAACATTCCACAACGCGGACGGAGACGGGGACAGCTTTTTTCTGGAGGGTGATGGCGAGTCCGGCAAGCGAGGTTTCTTTGTAGGTGGACTTCATGTCGCGCCCAGTTTGCAGCATGGTTTGGATGACTTCGTCGAGCGAGACTTTTTTGTCCGTGCCGTCTTCCAGCAGGGCGAGGGTGCCGAGTTTGAGGGCTTTTTCGGCGGCGATGCCGTTGCGTTCGATGCAGGGGATTTGCACCAATCCGCCGACGGGGTCGCAGGTCAGGCCCAAATGGTGTTCCATCGCCATTTCGGCGGCGTTTTCCACTTGTTTGGGCGTGCCGCCGATGACTTCGGCGTATGCGCCCGCCGCCATGGAGCAGGCGACGCCGACTTCGCCTTGGCAGCCGACGTCCGCACCGGAGATGGAGGCGTTGGTTTTGTAGAGGATGCCGATGGCGCCTGCGGTGAGCAGGAAGTTTTCGACGCGCTCTTGTGTGGCGTGCGGGTTGAACTTGCGGAAGTAGTGCAGGACGGCGGGGATGATGCCGGCTGCGCCGTTGGTCGGGGCGGTAACGACGCGTCCGCCGGCGGCGTTTTCTTCGTTGACCGCCATGGCGTAAACCATAGGCCAAAGTTGGGTGTTGACGATTTCGGTTTCGCGCAGGGCTTTGAGTTTGGCGGCGAGCTGCGGGGCGCGGCGGCGGACGTTTAAGCCGCCGGGCAGTTCGCCGTCTGCCGCCAGCCCGCGTTTGATGCAGCCTTCCATAACGTCGGCAACGCCGGCGACGCGGCGGCGGATTTCGGCTTCGCTGCAACCGGCAAGCGCGGCTTCGTTTGCCAACACGGCTTCGGAGATGTCGAGCTGGTTCATGCGGCATTGGGCGAGCAGTTCGGCGCAGCTGGTGTAAGGGTAGGGAACTGGACGCGTTTGTTCGGCTTGTTGGTCAAACTCTTGATCGGTAACGATAAAGCCGCCGCCGACGGAGTAGTAAATTTGTTCTTTGAGTTTGCCGCCGTCTTTGCCGTAGGCGGTGAAATTCAGTCCGTTCGGGTGTTTGGGCAACACTTGGTCGCCGCGTATATTCAGGTCGCTGTCGGGGTTGAAGCTGATTTCGCGTCCGTTGAGGCGGAGGATGTGTTGCGTGCGGATGCGTTCGAGACGGTCGGGGATGTCGGCAAGGGGGATGTCGTGCGGCAGGCTGCCTTCCAAGCCGAGCAGGAGGGCGTCGAATGTGCCGTGTCCGCGTCCTGTCAGCGCCAGTGAGCCGTAAATATCGATGACGATGCGTTCGGTTTGCGCGTCTAGACCTGATTGTTTGAGGTCGTCTGAAAAGGCGGCGGCGGCTTTCATGGGGCCGACAGTGTGGGAGCTGGAAGGGCCGATGCCGATTTTGAAAATGTCGAAAATGCTGATCATGATGTGTTTTCCCTCAATGTTGTCTGTTTGTGTGGCGGGATGCGGATGTTGTCTGTTTGTCGGGCGGTTTGATGTGTCGCGTGGGTTAAGGCTTGTTTTCACGCGTCTGAAAGTCTGCGTATTTTAGCCTTTTTTGTCGGACGGATGATGCGCGGGCTGTCGTCGCAAAAGTATACGGCATTATAGTGGATTAAATTTAAATCAGGACAAGGCGACGAAGCCGCAGACAGTACAGATAGTACGGAACCGATTCACTTGGTGCTTCAGCACCTTAGAGAATCGTTCTCTTTGAGCTAAGGCGAGGTAACGCCGTCCTGGTTTAAAGTTAATCCACTATATCCTGTTTTGCAGGGCGGGCGGATAGTGGGGCGGATGGTTTGTGACGGATTGGCATGATTTGTTGCGCGTAGCCATCATGGATTGGTTCGTCTGAAATCTTGTTTGGGCTTGAAACGGGCGAAACGGGGTTTCAGACGACCTTGATGTATCGGCGTATCGCACGCTTTAGCCTAATGCAAACAATTCGCGCCCGTGGGCTTTCAGCCATGTTTCGGCGGTTTGGGTGTGCGGGGTGAGGCGGTTGACGGTTGCCCAAAATTGCGGGCTGTGGTTGGGGTGGGGCAGGTGGCAGAGTTCGTGGATGCAGATGTAGTCTGCAACGTAATCGGGTGCGCCGATGAGCCGCCAGTTGAGGCGGATGCCGGTGGTGTGGCGGCAGACGCCCCAGAAGGTTTTGGCGTTGGAGAGGGCGGTCGCGGCGGGAATGAGGGCGGTGGCGCGGGCGTGGTGTTCGAGGCGCGGCAGCAGGTATTCGCGGGCGCGTTCGTGCAGGAAGCGGCGCAGGTGGGTCAGTTGGGCGGCGGGTTCTTTTTCGGGCAGCAGGATTTCAGACGACCTGATTTGGATGTGGTTGCCGCTGTGGACGGACAGGGTCGTCTGAACGCCTTGATACCAAATCCATTCGGGGAGGGTGTCGGCGGATGCGGCGGCGGTCGGGGCTTGGTCTAGGGTGCGGCGCAAGAGCGGTTCGTTGTCGGTCAGCCATTGGGCGAGAAAGCGATGGCTGACAAACGGGGGAACGTTGATGCTGACGGTGTCACGGGATACGGGGCGCAGGATGAGGTTTTTCTTGGCGCTGCGTTTGAGCCGGATTCGGATGGACTGGCCGTCTGAAAGGGTGTGGGCGTAGTGTCGGGACATGGATTGGGTCGGTGTCGGGGCGAATCTGCGTTTTCAGACGACCTTTGCGACGGCAAACGGTCCTTTTCCTTCGATAAGGGGTTGTTGCGTTTCAATCCGTTTTTCGCATTCCGCCATCAATTCGGCTTCCGTGCCGCTGCCGTGGGGGATAACGGGGTTGATGACGACGGTGATGGTGCCGGGGTGTTTGAGGAAGGCGTTTTTCGGCCAAAATTCGCCGCTGTTGAGGGAGACGGGGACGATGTCCATTTCAAACATTTTCGCCATGCGCGCGCCGCCGAGTTTGTAGCGGCCTTTTTCGCCGGGCGGTAGGCGTGTGCCTTCGGGGAAGATGGTAATCCAGTAGCCTTCGTTTTTGCGCGCCATACCTTGTTCCATCAGTTGTTTGCTGGCTTCGCGGCTGTTGCTGCGGTCTATGCCTATGGTTTTGACGAGTTTCAGACCCCAGCCGAAGAAGGGGATTTTGAACAGCTCGCGTTTGGCGACGTAAACCTGCGGCGGGAAAATTTCTTGCAGGGCGAGGGTTTCCCAGCCGCTTTGGTGTTTGGCGCAGATGATGGAGGGGCGGTCGGGGATGTTTTCGGCGCCGATGAGGCGGTATTTGAGTCCGATGATGTGTTTGAGCGACCAGTTGAGGATGCGTACCCAGATTTGCGCCATTTTGTGCGCGCCGCCTTGGACGGGCAGGGCGAGGAGCATGAAGGGGAAAAGTAAAATCAGGCTGGTGCTGAGGATGAACCAGTAGGTTAGGTTGCGGATGAGGAGCATGTTTCTACCTGTCGGATGGGTCGTCTGAAATCTTGTTTGGGCTTGAAATGGGGCGAAACAGGGTTTCAGACGACCTCGTGTATTTACGGATTTGCCTGTCCGTCTGCACGGTCTTGCGCGGCTTCGTGCATGATGTATTGGGAGAAGGCGAGCAGGCTATCGAAGATTTGGGTGTTTTCGGGTAATTCTTTTTCCTGTTGCGACAGGGTTTTCTTGCCTTTGCCGGTCATGACGAGCGCGGTTTTACCGCCGGCTTCGTGCATGGCTTGCAGGTCGCGCAGGCTGTCGCCGACCAGCCAGGTTTCGGCGGGGTCGGCTTTGAAGCGTTCGAGGATGTCGTAAATCATGCCGGGCTTGGGTTTGCGGCAGTCGCAGTTGTCGGCGGCGGTGTGCGGGCAAAACCAGATGCCGTCGATTTCGCCGCCCGCCTGACGGACGAGGCGGTGCATTTTGGCGTGCATTTCGGTCAGGTCTTGGACGGTAAAGTATTTGCGGCCGATGCCGGATTGGTTGGTGGCGACGGCGATGTTGTAGCCTGCCTGCGTCAGGAAGGCGATGGCGTCCATGCTGCCTTCTATGGGTATCCATTCGTCTACGGATTTGACGAAGTCGTCGCGGTCTTGGTTGATGACGCCGTCGCGGTCGAGGATGATGAGTTTCACGGTTGCTCTCCGACTGTGGATGCTAAATGGTTTTTCCATTGCTCAAACGCTGCCTGAAAGACGGGTTTGAGGCGTTTGTAGATTTCGGGGGTGTTGGGGACGTGGTAGAAGCCGCCAAGCGACGGGGTGTCGAGGGTGCGAACGTAGTCTTCTAAAAATGCGCCGTAGCCGTCTTCTTCATTGTCGTAGTAATAGGAGGTGAATTTCTGCCCTTGTTCGGTGAAGTCGTCGGGCGTGAGCGCGCCGTCCATGTGTTTGAGCAGGAAGCGGCGGCCGCTGGTTCTGCCTTTGAGCATATTGGCGAAATCTTCCGCGCTTTCGGGGGCGGTTTGCCAAACGGGATTCGCCAGCCCCGCCTGCGCCGCCCATATCCAGTACATGCCGATATGCGTGGCGGCGTTTTCGGACGGCAGGCCTTCGGGATATTCTTCGTCTAGGTGGAAGCGGATGTTGTCGTACATGGACGGTCGTGTGCTGTGATTCGGAGGGTGTTTATTGTAACGGAAAACGGGAGAGGTCGTCTGAAATCTGTTTTCAGACGACCTCCGGGGTATCGAATTTGCTTGTCAGCCTTTGAACACGGGGACGAGTTCGAGTTGGCTTAATACCTGCGCGGCGATGTTGATGACGCCGAAGAGGAAAACCCAAACCATCAGTCCGAATCCGCCGTAAATCTTGTAGTTTTTGCCTGCGCCGAATTTTTGGCGCGAACGGTAGAGCAGCATGGCGGGGATGATGCCGGTCCAAATGGTTGCCGCCAGACCGACGTAGCCTATGGCAGTAACGAAGCCTGTTGGATACAACAGACAGAAAATCAGGGGCGGCAGGAAGGTAAGGGCGGCGGTTTTGGTGCGGCCGGACACGCTGTCGTTCCATTTGAAGATGTCGGCGATGTAGTCAAAGAGGCCGAGCGTTACGCCGAGGAAGGAAGTGGCAATCGCCATGTAGGAGAAGAGGGTCAACACTTTGTCCATGCTGCCGGTTTGGGCGAACTTGGACAGGGTTTCGATGAGGACGGAGACTTGTCCTTCGGCGGCAATCACGGGGGCGAACTCATTGCGCGGCAGGTTGCCTTGGATGGCGATTTGCCACAGGACGTAAATCACCAGCGCAATCAGTGTGCCCGCCCAGATGGATTTCGCCACTTTGGGCGCATCACCTTTAAAGTATTTGAGCAGGCTGGAGACGTTGCCGTGGAAGCCGAAGGAGGCGAGGCAGACGGGCAGGGCGGCGGAGATGTAAATCCAGTAGCTCGTGCCTGCGGGGGCTTGGGTGTCGAAGAGGACGGGCAGTTTGGCATCGGCAATCAGCCCGCCGGTCGCCCAAATGAAGGTCAGCACCATGCCGCCGATGAGGACGCTGGTGAAGCGATCGACCAGCCGTGCCGACGCCCACACGCAAAAGGCGAGGATGCCGAAGAAGACAAGCTGTCCGACGGTGAGCGAAACGTCGCTGCCTACCGCACTGCCCAGCCCTTTGGCGGTCAAGTCGCCGCCGACGAAGATGTAGGCGTAGGTGAGCAGGTATAAAACGAAGGCGACGGCAACGCCGTTGATGACGTTCCAAATCGGTCCGAGCAGGTCTTTGACCATGGTGTCGAAGCTGGCGCCGTGCGGATAGTGGGTGTTGACTTCAAGGATCATCAGGCCGCTGGAGAGCATGGAAAACCAAGTGTAGAGCAACACAATCAGCGAGCCTGTGAACCAGACGCCGGAGGTGGCGGTCGGGTTGGCAAGCATGCCTGCGCCGATGACTGTACCGGCGATAATCATGGCGCCGCCGAATAGCGACGGGGTTTTGACGGACATGAAATTCTCCTCGGATTAACAGTCCGCCATTATGCCGTAAAGTGTAAGGATTGGTAAGGAGGTCGTCTGAAAATTGCAGGGAAATGGCAGACAGCAGGGGTTTTTCGAGCGGGGTGGCGGCGAGTGGATGAGAGCGGTTTAATTTTTTGAAAGATAGGGAGAAACGGCGGTTTCTCCTTTTTTGTTTGGTTGGGTTGAAAAAGGGTTTTCAGACGACCTTTTGCTTGAAAATGCCGAATTTACATATTTATACGGCATTTTATGGCTAATTTTTCTCTAATTTTGCCTTCCTAGAATGCGCAACCCTTACAGAGGCCGCATCCGCAACAGGGCGCGGTAACAAAAAAAACAGACGACACATCAAGCAGAAAGGAAGCCGCATGAGCCAATCATACGAAGTCATTTTTGAAAACAACCGCAAATGGCAGGAAACGAAGAGACAGCAATACCCCGATTACTTCAAAGACCTCGCCGACGGGCAAAACCCCGAATACCTCTACATCGGCTGCTCCGACAGCCGTGTCGCGGCGGAAGAACTGATGGGATTTGAGCCGGGCGACGTGTTTGTACACCGCAACGTCGCCAACCTTGTGCACGGTTTGGACATGAATGCCGCCTCTGCCATCGAATATGCCGTGTCGCACCTGAAAGTCAAACATATCATCATCTGCGGCCACTACAACTGCGGCGGCATCAAAGCGGCGATGAAACCGCAGGATTTGGGTTCGATGAACCCGTGGCTGCGCAGCATCCGCGACGTGTACCGCCTGCATCAGGAAGAATTGGACGCGATTGAGGACGGACACCTGCGCTACGACCGCCTGGTCGAATTGAACGTGCAGGAACAGTGCCTCAACGTCATCAAAATGGCGTGCGTGCAGGAACGCTACCTGCTCGACGGCTACCCGATTGTGCACGGCTGGGTCTTCGACCTGCGCACCGGCCGCCTCATCGATTTGAACATCGACTTCAAAAACATCCTCGCCGACATCCAGAAAATCTACGACCTCACCGATTCAGAATGGGTGGTCAACGCGCGCAAGAAAGCGGGTTGATAGGCCGGAGGCCGTCTGAAAATATCGCTTGGAAAGATGCCGCCCTTCCCGCGCAGGCGGAAATCCGTTCGGACGATAAACAATATTTGTGAAACTCGATAAACCGTCTCCCAAAGGTGGATTCCCGCCTGCACGGGAAGGACGGCGGGTGAGTTTGTCCGGCGGCTGAAAAATAAGTTTATCCGCTATGTCCGATTTTTTCAGACGGCCTTTCCCTCCCGCAACCCTGCTTCATCCATACAAAAAACATACACACAAACACACACATCAGGAGTACCCCTCACCATGAAACCCCATCAGAAAAAACAACCTTTGGGCAGCCTGTTCAAGTCCAATTTCGCTTCCGGACTGGTCGTCTTCCTCGTCGCCCTGCCGTTGTGCCTCGGCATCGCGCTTGCTTCAGGCGCGCCGCCGTTGTCCGGCGTGTTGGCGGGCATCGTCGGCGGCATCGTCATCGGTTCCCTCAGCACCTCGCACATCAGCGTGTCCGGCCCCGCCGCAGGCTTGGCGGCGATTATCCTTGCCGCCATTACCGAACTCGGTTCGTTCGAGCTGTTCCTGTGTGCAGGCTTAATCGCCGGCGCCATCCAGCTTTTGCTCGGCTTCATCCGCGCCGGCAGCCTTGCCGAATACATCCCCGTGTCCGTTATCGAAGGCATGTTGGCGGGCATCGGCGTGATTATCATCATGAAACAGATTCCGTTTGCCTTGGGCAGTAGCGGCAGCCTCGCCGACCCCACCGCCCTGTTCGCCGACATCCACACAGGTTCTCTTTTGGTAGCGGGCGTGTCGATGGCGATCCTAATCGTATGGGACAAAATCCCCGTGCTGAAAAACATCAAAGCCCTGCCCGCCGCGCTGGTTGCCGTGGGTGCGGGGATACTGATGAACCAATGGTTCATCGCCAGCGGCAGCAGCCTTACCATTCCCGCCGGACAACTCGTCCAACTGCCCGTCCCCGACACATGGCGCGAAGCCGCAGCTATGCTCACGCTGCCCAATTTTTCAGGTTTCGGCAACAGCTACGTTTGGATGACCGGCATCACCATCGCCATCGTCGCCTCGATTGAAACCCTGCTCTGCATCGAAGCCGCCGACCGCCTCGACACCCACCGCCGCATCACCGACACCAACCGCGAATTGCGCGCGCAGGGCGCAGGCAACATCGTCAGCTCGCTCATCGGCGGCCTGCCCATCACCTCCGTCGTCGTGCGCTCGTCCGCCAACGCCAATGCAGGCGCGACGCACAAACTGTCTGCCGTTATCCACGGCGTTTTGTTGCTGGTGTGCGTTTTAGCGATTCCCTTTATCCTCAATATGATCCCCCTGTCCACCCTCGCCGCCGTCTTGCTGCTGGTGGGCTACAAACTGGCGAAACCCGCGACCCTCCTGCATTTCTGGCATAAAGGGCTGTACCAGTTCATCCCATTCGCCGCCACCCTCGCCGCCGTCGTCGCGCTCGACCTGCTCAAAGGCGTCGGCATCGGGCTCGCCATCAGCATCATCTTCATCCTTCAAGGCAACATGAAACGCGCCTACTACCTCAGCCGCGAAGAACTCGCCGAAGCCGACGAAATCAGCTTGGAACTGGCAGAAGAAGTCTCGTTCCTGAACAAAGCCGCCATCAAGAAAACCCTGAAAAACATCCGTCCGGGTTCGAAAGTAACCATCAACGCCGAACGTTCGTCCTACATCGCCGGCGACGTATTGGAACTGATTGAAGACTTCGCCAACGTCTTTGCCAAGGAAAACGACATAGACGTCGTACTCAAAGGCTTCAAATCCGACTACGACCACGAAGGCCGCGACCATCACAGCCATGTGCGGGTAGGGCATAGCGCGAGTATTTAGAAGTCGGGTTGGAATGAGTAGGAGAAGAAAAAGGTCGTCTGAAAAACCTGTTTTGGGGATTTTCAGACGGCCTCTTTAGCAGATGCAAATGGAAAATACCTGCTTCGTCATTCCCGCGTAGGCGGGAATCTAGGTTTTGGAAGCTATGGAAATATTTAAAAATTGCAGCGGCCTTTCAAAGTCTGGATTCCCGCCTGCGCGGGAATGACGGCGGCTGATGAATCGGCTGTTTCGTCCGACAGAAAAGAAACATAACGAAATATCTAAAAAAAACAGCAGGATTCGCGGGCAAAGCCCACGCTACACCGTCGGGCAACGCCTAAAGTTGGAGAAAACCCATAGCGGAATTTTTTGTGTTGATTTGAGGGATAACAATCGTAGCGTGGGTTTTGCCCACGAGAATTCTCCCCCTCTCCCGTCCGGCGGGAGAGGGTTGGGGAGAGGGTGGTTCTTACCCTTTATGCCGTATATATGCAAGCCACCCCATCCTAACCTTCCCCCGCCAGACAGGGGAAGGGATAAGGTTGCTGTAACTGAAAGAGGTCGTCTGAAAAACCTATCTCAATCTTTTCAGACGACCTCTTTGTATTCTGATACTTTAAATCCATTATCGCCTCAATACGATACTAAAAAACAGTAACGGCGGCATTCAGTAATCTGCCCCCTCTCCCGTCTGGCGGGAGAGGGTTGGGGAGAGGGTGGCTCTTTGCCCTTATTCTATATATTTGCAAGCCACCCCCATCCTGCCCTTCCCCCGCCGGACGGGGGAAGGGATAAGGTTGCCGTAACTGAAAAAGGTCGTCTGAAAAACCTATTTCGAGCTTTTCAGACGACCTTTCATCTATATTTCAAACACTATCTAAATCAGCTTCTGCTGTTTCAACTCATTCTTCAGATACGCATAATAAACCGGTGCGACGATGATGCCGCCGACGCCGAAAATCCGTTCGAACACGACCATCGCCACCAGCAGTTCCCATGCGCTTGATTCGATTTCCGAACCGATGATTTTCGCATTCAGGAAGTATTCGAGCTTGTGGATGACGACCAGAAACACCAGCGAAGCGACCGCTACATATAAAGACGCGCCGAGGCTCAAGATGATAATGATGGTGTTGGAAATCAGGTTGCCTGCGACGGGAATCAGCCCGACGATGAAGGCGATGACCAACACGGTTAGTTTAAACGGCAACTCCACGCCGAAAAGCGGCAGGATTAGATAAAGGTACACGCCCGTCAGCACGGTATCGATCAGTGAGATTTTGACCTGTGCCAGAAACACGCGCTCGAAGCTGGTTTCGAAGTTCACAATCCGCCGCACCAGTTCTGCCTTGAAGGGCGGCATTTTGCGGCGGTTTTTGCGCATGTTGAGGCGGTGGAAACTGAGCATTGCGCCGATGATGATGCCGATAAGGATGTACACGAACGAGGTGAAGCTGTTTTTGCTGATGCGCGTCAGCGCGGCGCTGTATTCTTCAATCAATTTGACCGCATAGGCTTTGATTTCGGCGGTATTGTTGGGCAGCATGTTCAAAACCGACTGCGGCAGGCTGCTGCTGTTTTTCGTGTCCTCCAAAATCGCCGCCAGCTTGGTCAGCATCACGGTGATGTGCCCGCCGTGAATCAGGTGGTAAATCCCCAGCGACATCAAGAGGATAACCGTCAATACGATGCCTATGGTCAGCGTGGTCGAAATCAGGTTGATATTGTGCGCGTTGAGCGATTTGTGCAGAAACGTATTGCGCGTGAGCGTACGGCGGCGCAGCCAAAGAATCAGGCCGTTGGTCTTGGTGATGAAGACGTAGGTCAGTATCACGGCGAGCAAAAGGGGCAAAAAGTGGAAATACAGCACCGCAAGCAGGGCAAGCCCCATCAGGATGTAGGATGCATTGCGGAATCGAGAGTGTTCGAAAATCATCGGATGTAATGCCATGAAATATATAAATTTAAACAATCAAGCTATGAGGTGCGATTAATAAAGCAGGACAAGGGGGTTAACCCTCCTTTTGAAACTTTATTTCAATTTCGCTCGAGCTGACTTCGGTTTACAAACAAACCGTTACAATAAAAACTCAATCGCACCAATTGGTTATGCGGTTGTCTTTACGCAAATTGCCATTTGGCATTTGACGGAATGATTTTATCAGACAAATTTCCCGAAAGGATATTACACATGAAAACATTGTCTAAATTGACCTCTCTCGTTCTTGTTTCTGCCGGTCTGATCGCTGCTCCTGTGGCTATGGCCCAACCTGCTTCCGGCAAAGCCGCTAAAGCAGAACACGTTCACAAAAAAGCCAATAAAGCTAAAAAACAAGCCAACGACCTGAAAACCGACAAAGCTGCTGAAACTGCTGCACCGGAAGCCGAAGCTGCCAGCCCGCTGACCGGTCAAGGTAAAACTACTACCGAAACTGCACCTTCTGCCGCCCAAGAACAGGCTCCTGCTGCTAAATAAGTAGGATATAGTGGACTGAATTAAAAGAGGGATTTTGTTCCCCGCGCACCGTTTTGACGGTTGTCGTCCTTTTTGAATTTAGGCCATTAGAAATCTCGCAGGCTGATGTCTGCATATTGTGAAAAAGGTCGTCTGAAAAGATTTCAGACGACCTTTTTCATTTTTATCCGACAATGGCCGCAGATGCTTTTATAGTGGATTAAAATAAAAATGAGAAAAGGCGGCAACGCCCGCCGTGTACGGGTAGTACATAAGGGCGTTGGCAACGCCGTATCATTGCAATTTTAATCCACTATAATCCGTTTCCTGCCATTGTTTCGCCTCTTCTATATCTTGTTCGATTTGCAGTTTCAATGCTTCGATATTGCTGAATTTTTGTTCGTCACGCAGTTTGTGCAGGAAACGTACTTTCAAACGTTGTCCATAAAGATTGCCTTCAAAATCAAACAAATGGACTTCGAGTTTTTGCGAATTGTTGCTGCTGACGGTCGGGTTGAGTCCGAAGCTGGCAACGCCGCGCCGTGTGCCGAATGTACCGTCCGCTTCGACGACGAATACGCCGCGCAGAGGATAGCGGTGGGGCGGAAGTTGGATGTTGGCGGTGGGGGCGTTGATGGTTCTGCCGAGTTTTTTGCCGTGTTTGACTTTGCCGCTCAAAACGTAATCGTGGCCCAAAAGCTTTTTAGCGTAAGCCAAGTTGCCGTCTGTCAAGGCCTCGCGCACGGCTGTGCTGCTGGTGCGGATGTCTTCGACGATGACGGAAGGCGTGCGTTCGGTTTGTATATCGCTTTGCTGCTTCAATAAGTCGAAACAGCCTTCGCGTCCGGCGCCGAAGCGGAAATCGTCGCCGATAAGCAGGTAGCGTGTGTTGAGGGTTTGGCGCAGCAGTTTGTCGATGAAATCCTGTGCGCTCATATCGGCAAATTCTTGGTTGAAACGCAGCACCCATACGGCGTCGATACAACCGGTATCGCTCAACAAATCCAGCTTGGTACGCAAGGGGCTGATGCGGCATGGGGGCGTAAAGCCTGCTTTTAGGGAGAAGAATTCTTTGGGTTGCGGCTCGAAAATGACGACGATAACGGGAAGGTTGCGCGAATCGGCTTCGTTTTTGAGTTTTTGCAGGATGTGTTTGTGACCGAGGTGTACGCCGTCGAAATTACCGATAGTGACGGCCGCTCCTTGCGGAAAATCAGGTGCATTGTGCTGACCGAGTCGGATTTTCATGGGCGGTGTGTGCAAATAGTAGAATGGTCGCGTATTGTAAACGTTATTGGTGTTTCTATAAACAGGGCGGCGAGGCGGGGCGGGCGCATTACCATCTGCCGGTAAATGTTTTTTTCGGGTGCCAGAATTTCCATTTTGAAAACGGCGTGATGTGTAAAGTGCCGCCGTTTTCACCGTCGGTACTGATAGACAGATTTTTCAGACGACCTTGCGAGACTGCCTGCCAAAGCGGGGCAAACCAGCGGGTTTCCCAGCTTTCTAAAATTTCTTGGTATGTCTGAATATCGCCTGTTTGTTCCGTAACAGCCAAGTCGTCCAGAAAAATGACAGGGTTGGCGGGATGAATGCCCGATTCGGCAACCGCATCCAGCCAAGCCTGAAAATCATAAGGCACATCCAAGCAGGGGTCGTCTGAAAATTGCGCCCAAATGCTGTCGGAAGCGACGAAGTCCGCAGATCGCAGTCCCGTTAAATCCTGCCACAGCCAAAGCCCGTTGATTGTAGGAGTATCGTTTTGAGTGCGGACGGCGTTGAGCGGGTGTTGATGCAGCCACATTTGAATTTCAGTCTGCATTCCCAACCATTGCAAGGCGTCTTTTCCATCAGCTTGGTCCGCCGACCCGATTTGTCCGTAGATATCCAATACCGGCGCAATCCCCCAATCGCTTTCCGATGGCAAAGTGATCAGCCAAAAATCGGGACGGACAGGCAGAAAATGCCAACCCTCTTTGCTGTAAAACTCAGACAGTTCCAAACATAATCGAGCGGCTTCTTCTTTTGTGATTTGCAGATGTTCGCCGCTGACTACGCTGACTTGGTGCAATCCCATTTGCTGCCATATCGGGCTGGCAAACGCTGCCGCCTGATGCGGTGGAATCCCCGTCATCTCTTTGATTTGTGTCAACAAACTTCCCTTCCATAAATGCCGGCGATAAAAATCAGACGGCTTCATTTCTTGTTTATGTAATAACCCATATCGCAAGATTTGGTTAAAAGCAGGAAGCTGGAGAGGAGGGAGTGTCTCATCTTTTTGACGGTTGAGGGAGGGGAGGGCAAGCGTCAGATTCATGGCGGTGGTCAGAACGGAAAAAGCTTATTTTACGCGAGAAAATACAACATACTCAAAATAACCAATGTCATTATCAGGTTGGATGATGGATGGCGTTTTTGAGTTGGAAGTGTGCATATGTTATAATCAAGTTCTCGTAAATTTCAGAAAAAAGGGGTGTAAATCAAAAGAATAGCCCCGATAATCATGCTCGGTTCTGAGTAAATTTGATTGTTTATTTTATTCACTTGGTATATATATTGTCTGGGAGAGACCGTAAACACGGTTGATAAGATAAACAATTAAACTCAATAATTTCAAATGACATAAGAAATGCGGTGGTAGAGTGATTATTACCGCATTGAAGGATAATGCGTGACTAAAACAACTCGATTTTCATTCATGCGCCGTTTCTGGCACAACAAACCCGTACGTTGGTCGTTGTTGGGCATCCTGCTGCCTGTGTCAGGAGTAATGACTGCCTATGCGGTCACTGAGCCGGTTTCCAATCCTCAAGGTATTGCGTTGGAGCGGATTTCTGAGGAATTGCCCGCCGTTTATGTTGAAACCAACAATTTCCAGTCCAGCTATTGGGCGCAGGAAGTTGTCCAACAGGGCGACTCCCTTGCCGACGTTTTGGCGCGTATGGGTGTGGCGCAGACCGACATCAAACAGATCATGGCGAAAAACAGCGCAGATCAAAATATGCAGCATTTGCGCGCCAACCAATCCGTCAACATCCGTGTCGATTCATCAGGTCAGGTAACGGACGTACAATTCTTTACCGATGAAGAATTGGAACGAAACCTTGTTGCGTTGGAAAAAGTCAAAGGTAAATGGCAGCTGTCTACTTCTGAAGTAGATATGAAAGTCATGCCCACTTTGCGCTCTATCGTTGTACGGACTTCCGCACGCGGTGCGATGGCGCAGGCCGAAATACCTGTCGAAATCCGCGAGTCACTCAGCGAAATTTTCTCTGACGTACTGAGCTTGGAAGAATTGCAGGAAGGCGATGTCGTGCGTCTTCTGTACAACAATATGTATTTCCGCGGCCAACAAATGGGTACCGGCGATATTCTGGCGGCTGAGATTGTCAAAGGCGGGAAAACTTATCAGGCTTATTACTACAGCCAAGGCAAAGGCGACGAAGAGAGCGGCAGCTATTATGATCAAAACGGTAAATCGCTCCAGCAGAAAGAGGGATTCAACATCGAGCCGGTTGTCTATACCCGTATTTCCTCGCCGTTTGGCTACCGAGTTCACCCCGTCTTGCATACCGTCCGTATGCATACAGGTATCGACTATGCCGCACCAACAGGCACACCGATTAAAGCGTCTGCCGACGGTGTGATTACCTTCAAAGGCTGGAAAGGCGGTTATGGCAATACCGTCATGATTAGGCACTCTAATGGCGTTGAGACGCTTTATGGTCACATGAGTGCATTTACGCCGGCGGAAGGTAATGTCCGGGCAGGTGAAGTGATTGGTTTCGTCGGTACAAGCGGACGTTCAACCGGCCCCCACCTTCACTACGAAGCGCGCGTGAACGGTCAGCCGGTCAATCCGACGACAGTTGCATTGCCGACTCCGAAACTGACGCCTACCAATATGGCAGCGTTCCGCCAACAGCAGAAAACTGCCAATACCATGCTTGCCGCAATACGCGGTTTGCCGGTATCGGTTGCACAGTTGGACTGATAGGATTGTCTGAACAAAGGTCGTCTGAAAAATTTCAGACGACCTTTTTGTTGATGTTCGGTGCGGTTGATACGGACTGTTCGCATCAGCATTTTTACAACTTGCTTTTACCCCGTTCTTGATATTGCGGGCTGAGGATTGGGATAAACAAATGTATTCGATAACAAAATCCGCTATAATTCGTCCCCGTTACGTTTTAAGAAACAGCGTTCCCTGAAAACAACATTGGAGAGGCTCATTCTCGAAAACAATCGTTTTTTCATCAAACAGCTTGAATGAATGCTGCTTTTTATGGTATAAATCACGTTTTACTATTTTAGAAGTTTGGAGACTAACCATGGCACGAGTTTGCAAAGTGACCGGTAAGCGCCCGATGTCTGGCAACAACGTATCACACGCCAACAACAAAACCAAACGTCGTTTTTTGCCTAACTTGCAATCACGTCGTTTCTGGGTAGAGAGTGAAAACCGCTGGGTTCGCCTGCGCGTTTCTAACGCTGCATTGCGTACCATTGATAAAGTAGGCATTGACGTCGTATTGGCTGATTTGCGTGCTCGCGGCGAAGCTTAATTTAAACTGTTAATTAAGGATTACTGCAATGCGCGATAAAATCAAACTGGAGTCAAGTGCAGGTACTGGTCACTTCTACACCACTACCAAAAACAAACGCACTATGCCCGGCAAACTGGAAATCAAAAAATTTGACCCTGTTGCCCGTAAACACGTTATCTACAAAGAAACCAAATTGAAATAATCCGGTTTCTGAAAAACTAAAAAACCTCTGTCTGACAGAGGTTTTTTTCTTGGTTTCTTGTATCTGATTCAAGTATAGTGGATTAACTTTAAATCAGGACAAGGCGACGAAGCCGCAGACAGTACAGATAGTACGGAACCGATTTACTTGGTGCTTCAGCACCTTAGAGAATCGTTCTCTTTGAGCTAAGGCGAGGCAACGCCGTACTGGTTTAAAGTTAATCCACTATAAAAGCCGAAATCGGAACCTTGCGGCTGAAAGAGGTTCAGACGACCTTGAATCATATCTGATAATGTCAGTATTTTGGCATTGAGCAGCCTTCGGGAGCAATAATTCTGCATTGTGAAGCTCCATGTTTTTGACATTTTCTTAGGGCTTCGGCTTCAGCAAGACCAGGCTCAGTTGATCCGAAAAAAAGTGTACCATCTTTTGCTTGGGCAACGGCGAGACAGCCATTCCGAACCCAAGCCAAAACTTTACACGGTTTATTTTTTCCACCTTCTTCACAGGTTTTAATAGCTTGTCTTTTGGCAGCCGCAAGTGAATCCATTTCGAGTGCGCCACCTGATATACCTGTTTTAGGATTGGCTGCCCATGCACCGTATTTTGAAGGGACATCGATATTAACAATTTCCGTAGGTTGCTTTCGTTGATGCTGACGAGATGACGCACAGTTGGGATTGTAACCATACGCACACAATGCCGAATTATTTTGCAATGCGCCTCTGGTTGCATCATAGGTTGGGTCAGCAGCATACACATTAAGGCTCGCCAGTCCCAATAATACAAAAAGCAATTTTTTCATTATCAGTCCAATCTTTTATTTTTTGAAAATTAGTGGATTAACTTTAAAACAGTACGGCGTTGCCTCGCCTTAGCTCAAAGAGAACGATTCTCTAAGGTGCTGAAGCACCAAGTGAATCGGTTCCGTACTATCTGTACTGTCTGCGGCTTCGTCGCCTTGTCCTGATTTAAATTTAATCCACTATATTTTAATGCGGAAATAGCAAGTTAAAACCTGTTTTCTGTTTTCAGACGACCTATTTGGCTTGCAGGGGCAGTATTTTCTTTCTTCTGTCCACCGCGTTTCAAATGCTTTTGATAGGCGGCGACATAGCCTGCTTTGGGTAGTCCTGCTAAGACGCCGATATGGGCGGCGGCGGATTTTGCCAAAGGTTCGAGCGTGTAGCCGCCTTCCAGTACGGAAACGATTCTGCCGGGGCAGCTTGATGCGGCTTGGATGATTTTGTGGGTCAACCAGGCGAAATCGGCTTCGTGCAGATTCAGACGACCTGTTTCGTCTTGTTTGTGTCCGTCGAAACCTGCGGACAGTAAGACCAGTTCGGGTTTGAATGCGGTCAGTTTGTGCAGCCATTGCTCGCGTACGGTAGTGCGGAAGACGCGGCTGCCGGTGTTGGACGCGAAAGGCAGGTGCAACATATTGGCGCCGTTGGCGGAATGATTGGTTTCGGGAAATGGGAAGAGGTCGGTTTCAAAAAGGTTCATAAATAGGACGCGCGGGTCGTCTTTGAAGATTTCCGCTGTGCCGTCGCCGTAATGGACATCGAAGTCGATGACGGCGATGCGTTGGAGTCGATATTCGGCGATGGCGTGCATGACGCCTGCGGCGACGTTGTTTAACAGGCAGAAACCGCCTGCCTTATCGCTGTGCGCGTGGTGTCCGGGTGGGCGGATGGCGCAAAAGGCGTGCCATGCTTTCTTATTCATCACCATATCTACCGCCTGAACGACAGCCCCTGCGGCGTAACGGGCGGCTTTGAGCGAACCATGGCTCATGACGGTATCGTTGTCGATGCGGTAGATTTTGTCCGGTTGGGGCTGGCAGGCTTCGAGCGAGCGCAGGTATTTGCGCGGGTGAACCAAGGCGAGGCGGGTATCGCTGATTTCTTCGGCTTCGGCAGTTTGAAGATGCCGCCAAATATCCTGACGTTTGAGCTCCGCCTCGATAACGGCAGTGCGTTCGGGCGAGTCGGGATGACCTGTGCCGGGTTGGTGTTGCGCAAAAACGGGATGAGAAATCCAGACCGTACGCGCATTTTTACCCAAGAGGCGGCGTAGGCGCGTACGCAGTCGTCGAATGAGTTTTTTCATGAGGAAAAGGGCGCGGGGCTTGTCGTTGGTAGGAAGGAATCAGGTTTTAAATGTCGTTGAAAATTCATTTTCAGACGACCTGACATGATAAATATGGTTAATAAATAGGGAAAGGCTTGGAAATTTTTCAGACGACCTTTAGAATAGCTTAATTTTGCGGTCGTACCAATGCTTTTTTCTGCCGCAAGCGGTGTTTTACTTAATTTTAATCTCTTAGAAAACGGACAAATTATGAATCAAACTGTGGCCCAATTTGCCCCTTTAGTGCTGATTATGGTGGTGTTCTACTTCCTGATCATGCGTCCTCAACAAAAGAAATTCAAAGCACACCAAGCCATGCTTGCCGCTTTGAAAGTCGGCGATAAGGTTGTTTTGGCAGCAGGTTTCAAAGGCCGCGTTACCAAAGTCGGCGAACAGTTTTTCACTGTGGACATCGGTCAAGGTGCAAAAATCGAAGTCGAAGTGGAACGTAACGCGATTGCCGCCAAAGCCGAGTAATCCGTATTTTTGCCAAGAGCCGCCTCGGAAAGCTGAGCGCGGCTGTTTGTCTTCATAATAAATCGAAGGTTTACCATGAACCGTTATCCTTTATGGAAATACCTGCTGATTGCGTGCTCGATTTTGGTTGCCGTAGTGTATTCGCTGCCCAACCTTTTCGGTGAAACGCCCGCAGTGCAGGTATCAACCAACCGACAAGCCATCATTATTAACGAACAGACCCAGTCTAAAGTCGATGCCGCGCTGAAACAGGCGGGTATTCAGACTGACGGGATATTTATTGCGAACAACTCGCTGAAAGTGCGTTTCAAAGATACCGAAACGCAGCTTAAAGCCCGCGATGTCATCGAAAACACTTTGGGCGATGGCTATATCACCGCGCTCAACCTGTTGGCGGACAGTCCCGAATGGATGGCCAAAATCGGCGCCAATCCGATGTTCTTGGGCTTGGACTTGCGCGGTGGCGTGCATTTCACCATGCAAGTGGATATGAAAGCCGCGATGCAGAAAACGTTTGAACGTTATTCGGGCGACATCCGCCGCGAGATGCGCCGCGAAAAAATCCGTACCGGCACCATCCGTCAGATTGAAAACGGTTTGGTTGTCCCGATGCAGGACGCTGCTGACGTACAGAAAGCCATGCCTAAGCTGCGTCAGCTTTTCCCTGAGGCAAATTTGAATGCCGACGGCAATAACATCACGCTGACATTGTCCGAAGAAGCGATTAACAAAGTACGCTCCGATGCAGTGAAACAAAACATCACCACTTTGCATAATCGCGTCAATGAGTTGGGCGTGGCTGAGCCTGTCATCCAGCAATCCGGCCTCGACCGCATCGTCGTACAGCTGCCGGGTGTACAAGATACTGCCAAAGCAAAAGACATCATCGGTCGTACCGCGACTTTGGAAGTGCGCATGGTGGAAGATGACCCTGTCAAAGTGCGCGAAGCTTTGGAAGGCAATGTTCCGAGCGGTTTCGAGCTGTTGTCCAGTGGTGGCGATCATCCTGAAACCTTGCTGATTAACAAACAGGTTGAATTGACCGGCGACAACATCAATGACGCGCAACCCAGTTTCGACCAAATGGGTGCGCCTGCCGTCAGTCTGAGCTTGGATAGCGCAGGTGGCAGTATTTTCGGCGAATTGACTGCTGCTAACGTCGGTAAACGCATGGCGATGGTGTTGATCGACCAAGGCAAATCCGAAGTGGTTACCGCACCGGTTATCCGTTCCGCTATTACCGGTGGACGCGTGGAAATTTCCGGCAGCATGACGCAGGCGGAAGCCAATGATACTTCCTTGTTGCTGCGTGCCGGTTCTCTCGCCGCACCGATGCAAATCGTGGAAGAGCGCACCATCGGCCCGTCTTTGGGTAAAGAAAACATTGAAAAAGGTTTCCATTCGACCTTATGGGGCTTTACCGCCGTTGCCTTGTTCATGGTGGTTTACTACCGTCTGATGGGTTTCTTCTCGACCATCGCCCTGAGTACCAACATCTTGTTCTTGGTCGGTATTTTGTCTGCCATGCAGGCGACGCTGACGCTGCCCGGTATTGCCGCATTGGCGTTGACGCTGGGTATGGCGATTGACTCCAACGTATTGATTAACGAACGTATCCGCGAAGAGTTGCGCGAAGGCGTTCCGCCGCAACAGGCAATCAATCTCGGTTTCCAACACGCATGGGCAACCATCGTCGACTCCAACCTGACCTCGCTGATTGCCGGTATTGCCCTCTTGGTATTCGGTTCCGGCCCGGTCCGCGGTTTTGCCGTCGTACACTGTCTGGGTATCCTGACTTCGATGTACTCATCTGTCGTCGTCTTCCGCGCCTTAGTGAATCTTTGGTACGGACGCCGCCGCAAATTACAGAACATTTCCATCGGCGCAGTATGGAAACCCAAAGCCGAAACAGCGGCAGGCAAGGAGTAAGACATGGAACTCTTTAAAATCAAACGCGACATCCCGTTTATGAGCTACGGCAAACTGACGACCTTTATTTCGTTGGTAACCTTCATTGCCGCCGTATTCTTCCTCATTACCAAAGGTTTGAACTTCTCCGTCGAATTTACCGGCGGTACCGTGATGGAAGTGCAATATCAGCAGGGCGTGGACGTCAACAAAACCCGTGAAAAACTCGATACCCTGAAAATGGGCGATGTCCAAGTTCAGGCGTTGGGTACGAACAAACACATCATGATCCGCCTGCCCAACAAAGAAGGAGTGACTTCCGCGCAGCTTTCCAATCAGGTTATGGAATTGCTGAAAAAAGAGCAGCCTGACGTTACCCTGCGCCAAGTCGAATTTATCGGCCCGCAGGTCGGCGAAGAGCTGGTGACCAACGGTCTGATGGCATTAGGCTTTGTCGTAGCAGGTATCATCGTTTACCTGTCGATGCGCTTTGAATGGCGTTTCGCCGTATCCGCCATCATCGCGAATATGCACGACATCGTGATTATTTTGGGCTGCTTCGCCTTCTTCCAATGGGAATTTTCACTGACCGTGTTGGCGGGTATCCTTGCCGTATTGGGCTATTCCGTAAACGAATCCGTCGTCGTCTTCGACCGTATTCGTGAGAACTTCCGTAAACCGAGTATGCGCGGACACACCGTTCCGCAAGTCATCGACAATGCGATTACCGCCACCATGAGCCGTACCATCATCACCCACGGCTCGACCGAGGCAATGGTCGTTTCCATGCTGGTGTTCGGCGGCGCAGCGTTACACGGTTTCTCAATGGCATTGACCATCGGTATCGTGTTCGGTATTTACTCTTCAGTCTTGGTAGCCAGCCCGCTCTTGCTGATGTTCGGTCTGAGCCGCGAAAATATCGCGAAGGAAGTGAAGAAAAAAGAAGAAGTCGTGGTCTGATGGTTATGATTGCGATGTGAAGGGGTCGTCTGAAAACTTGGCAACAGGTTTTCAGACGACCTTTTTGTTGCGCCATCAAGCATGGCATTCAAACCGGCTTTGTGCTATATAGAGGGTTCGTTTTGAGCAGGTACGGCTTTACTCTGTGCCGGGTTGAAGAAAATGGCTTGCAAAAGCGTTAAGTATTAGCCAATCGGTTTGCACCGTCTGTTGCAGTATTTTCCGAATATAGCCTGTATCGTTTTGATGGTTCCACAAGGAATCCCGTCTAAGATGGATTCCGTTGTTTCAAATGAATTGAAAGATAAAATATGGATGCTTTACAACTTTTGACCACACGTCGCTCGTCTAAAAAACTTACCGCCCCCGCGCCGAATGCGGAACAGCTCGAATATATGCTGCAAGCGGCTACGCAGGTTCCCGACCATGGCAATATGCGTCCGTTTCGTTTTACCGTCATTCAAAGCGAGGCAGGCTTGCAACGTTTCCGCGAATTGTTGCGCCAAACGGTTACCGAGTTGAATTTTGGCGATGATGTGATGAAAAAAGCCGAGAAAGTCGGCAATATGGCGCCTATGGTGATCGGCGTGACTTTTGCGCCCAACCGCGAAGTGGCAAAACCCAAGCCTGAGTGGGAGCAAATGTTGAGTGCGGGCTGCGCCGCTTACGGGTTGCAGCTTGCCGCGTCCGCGCAAGGCTTTGACAATGTGTGGATTACCGGAATGTGGGTCAACAGCCCGCTCTTGCGCGAAGCATTTGGTTGTGAAGACAAAGATAAAATCATCGGGCTGATGATGGTCGGTTCACCGACTGAGGCGGGCAGTGGCGCAAAAAATACCGATTTGGAGCAGTTCGTGACGGTTTGGTAAATAGCCTGAAGAATCGGCTTAACACGAGGCTGTATTCTGAAAAGTGAATCGGCGATATAAAAGGTCGTCTGAAAACAGAAAATCCGTTTTCAGACGACCTTTTATTGTGACATCCTTTGATGGCAAACATCAAGCCGGATTCATGAAGCTTTCGATTTCTTGTAAGGAAATGTCGGGCGTCGCGCCGTGTCTAGAAGCGACTAGGGCGCCGAGTGCGCAGGCGAAGGTAATGGCTTCTTGCGGCTCGGCATTGTTGAGCAGTTTGTAGATCAGCCCTGCCAAGAAGCTGTCGCCGGAGCCGACCGTATCGGCAACTTTGATGCGGAAGCCGCAGTGGCGGTAGAGTTCGCCGTCTTTGTATAAAATTGCACCGTGTCCGCCCAAGGTGACGCAGATGGTTTGTGCGCCGGTCAAGCGGTTGAGGTAGGCGATGTTTTGTTCGATGCTGTGGTATGGCGAGCCGTAAACCGCAGATAATTCATACAATTCGTCGTCATTGAGCTTGAGCATATCCGCACGCTTCATGGTGGCGAGCAGGCGGTCGGTGTCGTAGTGGGGTTTGCGCAGGTTGACGTCGAAGATTTTGAATTTGGCTTTTTCCATCAATTTGTCTAATGCCGAGCGGGAAATCTCGTCGCGGGTGGCGAGGCTGCCGAACACGAAGGCATCGGATTCGGCGACACGCTGCAAGGCGGCATCTTCGACGATGATGCGGTCCCAAGCGCAGGGATAGACGATTTCGTATGACGCGCTGCCGCATTTGTCCAGGATGACTTTGACAAGGCTGGTATCGCATTCTTTGCACACTTGCAGCAGGTCGGTATTGACGTTTTTCGCTTGGATTTGGCGCAGCAGCTCTTCGCCGTCGGCATCATCGCCGCGACGGCTGATGATGGCAGTATCGACCGCGAAGGATTGCAAACGGACCAGAACGTTCAGCGGCGCACCGCCCAACACTTTGCCGCTTGGAAAATCGTCCCACAACACTTCGCCGAAACTGGTTACTTTCATTTTAGACCTTCCTTGCTTTGAGTTGATCGGTTGGAACTGCTGCGCTGCGTACGGCTTACCTATCATGTATTTGTAGTAAAACTCCAATACTTAGGCGCGTAAGCATTATGTTTTAAAATCTACCGACTGACAAGCAATCGCGGGTTTATCTGTCAGGAAGTTTGATTCATCACAATATTGCGTTGAAAGTGTTTGAGTAGAAGGGGGATTTTCGGTTTTGTTTTCTTTCGGATTGCCGGTTTTTATCATTCGGATAAGGTGGTTTTTTGAAATTTAAATACAAGTTGTGCGGGCATGTTTTCTTGATTGCCGATGGTATTGAAATTTGGCGCACAATAATCTTCTAGAAAACAAAGGTCGTCTGAAACTTGTTTTTTGGTTTCAGACGACCTTTTATCTTTCGCAAGCCTTAAGCGGCTTCCCAGTAATCGATGTAAAGCTGCAATTCCATCTGATTGCGCCACTCGTTTGCCACCGGGCGGTAAACTGTGCGGATGTATTCGGGGATGTCTTCGCTGCACCGCCAGAACATGGCTTCAAATTCGTAGCCGTCTTTTTGCAGCCAGACTTTTTTGTGTTTGCCCTCCGCACCCAAAGGCTGCTGACGGATGACGTGAAATTCGTCGGTAAAGCTCGGCGGCGCGAAGCCTTGTCCCCAAACGTGGCGGGCGAGGTTTTGCGCCTGTTCCAACGTGATGTCGCAGGCTTTCAGGCTGCCGTCGGTGATGAAGGTTTGCGACAAATCGTCTTCGCACACCATTTCGCGCACAGCTTCTTCAAAGGCCGTCTGAAACGCGGGAATGTTGTGTTCGAGTATGCTCAAGCCCGCCGCCATCGCGTGTCCGCCGAATTTCAAAATCAAATCGGGGTGGCGTTTGGACACCAAATCCAAAGCGTCGCGCAGGTGCAGGTTGGGAATGGAACGCCCCGAACCGCGCACTTCGCCGTTGTCCGCAGGGGCGAACACGATGGTCGGGCGGTAGAAGCGGTCTTTGAGGCGGCTGGCGACGATGCCGACCACGCCTTGATGAAAGTCGTCGCGGTAGGCGACCAGGGTCGTCTGACCTGAAGGCAGGGTTTCGGGAAAGGCGTTCAGCGCATCTTGCAGCATGGACTGCTCGATTTCGCGGCGTTCGATATTGAGGTCGTTCAACTGCGCCGCCAATGCCTGCGCTTCCGCGTCGTCGCGCGCCAACAGGCAGGCGATACCGACCGACATATCGTCGAGCCGTCCGGCGGCGTTGATGCGCGGACCCAGTGCGAACCCCATGTCGAAAGGCTGCGCTTTGCGCCAGTCGCGCCGCGCCACTTCAAACAAGGCGCGGATGCCGGGACGCATTTTGCCGGAACGCATCCGTTTCAAACCTTGCGACACGAGGATACGGTTGTTGTGGTCAAGGGGAACGACATCGGCAACGGTGCCGAGTGCGACCAAATCCAAAAGTTCGCCTAGATTCGGTTCCTTCAGCTCGTCTGAAAAATAACCGCGGCGGCGCAATTCGGCACGCAACGCCATCAATACATAAAAAATCACGCCTACGCCCGCCAGACTTTTGCTGGGGAAGCCGCAGCCTTTTTGGTTCGGATTGACGATGATGCAGTCGGGTACGGTTTCAGCGGGCAGGTGGTGGTCGGTTACGATCACGTCCAAACCCAATTCCTGCGCCCGCGCCACGCCTGCGATGCTGGCGATGCCGTTATCGACCGTAATCAGCAAATCCACGCCTTGCTCGGCGGCGATTTCGGCAAGCTCGGGCGTCAAGCCGTAGCCGTGTTCGAAGCGGTTGGGTACGAGGAAATCCACCGCCGCGCCCATCGCCGCCAAGCCGCTCATGCCGACGGAACACGCCGTCGCGCCGTCGGCATCGTAGTCAGCGACAATCAGGATTTTTTCCTTGCGTTCGATGGCATCCGCCAGACGGCGGGCGGCGGCTTCGCAATTCGTCAGCGATTGATAAGGCAGAAGGCCGGCGAGTTTGTCGTCCAATTCGGCAGGACTCTGCACGTCGCGCGAGGCGCACAGGCGTGCGATTAAAGGGTCGGCACCGGCGGTGAGCAAATCATCGAGGACGTTTTGGTTGACGGGGCGGGTTTGGATTTTGACGGGCATGGTGTGTGGAAATATGTTTGATGTATTCAAGGACGGAAAGGTCGTCTGAAAACAGGCGTAACGAGTTTATTAAAAGCTTGGGGTAAAGCCGCCGCCTGTCATCATGGCAGGAATGAACAGTACTGGGGTAAGGGCGTCAACAGTGAGCGTCAGCGGCGTTATCAACAGAGTACCTACTACTTTCACCGGACTGGTGTATACGCGAGAAGTGGTATAGCCGATGGAGACAGGAATGCTTTGTTCAAATTTGTAGTCGGCGGGCAGGTTTTTCGGGGTGGCGTAGTATTTGCCTTTGGCGTGAACACAGCGGTGGTAGACAGTGTTATTTCTACCTTTGCCGGTTTCAAATGACAGGTTTTTCAGTTTGGCGATTTCGTCAGCTTTTTGAGTGTCGTAGCGTAGGCAGAAATCGGTGGTGAAATCGGCTTCTTTTTCATTGTTTACCACAACAGGCAGGGCTTTGAGGTCTTTTTTGTATTTTTTAGCATCGGCAATTTGGAATTTTTTGTCGAGTTTGACATTGAGGATGGGCGTCAGGTCTTTTGAATCTTTGGTATTAATGACGAACCAGTATTTTTCGCCCATCATGACGATGCTGCCTTTTTCAAGTTGGTCATTGTCTTTGTTGACGATACCGAAAGAATGTACTTGGTCGGAAGTAATCGGATGAAAAGTGATTTTTTCTACTTTTTTATCCTCTTCCCACAGTTGTTCAGTTAGGCAGCCGTTTAATGATAAGGCGAGGAGGGCAGTGAGGGTAAGGCGAAGTTTCATAAGTGTAGTCCTTGAAAAGGTCGGTTTGTTTTATTGTTAAAGGGATGTCTGAAAAATGACGGTATATTTTAATAAGATTATATGAAATTTGAAAAGGTCGTCTGAAAACGGGGCAGTGGGATTTACAGAACCCCCAACCCCGTTTTCAGACGACCCCGATATTTATTCTGCCCAATCCTGCGTTTCTTCCGAATCGCTCTGACCGCCTTCCATGACGGATTTGATTTCTTGGAAGAGGGCGCGGAAGTTTTTCGGCGGTTTGTTTTGTTCCTGCTCTTTTTTCGTGTTGCGGATTAAGGTGCGCAATTTGCCTGCGTCGGCATGGGGGAAGTCCGCCATGAATTGGGTGATTGCGTTGTCGTCCGCCAAGAGGCGCGTGCGGGCTTGTTCGACGCGTTGCAAGAAGGCGTTGTGGGCGGTATTTTCGCCGCGCAGTTTGGCGAGGAAGGCTTCGATGGGCGCGGGGTCGGTGTCTCGCATGAGCCTGCCGATGAATTGGCTTTGGCGTTTGAGCGCGCCGTTGGACGTGATTTTTTTGTAGGTAACGACGGCTTCGTACAAGTCTTCGTCCAAGCCGATTTTTTTCAGCGTATCGGTCGAGAGTTTGGTCAACTCCATGCCCAAAGCCTGCAAATCGTTCATCTGCTTTTTCATTTGGGTTTTGCTGACCCATTCGTCTTCGTTTTCAAACATTTTGATAAACCTTTAATTTTGTTTCGGGTATTTTAGCACGTTCGGGCAGGTTTCACGTCAATGCCCTGTCGAAACGGCGTTTTCAGACGACCTTTTGCCTCCAGCGGCGGTATTTTTGCCGAGGTCGTCTGAAAACGGTTAAAATGCCGCAAACCTCTGTCAGGAAACCTTTTATGCTGTTCAACCACACCGCCTCCGAGCTGACCGGCTTATGCGGGCACGCCTTGGATTTGGCAAAAAACATGGGCGCGGCGGCTGCCGAAGCCGACTTTAGCGAATCCATCGGACAAAGCGTCAGCGTACGGCTGGGCGAAATCGAACAAATCGAGTTCCAGCAAGACAAATCGCTGGATATTACCGTGTACGTCGGCAAGCGCAAAGGCCGCGCCAGCACCGCCGACTTCTCCGAAAAAGCCCTGCAAGACACCGTCAAAGCCGCTATCGACATCGCCCGCTACACCGCCGAAGACGATTGCACAGGTCTGGCAGATGCTTCGCTGATGGCGCGACACGTCGGCGACCTCGACCGTTATCACGAATGGGATTTAAGCACGGAAGCCGCTATCGAGTTGGCAAAACAATGTGAACAAGCCGCCCTGAGCGCGGATGAACGCATCGAAAACTCCGAAGGCGCAGGCGTTCAGACCGGACATTACCAATACGTTTACGGCAACACCCACGGCTTCACCGCCCACCAACAAGGCACGCGCCACAGCATTTCGTGCAGCATCGTCGCTGCCGACGAAAACGGCATGCAGCGCGACTACTGGTACGACGCAGCCTGCTGCCATCAAGACATGGACGGCCCCGAGCAAATCGGCAAAACCGCTGCCGAGCGTACCTTACGTCGTCTGAACAGCCGCAGCATCCCGACAGGCAGCTATCCCGTCCTCTTCGATACCACCGTCGCAGGCGGCCTTATCGGACACCTCGTCGGCGCACTCAGCGGCGGTGCGCTCTATCGCCAAAGCAGCTTCCTGATTGACAGCATAGGCAGAAAAGTCCTGCCCGATTTCCTCAGTCTGCGCGAAGAACCGCACATCCCCCGCGCCTTCGGCAGCACCTATTTCGACTCCGAAGGCGTCGCCACACAGCAGCGTTTCGTCATCCGCGACGGCATTGTCGAAGGCTATTTCCTCAGCAGTTACAGCGCGAGAAAGCTCGGTATGCAGACCACGGGCAACGCCGGCGGCGCACACAACCTTTATTTGAACCATACGCACGAAACGCAGTCCGACCTGCTGAAAGAAATGGGCACGGGATTGTTGGTTACCGAACTGATGGGTCAGGGCGTGAACACCATCACGGGCGACTACTCGCGCGGCGCGGCGGGTTTTTGGGTGGAAAACGGCGTCATCAGCCACCCCGTCCAAGAAATCACCATCGCTGGCCGCCTGCAGGATATGTACCTCGGCATCGTCGGTACTGCCAACGACGCGCTGCGCCGCTCTTCCAATAAAATCGGCTCGGTGCTGATTGAGAGCATGACCGTGGCGGGGGAGTAGGTTTCAGGGCGGGCGGGTCGTCTGAAAGCCACAGTCTCGGCGAAACACTGCCTGAAGACAGGATTTAGTCGTGCAAAACCGGACGATCTGTGGCATAATCCGCCCGTCTTTACAAAAAGACTTCAGGAGTTTGAACGGGTTTCCTGCTCGTCAAACTTGTCCGAACCGAATGACGGTTCTTTTATTTTTCGGAGTTATCCATCATGGCATTGACCGTAGAACAAAAAGCACAAATTGTTAAAGATTTCCAACGTAAAGAAGGCGATACCGGTTCTTCTGAAGTACAAGTCGCTCTGTTGACTTTCCGTATCAACGACCTGACTCCCCACTTCAAAACCAACCCTAAAGACCACCACAGCCGTCGCGGCCTGTTGAAAATGGTCAGCCAACGTCGCCGTCTGTTGTCTTACTTGCGCCGTACTCAACCTGATACATACCGCAACCTGATCACCCGCTTGGGTCTGCGCAAATAATTGCTGCTTTACCGGACACCGCTTGCGAAAGCGGTGTTTTTTCATATGGGCTGACGATAAACAATAGGGCAGGTTTGTCGGGGTCGTCTGAAAAAGGTCGTCTGAAAACATATCCGTCTCTTAAGCCTCATCGTTTCAGGATAAATCATGGATCAAAAACTGACCAATCTGTTCGCCAAATACCAAAATAACGTGGCTTTCTCCTCGCGCCCCTGTATCGCCTCCGTACATGATTTGGGTTTGATGGATGAAACCTTGCTGAATTTGGCGGTCATCAACCAAGCCCGCGAAGATGTTTTATTGCTGATTCAAAATGGCGCGGACGTCAACAAACAGGGGGAAATGGGTTTTACGCCTGTTCAAAATGCCTGCTTCAACGGCAATGTGGCAATACTTGAAATACTTTTGGCAAACGGTGCCAACCCGAACATCAAAAATGAATTGGGCAATAAGGCAGAGGATTATGTCACTGACGAGCGGCATGGGAAAAAGAAGGCAAAAGAAATGATGGCATTGTTGAAATACTATAAAAATCATCAATCAAAATGAAACATACGGCTCGAAATTTCAGCCGGTGTTTGCCCGACTCGATTTGTTTTCCCTGACCTTTTTGAATGGACAACATGAATATTGACGACTTCACCTTAAACGATGCTCAGGGTAATCCGGTTTCCCTGAGTGTTTACTGCGGTAAGGTGCTGCTGATTGTCAACACCGCGACGCACTGCGGATTGACGCCGCAATATACGGCATTTCAGCAGCTTTATGAACGTTACAACGGGCAAGGTTTGGAGATATTGGATTTTCCGTGCAACCAATTTCGCGGACAGGCGCCGGAGAGCAGTCGGGAAATTGCTTCCGTCTGTCAGACGAAGTTTGGTACTACATTCAAAATTTTTGACAAAATCGATGTCAACGGCGCATCTGCATCGCCGCTTTATGTTTATTTGAAGGCACAACAGCCGAAGGATAGGGGCGGGCATATGTTGAAAGAAGTGGTGTTGCGGCTGGCGGCATGGGGCAGTAAGCATCAGGCGGGCGATATCCGCTGGAACTTCACCAAATTCCTGATTAATCGGCAAGGCGAAGTGGCGGCACGGTTTGCGCCCAGCGTAACGCCGGAAGAAATAGAAAACGATATCAAGAAGTTGCTGTAAGAGCGCGTGCCGTTTCAGACGACCTCGTCTGAAGAAACGTGCCGAAACCTTACGGTTTTTCACATTCGCGCGCCTTGAAAGTAGGGCGCATTATCTTTATGTTAAGGGAAACCGGTTATTCGGGAAGTGTAAAATGTCGGTTTGTGATATTTAATAAGATTCAATAAGATAGATTGAAATTGCGGCTAAACGCGCCGACTTGCGCGGCATGAAGCGGGTTCGGAATTTAAAGGAGCAAAGATGCAGTATTTCGGTGTGGGTTTTTTAGTATTATTGTTTTTGGAAATTATGTCCATCGTTTGGGTGGCGGATTGGCTGGGCGGCGGATTCACTTTCCTGCTGATGATAGTCAGCTTTATCGGCGGCACGATGATGCTGCGCCACACGGGGCTGTCCGGCATTTTGCTGGCAGGTGCGGCCATCCGCAGCGGGGACAATATTTCCATGTATCAGATGCTGTGGCCGATACGTTATACCGTCGCCGGGATTTTGCTGCTCAGTCCGGGTTTTGTTTCCACTATTATCGCCTTGCTGCTGCTTTTGCCGATAAAGGGTCGGCCTGCGGCTCAAATGAATACGCAGTCTTTCCGTCAGCAAACCTTTACGCGCCGTACTGAAGATGACGGCGATATCATCGAAGGCGAATACACGGTGACCCGCGCCGATCCTCAAGCCAAACACCAAGAATATATCGAACACAAACGCGATTAAACGGTGGAAAATCGGCATAGCGGCAGCATTCCGACTGCCCGGTTTTGGAAAGGTCGTCTGAAAAGATTTTCAGACGACCTTTTATCTATATGAAAAAATGACTGAAAATGTCATGCAGTTTCGCCCGAAACAGACAGTCAATGCTATACTTGCCAACTTATTGTCGATGAAAACCGGCTGGAAACAGCCGTTACGGAAACGAGAAATCAAGATGAGCAGAATCCAGCAAACCTTTGCCGCGCTTGACGGCGCAAAAGCCCTGATTCCCTATATCACCGTAGGCGATCCCAATCTCGATACCACGCTTGCGCTGATGCACAGTCTGGTTGAAAACGGCGCCGACATCCTGGAATTGGGCGTTCCCTTTTCCGACCCGATGGCGGACGGCCCGACCATCCAGCGCGCCGCCGAGCGTGCGTTGGCAAACAAAGTTTCCCTCAACGACGTATTGAACATCGTACGCCGCTTCCGCGAAACAAACGGCAACACGCCCGTCGTCCTGATGGGTTATCTGAACCCAATTCATAAAATGGGTTATCAGGCATTTGTCCAAGCGGCTGCCGAAGCCGGCGTGGATGGCGTGCTGACCGTCGATTCCCCTGTCGAAACCATTACCCCGCTGCACGACGAACTCAAAGCGCGCGGCATCGACTGCATCTTCCTGATTGCCCCGACCACGACCGAAGAGCGTATCCAAACCATCGCCCGCGTTGCAGGCGGTTTTGTCTATTACGTTTCGCTCAAAGGCGTTACCGGCGCGGCAAGTTTGGATACCGAGGAAGTTTCGCGTAAAATAGAGCTTTTGCGCAAGTATATCGACATCCCGATCGGCGTCGGCTTCGGCATCAGCAACGCCGAAAGCGCGCGCAAAATCGGCGCTGTTGCCGATGCCGTCATCGTCGGCAGCCGCATCGTCAAAGAAATTGAAAATAACGCAGGCCGCGAAGCAGAAGCCGTCGGCGCGTTGGTAAAAGAATTAAAAGACGCAATCCGTTAAGGCCTTTTCCGCAAACACACGCAAAGGTCGTCTGAATCCCGAATTCCAAGGAGTCATCCATGAGTTGGTTAGACAAAATCCTACCGCCTAAAATCAAAAACCGCAGCAAAAGCGAAGGCTCGTCCAACGTTCCCGAAGGCCTGTGGCACAAATGCCCTTCCTGCTCGGCAACCATCTACTCGACCGAACTTCAGCAAAACGACCAAGTTTGCCCGAAATGTAACCATCACAACCCGCTTTCTGCGCGCGAACGCCTCAATTTGCTTTTGGACGAGGAAGGTCGCGAAGAAATCGCCGCCAATATCAAACCGACCGACCCGCTGAAATTCAAAGACAGCAAAAAATATCCCGAACGCTTGGCCGCAGCGCGCAAAGCCACCGGCGAAGATGATGCGTTGGTCGTGATGAAAGGCTTTATGAACGGCCTGCCCGTCGTGATTGCCGCCTTCGAATTCCGCTTTATCGGCGGCTCTATGGGTTCCGTCGTCGGCGAACGCTTCGTCCAAGGCGTGCGCCGCGCCGTAGCCGACAACTGCTCTTTCATCTGCGTTGCCGCATCGGGCGGTGCGCGGATGCAGGAAGGTGTCAACTCATTGATGCAGATGACCAAAACCAGCGCGGCATTGCATCTTCTGACTGAAAAACACCTGCCGTTCATCTCCGTCCTGACCGACCCGACCATGGGCGGCGTATCCGCCAGTTTCGCCTTCCTCGGCGATGTCGTGCTTGCCGAACCCAACGCCCTTATCGGCTTTGCCGGTCCGCGCGTTATCGAACAAACCGTCCGTGAAACCTTGCCCGAAGGCTTCCAACGCGCAGAATTCCTGCTGGAAAAAGGCGCTATCGACCAAATCGTCGACCGTCGCAGCATGAAACAGCGCATCAGCGACCTGATTACCCTGCTGCGCCGCGAAGACAAAGTCAACGCCGCTTAAACCGGGAAGGTTTGAGCTAAACAAAGGTCGTCTGAAAACTGATTTTTCGGTTTTCAGACGACCTTTTTGTAAAGTGTTCCTGCTCAGCGGCTGAACGTTGGATACACGGCAGCAAGTAACAGATATAGTGGATTAACTTTAAACCAGTACGGCGTTGCCTCGCCTTAGCTCAAAGAGAACGATTCTCTAAGGTGCTGAAGCACCAAGTGAATCGGTTCCGTACTATAGTGGATTAAAATAAAAATGAGACAAGGCGGCAACGCCCGCCGTGTACGGGTAGTACATAAGGGCGTTGGCAACGCCGTATCATTGCAATTTTAATCCACTATATCTGTACTGTCTGCGGCTTCGTCGCCTTGTCCTGATTTAAAGTTAATCCACTATACAAAGGATTGGGGCAGGGTAGCGCAACCAGTTTATTGAAAAGAGCGCGGGATGGCGATGAAGATGAATCGGTTGATTCGCGGTTGTTTTTATCGTCCTCCACTAAAAAAGGTCGTCTGAAAACATGCTTTCAGACGACCTTTTCAAGTTTGGCTTCCGTATCTGTCAAACAATCTGATCGGATGCAGCCGCGTCAATCAGTAACGACCCGGAACGGTTCCCATACGCTGTTTCAACGAAGTTTGCGGCTCATTGAACAGAGATGCGTAGAAGGTCGCGTTGGTCATGACTTTTTTGACGTAGTCGCGGGTTTCGGTGAAAGGGATGGTTTCGGCGTAAATCGCGCCTTCCAGAGGCATAGAAGCCTGCCAATTGCGGGCGCGGCCGGGGCCGGCGTTGTAGCCTGCGGTTGCCATCACTTCGTTGTTTTGCAGGCGGCGTTTGGCATCTGCCATGTACCATGTACCCATGCGGATGTTGCCGTCCATGGTGTAGAGTTCGCTGCTGCTCATGCCGATTTTGCCGGCGATTTCGCGGGCGGTGGCGGGCATAACCTGCATCAGGCCTTGCGCGCCGACGCTGGATTGCGCGCCCATGACGAAGCGGCTTTCTTGACGGATCAGACCGTAAACCCAAGCGGGATCGATGCCTGCTTGCGAGGCGTAGCGGACGGTGGTCTCTTTAAACGGAGAGAGGTAGCGCAGGTTGTAGTTGAGTTTGCGCTCGGTCCGGTCGGCGCTGTTGATCGCCATGTCGTAGAACTGGTTTTCAAAGGCGACTTGCGCGGCAGTCAGGAGGTTGTCCTCGTTGAAGTCGCGGGTGGCGAAACGCCATTCTGCCTGCGCCTGACGGCGCATTTTGGCATCGTTGCTGCTTTGGCTGTTTTTAAACAGAACCAGCGCGCGTTTGATGGCGCCGTCGTCTGCCATGCGGCGGACGTCTTTTTTATCGGCGTCGGAAACGTTGTTTTTGGTATTGACGCGGCGGCCGAGTTCTTCGCCTGCTAAGACGGCGTAGAAATTGCGTCCGCTTGCAGCGGCTTTTTCGTACATTTCTTTAGCACGGCTTTGGTTGCCTTGTGCGGCGTAGCTGCGGCCCAGCCAGTATTGCCAAGTCGGGTCTTTTTGCAGGTTGTCGGGCATTTGTTGGATGATGCCCGACAATTCGTTCCAGCGTTGCAGGCGCAGGGCGGCGCGGGCGTACCATTCAAACTGCTCGTCGGTCAGTTGTTTGCGGTCGGAAACGCGGTTGTAGTAGCTCAACGCGGTCTGCATGTTTTGATTTTGCGCTTGGTAGAGTCCCAATACGCCCCATGCGAAGCTGCTTTGCTCGCGGCTTAAGCCGGATTCCATGCCGGACAGCGTGGAGGCTGCGGAGGAGGATTTGCGCGCGTCTTTACCGATGACGTTCAAAAGGCTGTATTCGCGCGCACCTTGCGAGCCGCCCTCAAATGGGCTGCCCAATGCGGCTGCCAAGCTGCGTGCGTCGCTGGTTTGGCTGTTGCTCAACAATCCGCGTACGCGGCGCCATGCGTCGTTGTTGTTCAGACGACCTGCCGATGCCGCGCTTTCGACCAAGCGGGTACAGCCCGCGGGTAGCTTGTTGGTAACGCGCACAAGCTCTGCCGCCATGTTGTAGCTGCCGCTGCCCAGTTCGGCATAACATTGCACTTCCTGCACCCGGCCCGCCGCATTCAGCTTTTTGTTTTCTTGGCGGAACACATCCCATTGTCCGCGCGCGCCGAGGCTTTTGAGCCATTCGTTGCGGACATTTTCAGCCATCGCGCTGTCGCCCGCTTGCGCCAAGAATTGTTGCACCCACATATCGTCGCCGCGTTTGGCAGCGTCCAGCGCGCCTTGGTATTGGCCGTAATCGGACAATACTTTGGATTCGCCTTCCGCGCGGCGGGCGGGGATGGAGGCGGGTTCGGTCAGAGAAGAGGCAGGCTCTTTGGATGAGGTGTCGTTTTCAGAGACGCACGCCGACAAGACGGCTGCGGCAATCAGGCTGAGCGAGAGGGAAAATATGCGTTGTGCGTTCATTACTTGCCGTATCTTTATTAGAATCAATTAGAACCGTATTTTAAACGATTTGGCGGCATTATCCGAATCTGAAACCGATATTTACATTAACCGCGTAATCAGGGACAACAAAAAGGTCGTCTGAAAAGCGGAATGGCTGTTTCAGACGACCTTTGAGGCATGGGCAAAGTTTACATGCAGCCTTCGTTTTGCAGCAGGGTAAACAGGGGAACGCCGTTTTCGCGGATTTTGCTGCCGCCGATCAAGTCCGTAAATTCCAAAATCGCCGCCGCTTCAACGACTTCGCCGCCGAGTTTGCGGATTAATTCCACGCCTGCGAGCATGGTGCCGCCGGTTGCGACCAGGTCATCGACCAGCAGCACGCGCGCGCCGGGTTTGACCGCGTCTTTGTGGATTTCGACCGTCGCTTCGCCGTATTCCAGCGCGTAGCTTTGCGAAATCGTATCAAAAGGCAGCTTGCCCTTTTTGCGGATGGGGACGAAGCCGACGTTCAACTGATATGCCAACGCCGCGCCGATGATGAAGCCGCGTGCGTCCAAGCCTGCCACGACATCGATTTTCTGACCCATATAGCGGTAAACCAGCAAGTCCACCAAAAGGCGGAAATATTCCGCGCTTTGAAGCACCGGTGTAATGTCGTGAAATAAAATGCCTTTTTGCGGCCAGTTTTCGATTTTGCGGATTTTGTCCGCCAATGCGGCGACGCCCATCGCCTCAGGATGAACCAACATTTTGCGTGTTCCCAAATGAAAAGTTTTTAACATGATATTGTAGCCGTCAGACCGTCTGTTGCCAAATCCATCGGGGCGGTTTAACCATTCCCCGAAGCATTCATGACATGGCGTGCGACACGGTATAGTGGATTAACTTTAAATCAGGACAAGGCGACGAAGCCGCAGACAATACAGATAGTACGGAACCGATTCACTTGGTGCTTCAGCACCTTAGAGAATCGTTCTCTTTGAGCCAAGGCGAGGTAACGCCGTACTGGTTTAAAGTTAATCCACTATAATGCGGCTCAATCATCTTTAAGATTAATAAAGGTCGTCTGAAACGCCGGAAGATGGGTTTCAGACGACCTTTTGATGTTTCATAACGTGAATATGGATTTATTGATGCGCGGCGAGGAATTGTTCCAATTCTTCTTTGAAAGGCATCCCGTTTTGCGCGCCGTCTTGGGTAATGGAAAGTGCGGCGGCGGCACATGCCTTGCGGACGGCGGTTTCGATGCCTTGATTCCAGAAGACGGACAATGCGCCGTTGAATGCGTCGCTGGCGCCGGTGGTATCGGCAGTGTCCACTTTAAAGCTGGAAACATAACGCAAACTGTCTTTCCCGTCTTTATAGACTGCGCCTTTGTCGCCCATGGTCATCAGGACGGGGCAGGGGGCTTTTAGAATCAGCTCTTCGGGATTCAAATCTTGCGACAGGCCGAGGCAGTCGGCAAGTTCGTAGCGGTTGGGGGTCAGAAGGGTGACCAATTCCCATAATTCCGAAGGCAGGAATTGGGCGGGAGCCGGGTTGAGGATAAAGGGTTTGCCGTATTTCTTCGCCAATTTTGCGGCGGTGATGACGCAGTCCATCGGAATTTCGAGCTGGCTCAAAACCACATCGGCGGAGGCGATTTGCTGCTCAGCGTTTTCGATGTCGGCAACCGTCAGCCCCATGTTGGCTCCGGCGATAACGATAATGGCGTTTTCATCGTCGGCAACGGTAATGTTTGCCATGCCGCTGGGCAGGCCGGTGAGGGTTTGGATGTGTTCGGTAAAGATGCCTTCGCGACAGAGGTTGGTGGTCATTTCATAGCCGAAATCGTCATCGCCGACCGCGCCGACTATACAGACGTCTGCCCCCAAACGCGCCGCAGCAATCGCTTGGTTTGCGCCCTTACCGCCCATGAAGCGGTGAAATGAATTGCCCAGCAATGTTTCACCCGCTCTGGGAAATTTTGAAGCGCGGGTGACTAAATCCATATTGATACTGCCGATAACGACGATTTTAGCTTGGAGCATCCTTGATATCCCTTTTATAAAATGCACTAGGCTGTTGAACAGCCTTATTTTTGTCTGCTGTTGTGCAATGTATGACTAGCCCAAATAAATAGTCTGAAATTGTACCTGCTAATATTATAAATGCAAAATTAATTGTCAATTTCATATTACTTTGGATTAATTTTGTTGCGATAAAATCAACATATCATAGGATTTAAAGCAGAAATGGTGACGTTTGGGGAGGAATTGTTTTTATTTTAACAACCTGTGTTGCAACGCGGGCAGCCTGGTGCGCACGCTTTGCAGCCTTGTAGTGTCCAAATCGGCGATGACGATGCCTTCGCCTTCGGGCAATACGTCTAAGATTTCGCCCCACGGATCGATAATCATGCTATGACCGAACGTGCGCCTGCCGCTTTCGTGTTCGCCGCCTTGCGCCGAGGCGATGACGTAGCATTGGTTTTCCACCGCGCGGGCGCGCAGCAGCAATTCCCAATGCGCTTTGCCTGTCGTGTAAGTGAAGGCGGCGGGCAGTAGCAAAACGTCAAACGGCTGCTGGGCGCGGAAAAACTCGGGAAAGCGCAAGTCGTAGCACACGCCCGCGGCAAGCGGCACGCCGTCGGCAGTCAATTTCGGTACATCGCCGCCCGCGCTGATGGTGTCCGCCTCGGCATAGCGTTCGCCCAAACCTGAAAAACCGAACAGGTGCATTTTGTGATACAGCCCGATTTGCGTGCCGTCGCGGTCGTACACCAACATCGTGTTCATCACTTTGCCCGCATCGGGGCTTTGCAGCGGAATCGTGCCGCCGAACAGCACCACGCCGCATTCAGCCGCTGTCTCGCTTAAGGTCGTCTGAAAACGAGCGTAGCGAGTTTCGCCAAAACCAGTGTGGCAGGTTTCGCTAAAATTGCCACCGACTAAAGGTTCGGCGAAAGCCAGTTTGTCGGTATCCTTGCGCCCCATCAGCGGCCAATATTCGGGCAACAGCACCCAATCCGCGCCTTGCTCGGCAGCTTGGCGCACGAGGCGTTTCATGGTGTCGATATTGGCATCGGGGTCGGTGGACGAAATCATTTGTACGGCGGCGGCGCGGATGTTTTGCATGGCGGTTTTCCTGTCGGGGCGGGTTTGTGGCGGGGAGGTCGTCTGAAAAGGGTAGGGCGTCATTTATCGGTTTTTAAAACAAAGGTCGTCTGAAATTTTCAGACGACCTTTCTTCATATCAAACCTTAATCTTCATACGCTTCCATCGGCGGGCAGGTGCAGACCAGATTCCGGTCGCCGTACACGTCGTCCACGCGGTTGACGCTCGGCCAGAATTTGTTTTCGCGCACGAAGGGCAGCGGGAAGACGGCTTCTTCGCGGGAGTACGGGTGCGCCCATTCGCCGGTTACGTCGGCGGCGGTGTGCGGGGCGTTGACCAGCGGGTTGTCGTCTTTCGGCCATTCGCCGCGTTCGACTTTCAACACTTCCTGTTTGATTTGTTTCAGGGCGGCGATGAAGCGGTCGAGTTCGGCTTTGCTCTCGCTTTCGGTCGGCTCGATCATCAGCGTGCCGGCAACGGGGAAGGAGACGGTCGGGGCGTGGAAGCCGTAGTCCATCAGGCGTTTGGCGATGTCGGTTTCGGTAATGCCGCTTTCGGCTTTGAGCGGGCGCAAATCGACGATACATTCGTGCGCGACACGGCCGTTTTTGCCTGTGTAGAGAACGGGATAGTCTTCGCTCAGGCGTTTGGCGACGTAGTTGGCGTTGAGCAATGCCCAGCGCGTTGCCTGCTCCATGCCTTGTTTGCCCATCATGGTCAGGTACATCCAGGTAATCGGCAGGATGGACGCGGAACCGAACGCAGCGGCGGCAACGGCGGTTTGCTCGGCACTTGCGCTGTGCATGTCGGTCAGGGTATGGCCTGGGGCAAATGGGGCGAGGTGGGCTTTCAGGCCGATGGGGCCCATGCCCGGGCCGCCACCGCCGTGAGGGATACAGAAGGTTTTGTGCAGGTTCATGTGCAACACGTCCGCGCCGACTTCTGCGGGCTGCATGATGCCGATTTGGGCGTTGAGGTTGGCGCCGTCCATGTAAACCTGTCCGCCGTTTTCATGGATGATGCGGCAGATGTCGCGGATGCCTTCTTCGTACACGCCGTGGGTGGACGGGTAGGTAATCATGATGGCGGACAAGGCGTCGCGGTGTTGTTCGGCTTTGGCTTTCAAATCATCGATGTTGACGTTGCCGTGTTCGTCGGTATCGACGACGACGACTTTCAAACCGAGCATGGCGGCGGTGGCGGGGTTGGTGCCGTGGGCGGATTTGGGAATCAGGCAGATGTTGCGCTGCGCTTCGCCTTGGGCTTCCTGATAGCGTCGGATGGCGAGCATCCCGCTGTATTCGCCCTGCGCGCCGGAGTTGGGCTGGAAGGAAATCGCGTCAAAGCCGGTGATGGCTTTTAGGCTGTTTTCCATGTCGGTCAAGAGTTCGCGGTAGCCAGCGGTTTGGGCTTCAGGGGCGTAGGGGTGGATGTCGGAGAACTCCGTCCAGGTAATCGGCAGCATTTCGGCGGTGGCGTTGAGCTTCATGGTGCAGCTGCCCAGCGAAATCATGCTGCGGTTCATCGCCAAATCGCGGTCTTCGAGTTTCTTCAGGTAGCGCAGCATTTCGTGTTCGGTGTGGTAACGGTTGAACACGGGATGTTGCAAGATATTGTCTTGGCGCAGGAATTCGGTTTTCAGACGACCTTTGACGTCGTCTGAAAGCGTGAAAGTGTTGTTGCCGGTGAAGGCGTAGTACAACACAGCAAGGTCTTCGCGCACGGATGTTTCGTGGAAGGCGGCGGCGATTTGGGTGTCGCTGACGCGGCGCAGGTTGTAGCCCAGTTCCAAAGCGGTTTGGAACGCCTTGTCCGCTTTTTCTTTGCTGCCGAAATCGACGGTAACGGTATCGAAGAAGACTTCGTGAACCACTTTCAGGCCGTCTGAAACCAGCGCGTCGGCAAAGACGGAAGCCAGCGCGTGAATGCGGTTGGCAATGCGTTTCACACCTTCGGGGCCGTGATAAACGGCGTACATGCCCGCCAAGTTCGCCAGCAATGCCTGCGCAGTACAAATATTGGACGTGGCTTTTTCGCGGCGGATGTGTTGTTCGCGGGTGGACAAAGCCATGCGCAGCGCGGGTTTGCCCGATGCGTCTTTGGATACGCCGATGATTCGACCTGGAGCGGAACGTTTGAACTCGTCTTTAAACGCGAAATAAGCGGCGTGCGGCCCGCCGAAGCCCATCGGTACGCCGAAGCGTTGCGTGTTGCCCAACGCAATGTCCGCACCCAATTCGGCAGGCGATTTCAGCAAGACCAAGCTCATGATGTCGGAGGCAACGGCGACAATCGTGCCTTTGGTTTTCAGACGACCTATAACGCTTTGCAAGTCTTGTACGTCGCCGTCTTTGCCGACGTATTGGAACAGCGCGCCGAAGTATTCGCCTTCATCCGCTTTGGCAAAATCGCCGACCACCAATTCAAAGCCGAAATATTTGGCGCGGGTTTTCATCACGTCCAAAGTCTGCGGATAAACGCGCTCGTCCACGAAGAAACGCTCGGATTTCACCTTGCCCACGCGGTGCGCCATCGCCATCGCTTCAGCCGCGGCGGTCGCTTCGTCCAACAAAGACGCGCCCGCCACGGGGAAACCGGTCAAATCGATACACACCTGCTGGAAGTTCAGCAGCGCTTCCAAACGCCCCTGCGCGATTTCCGCCTGATACGGCGTGTAGGCGGTGTACCAGCCCGGATTTTCCAACACGTTGCGCAAAATCACGTTCGGCACGCGGGTCGGGTAATAGCCCAAGCCGATATAGGATTTGTTGATCACGTTTTTCGCCGCAATGCCTTTCAGCTTCGCCAAAGCGTCAGCCTCGGTCAGGGCTTCGGGCAGGTCGAGTTCGGACGGCATACGGATGCTTTGCGGCACGGTGTTGCCGACAAAATCGTCCATGCTCTTCTCGCCGAGCGCTTCCAAAAGCGCAGCCTCATCGCCGAAACTCAAATGACGCGCGGCAAATTCGTTGGGGTTGAACAGTTCGGATAGTTTCATTTCTACTCCTTTTTTGTTGTAGGAATCTGCCGCGAAGGCAGGTATTTGGGTTTTCAGACGACCTTGCGGTTGCGGGCGGATAATCGGGTTTTGTGTCTGCGTACCATTTCCATCAGGCAGGAAGCTACTTCCAGTCCTGCACCCGCTTCAAGTCTTTCTGCGCCAGCGTGTCGGCGTGTTCGTTGCGGCTTTGGTATGCCCTGTTTTGCAAGATGCTGTTGGCGACGTAGTTTAAGTGTATTTTGGCAGCTTCGGCGGCATCGGCGGGGCGGCGTTCCAAGATGGCTTCGTAGATGGCGCGGTGTTGCGCAATCAGCTTGGGGCGCGGGTCTTCGGTTTGGTTGGAATAGATGATGCTGCTGCGCGTCTGGCGGTAGAGCATTTTGAGCAGGCCGCCGGAGAGGTGGCTGAAGAGGATGTTGTGCGCGGCGTCGGCGATGGTTTGGTGAAAGCTCACGTCGGCTTCGCTTTGATGTTCCAGATTGCCGCTTTCGCAGGCGGATTCGAATTTTTGCCGCCAAAAATCAATCCGTTTCAAATCGGCATCGGTGCGCCTCTCGGCAGCCAGCGACGCCATGCAGCCTTCAATGTGGCAGCTGAAATCGAAAACGTCGGTTTCCCAGTTGGAATGTTTGCCGAGCAATTCTTGCCAGCTTTGGAGGAAATCCTGCTGCGGTTTGACGGAAACGTAATAGCCGTCGCCCTGACGCGCTTCCAAAACCTGCCGCGCAATCAGGATGTTCAGCGCGACCCTGACCGACGGGCGCGATACGCCGAATTCTTCCGCCAGCGTGCGCTCGGGCGGGATTTTGCCGCCTTCTTCGTAAATGCCCGCCGCGATGCGTTCCTCCAATATCGACAATATTTGGTCGCTGATTTTTTGCGGACGAACCAGTTTTGTCATTGTAATTCCCTCTTTTCCATCATGTTTTTTCTGCGAAGAAGACTCAAATCCGATAATGTGATGCGGCAGGTCGTTTGAAATGGCAACCTGTGTCAAAATTAGCATGACCAAATTGGCATGACCAATGTCGCCGTATTCTAATTAACCGCCCCGTATCCCGTCAATATGGCTTGTCCTACCCGTATGTGTTTTAAAACTACATCAGGCTACATTTTTACAATTCATATAATATTTTGTTTTATTTAAAATTAAATAACAAATTTGCGCCGATGCAGTCAGGTCGCCTGAAAAAATAATTGACCGCCATATTAAAGTTTCGTAAAGTGTCCTCCGTTCTCAAAATTGGTTTTACCAATTTAAGAAAATATATTAGAAAAATATTCGGAGATTTTCCCTATGGATACTTGGATTCAAAACTATACCGCAGTGGGCGGCAGCCTATATTTGACGGCAGCCGTCGCCCTCCTGCCCATTATCTTTTTCTTCGTCGCACTGACCGTCCTGAAGCTCAAGGGTTATCAGGCGGGGCTTTATACGCTGCTGATTGCGCTTGGCGTTGCCATATTAGGCTTCGGAATGCCTGCAGGCATGGCGGTTTCTTCCGCGCTGTACGGCTTTGCTTACGGTTTGTGGCCGATTGCATGGATTATCGTTACCGCCGTGTTCCTGTATAAAATTACCGTGAAAACAGGGCAGTTCGACATCATCCGCGCTTCCGTGATTTCGATTACCGAAGACCAACGCCTGCAAATGTTGCTGGTCGGCTTCTCCTTCGGCGCTTTCCTCGAAGGCGCGGCAGGCTTCGGCGCGCCGGTGGCGATTACCGCCTCTTTGTTGGTGGGCTTGGGCTTCAATCCGCTCTACGCCGCCGGTTTGTGTTTGATTGCCAATACCGCGCCTGTGGCTTTCGGTGCGATGGGTATTCCAATCTTGGTTGCCGGTCAAGTGTCCAACCTCGACCCTTACCACATCGGTCAGGTCGCCGGCCGCCAACTGCCGATCCTGTCGATTATCGTTCCTTTCTGGTTGGTCGCCATGATGGACGGTATGCGCGGCATACGTCAAACTTGGCCTGCCGTATTGGTGGCGGGCGTGTCTTTTGCCACTACCCAGTTCATTACCGCCAACTTCATCGGTCCGGAATTGCCCGACGTGACCTCCGCATTGGTCAGCCTGGTCTGCCTGTCTGCCTTCCTGAAAAAATGGCAGCCTAAAGAAATCTTCACCTTCAACGGCATGAAAAAACCGGCCGAGCGCAAAGCGGGCGAATACACTGCCGGACAAATCATCAAAGCCTGGTCGCCTTTCGCCATCCTGACCGTTTTCGTCAGCGTGTGGACGATTAAGGGCGTTAAAGAGGCTTTGGGCGTTGCCACCATCAAATTCGACTGGCCGATGCTGCACAACTTGGTACAAAAAGCCGCGCCCATCGTCAGCGAACCGACACCATACGCCGCCGTGTTCAAAATCGACCTCCTCGGCGCAGTCGGCACGGCAATCCTGTTTGCTTCCATCGTTTCCGCCGTTTTGCTGAAAATGAAACCTTCCGAAGCCGTCAGCACTTTCTTTGAAACGCTCAAAGAACTGCGTCTGTCCATCCTGTCTATCGGCTTGGTACTCGGCTTCGCATTCGTGGCAAACTATTCAGGCCTGTCGTCCACATTGGCACTCGTCCTCGCCGCTACCGGTACCGTATTCCCGTTCTTCTCGCCGTTCCTCGGCTGGCTGGGCGTATTCCTGACCGGTTCGGACACTTCCGCCAACGCGCTCTTCGGTTCGCTGCAAGCCAGCACTGCGCATCAAATCAACGTCGTGCCCGAGCTGACCGTCGCTGCCAACACCACCGGCGGCGTAACCGGCAAAATGATTTCGCCGCAATCCATCGCCATCGCCTGCGCGGCAGTCGGTCTGGAAGGCAAAGAATCCAACCTGTTCCGCTTTACCGTGAAACACAGCTTGATTTTCTGTACCTTCGTCGGCCTGCTGACCCTGCTGCAAGCTTATGTCTTGCCGTGGACGCTGGTTTTCTTCAACAAATAAGCCAACCGGCTTGAAATAAAAAAGGTCGTCTGAAATCCAATTTGGGTTTCAGACGACCTTTTTGTTGTTGCCGGTTTGATTCAAGACTTCAAGACGTGCCATTGGGTTTGCTGTCATTTTTGTTTCGTTTAAACAGTAGGGTAATGCGTGAACCGAAGATAGCTTAAGGTAAAAGAGGGGTTGGGTTTCAAACAAGAACGACGGCGGATAAAAAGGTCGTCTGAAAACGGCAAGGGCTTGCCTCGTTTTCAGACGACCTTTTGTCTGTGTGGCGAAATAGTAGAACACTCAGCTTTCGGATGTTTCCTGTTTCAAATCGACCAATCGAGTTCCCGCCAAGAAATCGTATAAAAACTGCCGGTCTGGGTTCAGCAAGGCAAAGCCCCACGGCAGGATGAGCCAGATAAGGGCGGCGCCGAAGGCGGGTATGGGCGGGATGGCGAGCAGGTGGCGCAGGCCGGCGTAGGCGAGCAGGGGGATGAAGACGACGAAGATACACGACCAAATAAAGCGGATGCGCAGTTGCGACAATGGCGGCAGCGTGCCGTTTCTGCCGTGCAGCCCGATTTTCCACGTCTGCATGGCGAGGGTGCGGCCGGTTTTCGTCCAGTTGGTTTTGAAGTAGAGCCACCAGCTTCCTACAAAGATAACGCAGGTAACCAAGCTGGAAAGGAGCTGGGAGACGGGGTTGAGGAAAATCGCGGCGATGCCGGCAAGGATGGCGGCGATGGCGGTCACGGCGCCGGTCAGCAGCAATTCGTACATCAGGGCGGCAAGGCGGCGTTTGACGGGGGCGGGGGGAAGGGCGGTCATGGCGGTCTGCTCGGTAAAAAGGTCGTCTGAAAAACGGAATGCTTGGTTCGGGCGAAACCGCCGCATCCGTTTTCAGACGACCTTTGTTTGGGAAGAATCAGCGGTGGGGGCGTTTTTGTCCGCGCGCCTGCTGGGCTGCCATTTGGTTCATTTCCTGACGGGTCGGACGTTTTTTGAACATGGCGTGCGCTTCGTCGGCCGAACATTTTTGCGACAGGCAGACCAACGTTATCGCGTCTTTTTGGTGTTGGCCGCCGCTGTGGTACATACGGCGCAGGTTGGCTTCGTTGATGCGGCCTTTTTCGGGGTCGATGTCGAATTTTTTCAGGCGTTCGAGAAACTGGCGCTGCTGGCGGCGCGAAGTCCAGACAAAGCCGCCGGCGGCTGCGGCGACGATGATGACGGCAAGCAGGATGGCGAGCGGCCACGAATCGACGATTAAGACGATGATCAGGCTTAAAACGGCGGTGGTCAGCACGAGCAGGCCGCCGATGCGGAGTTTGGTTTGGTTGTCCATGAAGTTGCAGTTCCTTGTAAGGGTGGAAGGTCGTCTGAAAAGGGGTTGCAGTGGACGGGCAAGCGGTGGCGTATCTCTGAACGCGCCGAAATGCTTGTCTATCCGCTGCATCGGGTTGTGGACGGATTTCAGACGACCTCAAATATCATAACTTTATGTTTAACGGTATTTTACAGTATTTTTGCCGTTTGGGCGCGTACAGAAGCGATGCGGCATACAAACTTTCACGCTTTTTGAACAGGCGCGCCCTTGCCACGAAAAGCACCTATCCATACCCGATGAAATTACACCGCCAGCCCCGTCACCAACTGCTTGAACTCCGTCCACGCGTCGCCGTCTTCCGCGCCTTTGATGATGCGGTCGATTTTGGCGCAGGTTTTCAGCGCTTCGATCAGGCGGACGGCGGGAATGCGTTTGACGGCAATCGGCGCGAGGGTTTGTTTGTCGCCCCACAGGCGCAGGCTGTTGCGGACGGATTGTACGCTCTGCCCTTGTTTGAGCGCGGCGGTCAGGCGGATGAGGGTGCGGATGTCTTCGGCAACCGCCCACAGCAGCAAGACAGGTTCTTCGCCTTCTTCTTCGAGTCCGTCCAGAAGGCGGGCGACGCGCAGGGCATCGCCTTTCATCCATGCGCCGGAGAGCTGGAACACGTCGAAACGGGCGACGTTGGCGACGGCGGCTTCGGCATCGGCGATGTTGACGGTATGGTTTTGCGGGTGCAGCAGGGCGAGTTTGTCGATTTCTTGGCGGGCGGCGAGCAGGTTGCCTTCGACGCGTTCGGCAAACAGGGCGAGCGCGTCGGGTTCGATATTGAGTCCGACCTTGTTCAGACGACCCTTTATCCACTGCGGCAGGGCTTGCGCGGTAATGGCTTTGGCTTCGAGTACGGTGCCTTTGGCGGCGAGCGCGGTGAACCATTTTGCCTGCGTTTGGGCTTTTTCGAGCTTGGGCAGCAGAATCAGGGTAACGGTGTCTTCGGGCAGGCGTTCGGCGAAGGTTTGCAGCACGTCGCCGCCGGTTTTGCCGGGCTTGCCGTTCGGAATGTGGATTTCCAAAAGTTTCAAGTCGGCAAAAAGCCCCGCGCTGCCTGCGCTTTGCAGGAGTTCGTCCCAGTCGGCGCCGTTGTCCGCCGTAAAGACTTCGCGGTTGAGGTAGCCTTGTTTTTTGGCGGCGGCGCGTAGGGTGTCGAGGGCTTCGATGCGCAACAGGTCTTCTTCGCCGTGAATGATGTACAGCGGCGAAAGCGGCATATCCGCGTTGACCTGTTCGATATTCATGACCGCCATCAATACGCTTTCAGGAACGTCAGGCGGCGGACGATTTGGTCGGCGGCGTCGGCGCGCATTTCCGCCCAGATGGTTTCGCTTTCTTCCTGTTTGCCCAACACTTCGCTGTCGTTGTAGTCCATCGTGCGGTTGACGAGGACGGTAATCGGTTCGCCCACTGGCTCGCCGTTGCGCATGGCTTGGGCTTCGACGCGCAGGGTCAGCAGGTATTCGTTGACCAACGCGGCGCGGGTGATGGTGTAGATGTCCTGACGGGTTTCGATGCCCTTGATGTTCAACGTCATTTGCGCTTCGGCGGCGGAAACGGGTTTGCCGTCAGCGCGGCGCAGGGCGTTTTCCAAAGCCTTCTGCATGACGGAGGCGTTTTGGATGTGCCAAGCGGGATACGGCAGCGTGCGTGCGGTGCCGCCCATGCCTTTGAGGTGGAAGCCGCAGGCGGACAGAAGCAGCACGGCGGCGGTCATCAGGATTTTGTTCATTTCATTCTTTCGGTTGCGCGGGTATCGGGGAATTATAGCGGATAGTCGGGCGGTCGGGAAACGCGGCGGCGCAAGCTGATTTCAGACGACCCCTTGCCGTTTGTCGTTTGCCTGCCCGATGGGTACAATCCCAACGTCAGACAACAGGAGAAACATCATGCACCCCATCCGCGAACCCATCCGCAGCGGCCTGCTGCAAGTATCGGACGTCCATCAAATCTACTGGGAAGAATCCGGCAATCCCGACGGACTGCCCGTCATCTTCCTGCACGGCGGCCCGGGCGCGGGCGCATCGCCTGCCTGCCGCGGCTTTTTCAATCCCGACGTGTTCCGCATCGTCATCATCGACCAGCGCGGCTGCGGCCGTTCGCTGCCTTACGCCTGCACCGACGACAACACGACTTGGGATTTGGTTGCCGACATCGAAAAAGTCCGCGAAATGCTGGGCATTCAAAAATGGCTGGTGTTCGGCGGCTCATGGGGCAGCACCTTGTCGCTGGCGTATGCCGAAACCCATCCCGAACGCGTTGCCGGACTCGTCTTGCGCGGGATATTCCTGTGCCGCCCGTCCGAAATGGCGTGGCTCGACGAAGCAGGCGGCGTCAGCCAGATTTATCCCGCGCAATGGCAGAAATTCCTCGCGCCCGTCGCCGAAGAAAAACGCGGCGGCCTGATTGCGGCGTATCACGAAATGCTGTTCGGCAAAGACGAAGCAGGTCGTCTGAAAGCCGCCAAAGCCTGGGCAGACTGGGAAAGCTACCTGATCCGCTTCGAGCCGCAAGACGTCGATGAAGACGCCTACCAATCGCTCGCCATCGCCCGTTTGGAAAACCATTATTTTGTCAACGAAGGCTGGCTGAAGGGCGACAAAGCGATTTTGGCGAACACGGACAAAATCCGACATATCCCGACCATCATCGTGCAAGGCCGCTATGATTTATGCACCCCCATGCAAAGCGCGTGGGAACTGTCGCAGGCGCTCCCCGAAGCCGAACTGCGCGTGATTCAGGCGGGACATTCGTCGTTTGATCCTCCATTGGCGGCGGCGTTGGTGGAAGCGGTGGAAGATATGAGGGAACGCGCGGCGTGGTGAGGCATGATTTGAAAGGACAAATTGATGAAGAAGCTGTTTTTAATCGCATTGGGCTTAATAAGTTTTGATGTAAATGCCGACCCTACCTATGATGCAACCAGAGGGGCGTTGCAAAACAATTCTGCATTGTGCAGTTATGGTTATAACCCGAACTGTTCTTCAGGCAGCCGCAGTGCGCCACCCCCGAAAAAAATCATCTACCACGACGTGAAAGTTCCTTCCAAATTCGGTGCGGTAGCTATGAACATGCAAACTGGCTATGGGGCAGGTGTGCTGAATAAAAATTCGCTGTCGGAGGCAAAAAAGGAAGCACTGGAGCAATGCAAGCAGGGTAATAAAAATGCTCCGTGTAAAGTGGTTTCTTGGGTACGCAACGGCTGCATTGCTTCTGCAAAAGGTAAAGAAATCAATAATCCTGGAAAATGGAAGTCTTTTTATGTAGGAAAAGAAAAAGGATTGGCGGAGGCAGAAGCGTTAGCGCAATGTAGGGCGGATCCGAAGGTAACGAATTGTGAGATTTCTCTTCCCGAAGGCTGTTCCCTGCCCCAATTGCAATAATCAGATTTTATTTAAAAGGTCGTCTGAGAACTATTTTCAGACGACCTTTTCTAAGCCAAGTTAAAGATGAGCTGGGAGAAAGGATAAATTTATGAAAAAACTGTTTTTAATCGTATTGGGTTTGGTAAGTTTTAATGTTTACGCCAATGGCTGTCCTGGTCAATTTGATTCTGCCACAGGTATCTGCCGATTTCAGGGGTATAATGGGGAATTGGTTCAATACAATATGGCTCCACCTCAGTCAGGCAGTCGCGGCACAACACCTTCGAAAAAAATAGTCTATGTTTCTAAATACGGTGCAGTAGCTACTAATGAAAAAACAGGTATTTCGAGCGGGGCTTTAAATAAAGATTCTATTGAGGAGGCTAAACATGAAGCAATTAAAGCGTGTGAGCAGGGCGGGAGAAATGCTCCGTGTAAAGTTGCCATTTGGGCAGGTAATGCCTGTTTAGCAGCGGCAACGGGCAAAGAAGGTAAGAAATTCAGAGTATTTTATACAGCTAGGGAAAAGCCAGGGCAGGCAGAACCCGCAGCATTGAAACAATGTAATAAAGCGGGATTGAAAAACTGTGAAATTACCATTCCTGAAGGTTGTTCTTTCCCTTAATTGTTATTTTTTGATTAAAGGGTCGTCTGAAAACTTTTTCAGACGACCTCCGATATCGTATTAATCCGAAAAAGGATGCCTTTATGAAAAAACTGTTTTTAATAGCATTGGGTTTGGTAAGTTTTAATGTTTATGCCAACTGCCCCGGCAGGTATTTTCCTGATACGGGCATCTGTCAGATACAAGGACATAACGGGGAGGTTGTCAACTACAATGTGCCGCCTCCCCAATCAGGCAACAGCACCCCGCCTCCTAAAAAAATTATCTACTACGACGTGAAAGTCCCTTCTAAATTCGGTGCGGTAGCTATGAACATGCAAACTGGCTATGGGGCAGGTGTGCTGAATAAAAATTCGCTGTCGGAGGCAAAAAAGGAAGCACTGGAGCAATGCAAGCAGGGTAATAAAAATGCTCCGTGTAAAGTGGTTTCTTGGGTACGCAACGGCTGCATTGCTTCTGCAAAAGGTAAAGAAATCAATAATCCTGGAAAATGGAAGTCTTTTTATGTAGGAAAAGAAAAAGGATTGGCGGAGGCGGAAGCGTTAGCGCAATGTAGGGCGGATCCGAAGGTAACGAATTGTGAGATTTCTCTTCCCGAAGGCTGTTCCCTGCCTCAATTGCAATAATCAATTTTATTTAAAAGGTCGTCTGAGAACTATTTTCAGACGACCTTTTCTAAGCCAAGTTAAAGATGAGCTGGGAGAAAGGATAAATTTATGAAGAAACTGTTTTTGATAGCATTGGGTTTGGTAAGTTTTAATGTTTATGCCAATGGCTGTCCCGGTCAATTTGATTCTGCCACAGGTATCTGCCGATTTCAGGGCAATAATGGCGAGTGGATTCATTACAATATTGCACCGCCACAGCCAAGCCGCAGCACCCCGCCTCCTAAAAAAATCATTTACCATGACGTCTTGGTACCTTCTAAATTTGGGGCTTTGGCATACAGTCAAAAAGCAGGGCATATTGCCGGTTCGTTGAATCATAACTCTTTAGCCGAAGCAAAAAGAGAAGCAGTCAAACATTGCCAGCAAGGCAGTCGCAATACGCCTTGCAAAGCCATCACATGGGTAAGAAACGGCTGCCTCGCGGCAGCAAAAGGAAAAGTGAAAAACAACCTGTTTATTTTAGCCGATGCGGCAGGTCCGCAAGGAACGGTCGAACAGGAGGCTTTGCAAAAATGCAGAAACAGAGGGGCAACGGAATGCGAAATCATCATGCCCGAAGGCTGCTCCCTGCCTCAATTGCAATAATCAAATCCAGCAAAAAGGTCGTCTGAAAACAAGATTTCAGACGACCTTTTTGCTGCAAGCAATGTAATGCAGCCGTTCAGGCGGGGTTTGGTGTTGATGCCCGCTTATTCGTACTCGGGATAGAGCGGCATGGTGCCGGCTTCTTCGAAGGTCGAGTGTGCTTTGACTTCTTGCAGGCGGCGGCTGATGCGGCGGGTGACGGCTTCGGCTTCGTTTTGGTGGTCTATGGTCAGTCCGGAGACGGTTTTGCCGAAAAGTTCGGCATCGAGCAGACGCTCGGCGTGGATGCCGGGGCGGTAGTTGTGTCTGACGGCGGGGTCGCGTTCTTCAAAGAGGTAGCCGACGACGCTGTCGCGGGTCAGTGCGATGCCGAGTGCGGCATCTTCGCCGCCGAAGATTCGGAAGAGTTCGTCTTGCGGAAAGCCGCCGCAGGCGAGAAAGATGCTGCGGCGGAATACGGTGTTGCCGCCGACGGTCATTTGAAGCCGTTCCCATGCGGTGGGGAATTGCGGGTGGTTGAGGTAGTGTTCGGGAAAGCCGATAGGGCGCAATTTGAGGCGGACCAGGCTGAGGTAGGAATAGGCTTCCAAGCCGAGGTAGGCGGCATTGAGGACGTTGTTTTCATAGACGTCGTCGGCGTCGAGGAAGGCGATGAAGTCGGCTTGGCTTTGCATGGCGCCCCAGTTGCGGGCTTTGGCGGCACCGCCGTTTTCGAGCATGTATTCGCAGCGGACTTTGGGATGGATGGCGGCGAGGTCGCTCATGATAAGGCGTGTGTCGTCGATGGAGGCGTCGTCAATCAGCCAGACGTTTTCGACGGCGGGTTGGGAAACGGCGCTTTCGACAGCCGCTTGGAGGGTGGCGGCGGAGTTGTAGCAGGGGATGATGACGTCTAGTGTGGGTCTCATAATGTGATGCTTTAAGGGGGTTGTTGTGTCAAATGGTGGGGAAAGGTCGTCTGAAAACGGTATATTGGGTTTTCAGACGACCTTTTGGTATTGCCTGATGCGGATTACAACACTTTTACGATGCTTTCGCACAGGTAGTCGATGTTGTCATCGGTAATGCCGGCGACGTTGATGCGGCCGGAGCGCACGGCGTAGATGGCGAATTCGTTTTTCAGGCGGTCGACTTGTTCGGGCGTGAGGCCGCTGAAGGAGAACATGCCGTTTTGTTCGATGATGAAGTCGAAGTCCTGAGCTGCGCCTTTGGCTTTGAGCAGTTCGACGAATTTTTGGCGCATGGCTTTGATGCGGCCGCGCATTTCGTCGAGTTCGGCAATCCATCGGGCTTTCAAATCCGCGTCTTTCAACACTAGGGCGATGGTGTTCGCGCCGTGGGAGGCGGGATTGGAGTAGAGGGTGCGGATGATGGTTTTGACTTGGCTGTGGGCGCGGGCGGCGGTTGCTTCGTCTTCTGCGACTAAGGTGAATGCGCCGACGCGTTCGTTGTACATGCCGAAGTTTTTAGAATAGGAGCTGGCGATGAGCAATTCTTTGTTGTATTTCAGGAAGGTGCGCAAGCCGTATGCGTCTTCTTCGAGGCCGTTGCCAAAGCCTTGGTAGGCGAAGTCAAACAGGGGCAGCCAGCCTTTTTCGGCGGAGAGTTTGGCGAGGGTTTCCCATTGTTCGGGCGTGGGGTCGATACCGGTGGGGTTGTGGCAGCAGCCGTGCAACAGGACGATGTCGCCTTTTTGCGCTTGGCCGAGGTCTTCAATCATGCCGTCCCAGTCTAGGCCGTGTTTGGCGGCGTCGTAGTAGCGGTAGGGCTTGTCTTGGATGCCGACGGCTTTGAAGATGGCGTTGTGGTTGGGCCATGTGGGGTTGGAAATCCAGACGGTTTGTGCGTTCAACTGGCGTTTGGCGAACTCGGCGGCAATACGCAATGCGCCTGTGCCGCCGAGGCTTTGGGCGGTTTTGGCGCGGCGGCTGGCGACGATTTCGTGGTCTCTTCCAAAGAGGAGGATTTGGGTTTGCTCGTTGTAGTCGGCAACGCCGTCGATGGTGAGGTAGTTTTTGGTGGTTTCGCTCTCGAGCAGGCGTTTTTCGGCTTCTTTGACGGCTTTGACGATGGGGGTCGCGCCGGATGCGTCTTTATAAACGCCGATGCCGAGGTTGACTTTTTCGGGACGGGTTTCGGCTTTGAATGCTTCGCCCAAGCCTAAGATGGGGTCGGCGGGGGCGGCTTCGATGTGCTTGAAGAACATGATTTCTCGCTTTGAAAAAAATGAAGGGATGGGATATTTCCTTTGGGATTTTACGCTGTTTCAGGTCGTCTGAAAATGAATGCGGCAGGTTTTGCGCAAATGGTTTACATCATGCCTTTGATACCGGCGAGGATGATGCCGTAGCGCAGGATTTTTCCGGTCAGGAGCATGAGTGCGGAGGTGTAGGGGTTGAGCCTGAGCCAGCCTGCGGCAATGGGCAGCGCGTCGCCGATGACGGGCAGCCAGGCAAACAAAAGGGGCAGGGTGCCCCAGCGTCGGAGCAGGCGCAGGGTCTTTTCAGACGACCTTTTCTTGGACGGAATCAGCCGCCCCATCCAATAGGAAACCATGCTGCCCAAGCCGTTTGCCAGTCCGGCGCACAACCACGCGCCGTATGCCTGTTCGGGATAGTTATAGATAAACGCGGCGAAGGCGGCTTCGGATGTGCCGGGCAGGATGGTGGCGGAGGTAAAGGCGGAGGCGGCAAGTCCGAGATAGGCGTAAATGAGGGGCATGGCGGATAAGTTTGCGTCAGGTCAAAGGTCGTCTGAAATAAGATTTTAAGTCGTTTGCGGGTAGGTTAATTGTAAAATTCAGACGGATTCTGTCTATAAAAATGCGTTATCGGACAGAATCTTGCTGAAACTCTATGTAGTCGGCGTGTTTTCAGTGTTTGCAAGAATGGCAAAAGCCAGTATGATTCGGCCCGTTATTAACGGATATTAACTGTTTGTACGGTCAATTCCAATAAATCGAAAGGCAAATCATGTCTACGCCATCACAACAAAACCATAATTCCGCGCTGGTCGTCCTGACCGCGCTTTTCTTCATGATGGGTTTCATTACCTGCATGAACGACATCTTGATTCCGCATCTGCAAAAAATTTTCACGCTAACTAATTTTCAGGCGATGCTGGTTCAGTTCTGCTTCTTTACCGCCTATGCCATCATGTCGATTCCGATGGGGCATCTCGTCGGTAAAATCGGCTATAAAAACGGCGTCATCGGCGGCTTCTTGCTGACCGCCGTCGGATGCTTGTTGTTTTATCCTGCTGCAGACAGCCAATCTTACCCGACTTTCTTGGGCGCGCTCTTCATTCTTGCTTCGGGTGTCACCCTGTTGCAGGTTGCGGGTAATCCGTATGTGACCCTGCTGGCGAAACCGGGCAAAGAATCCGCTACGCTGACTTTGGTGCAGGCATTCAATTCATTGGGTACGACTATTGCTCCGATAATCGGTGCACATTTCATTTTGGCAGATGCGGCTCAGAAAGCCAGCAAAGCCGAGCAAATCGCCTCCGTCCAAATCCCTTATTTGGGTTTGGCGGGATTGTTGATCCTCCTCGCCGTTTTCGTAAAAATGATCCGTCTGCCCGATGCGCGCAAAATTGCCGTTGAGGAAAGCGAACACAATCACGACGGCAAAACCAGTGTGTGGCAATACAAACACCTTATTCTCGGTGTGGTCGGCATTTTCTGCTACGTTGGCGCGGAAGTATCCATCGGCTCTTTCATGGTCAATATTTTGGGCTTCCTGAAAGGATTGAGCCATGCCGAAGGTGCAAAACTGCTGTCGTACTACTGGGGCGGTGCCATGGTCGGACGCTTCCTCGGTTCGGCGGTGATGGCTCGAGTCGCGCCGAACCGCTACCTTGCCTTTAATGCCTCGGTTGCCACCGCCTTGCTCGTCATTGCCATCATGGTTGGTAAAGGCAATGCCGACATCGCCATGTGGGCGTTGATTGCCATCGGTTTTTTCAACTCCATCATGTTCCCGACCATCTTCTCGCTGGCGACCAAAAATCTCGGCAAATTCACCAATTCTGCTTCAGGTATTCTTTGTACCGCCATCGTTGGCGGTGCGCTGATTCCCGTCTTGCAAGGTAAGATTGCTGATGATTTCGGTATGATGATTTCTTATGTTGCACCTGCCGTGTGCTACCTCTACATCGTCTTCTTTGCCCTCAAAGGTTATAAAGCCGACGAGTAAGCATGGTTTGAACGGAAGGTCGTCTGAAAACTTGGAAATCAGGTTTTCAGACGACCTTTTCTTTGCGGCGGACTTGTAAACCTGACCCGCCCAAACCGAGGTCGTCTGAAAATACGGCAACAGATTTTAACCGGAGCTTAAACCCGTTTTCAAAAGACAAAATGCGTCCGCAATACGGTCTGACTGACTTATGGCATAATGCTGGCGGCAAAAATACAGGAGGTCTTCATGTCGAAAATCATCTTATTGCACGGACTGCACATGCACTCTTGGGTGATGAAACCTTTAGCGGATATGCTGGCAAAGCAGGGCTTTGACGTTGCCCTGTTCGGTTATTACAGCGTCTGGCACACCATGCCGCAGCACACGCAGGCGTTGGCAGAGTTTGTTGAAAAACACGATACGGGCGAGCCTCTGCATTTTGCCGGACACAGTCTGGGCGGGCTGGTGTTGCGCCACTTTGCCGCCGCCCATCCCGAAAAAATTACCGGACGCATCGTTACCTTCGGCACGCCCCACCAAGGCAGCAGGGCTGCGCAAAGGGTGTTCCGGCTCGGATTGAAAACGCCTGTACTCGGCGGCGCGTATCGCGATGCGCTTGACGGCGGCACGCCCGATTTGCCCGAACATATCGAACTGGGCAGCATCGCCGGCAACAAGCCGCTCGGGCTGGGGCGCGTATTGGGCTTGCACGGCGAACACGACGGTACGGTTTTGGTCAGCGAAACCCGCTGCCCGAATATGCGCGACCACGTTATCTTGCCCGTCAGCCACAGCGGTATGCTGTTTAAACACATTACCGCCGAGCAGACCGCAACATTTTTGCGCGAGGGGCAATTTAATCATGATAAAAAGAAATAATACGGCTTTATTTTGAAAATAAGGATATTTTGTTTCAAAAAATTAAATTTAAAACCATATCGCATCAACTAAAATCCGTTATTACATTCATAAAAAATCACGGGGTCGTCTGAAAAGCGGTTTTTCAGACGACCCCGTGTGCTAAACTTCGTTAAATACATACAAAACAGGCAAAGCAATATGTTTGCATTCAAATCACTGCTCGATATGCCGCGCAAAGAGGCGCTTGCCGTCGTTGCGGCGTTAATCGGAGCGATGGGTTATACCATCATTTCGCTGGGCTGGCTGCCCCATATGTCCATCATCGCCGCCATTACCGTCCTCATCCTCTACGGCCTCGCGCGCGGGTTGAAATATAACGACATGCAAAAAGGCATGGTCGGTGCGGTGGGGCAGGGCATGGGCGCGATTTACCTGTTTTTCTTCATCGGGCTGATGGTCAGCGCGCTGATGATGAGTGGCGCGATTCCGACTCTGATGTATTACGGTTTCGGGTTGATTTCCCCTACTTATTTCTATTTCTCCGCCTTTGCGCTCTGTTCCGTCATCGGCGTGTCCATCGGCAGCAGTTTGACCACTTGCACCACTGTCGGCGTTGCCTTTATGGGCATGGCGGCGGCGTTTCATGCCGATTTGGCGATGACGGCTGGCGCGATTGTTTCCGGCGCGTTCTTCGGCGACAAAATGTCCCCGCTCTCCGATACCACGGGCATTTCCGCCTCCATCGTCGGCATTGATTTGTTCGAACACATCAAAAACATGATGTACACCACCATTCCCGCGTGGCTCATCAGCGCAGCATTGATGCTGTGGCTCTTGCCCAATGTTGCCGCCCACGATTTGAACAGCGTCGAATCCTTCCGCAGCCAGCTCGAAGCGACGGGCTTGGTGCACGGCTATTCGCTGATTCCGTTTGCGCTGTTGGTCGTGTTGGCGTTGTTGCGTATCAACGCCGTCGTCGCTATGCTTTTCACCATCCTCGCCGCGCTTGCGGTAACTTATTTCCACAGCACGCCCGACTTGAACCAGCTCGGCACATGGTTTTACGGCGGCTACAAACTTGAAGGCGAAGCGTTTCAAGACATCGCCAAACTCATTTCGCGCGGCGGTTTGGAAAGCATGTTCTTCACGCAAACCATCGTGATTCTCGGCATGAGTTTGGGCGGATTATTGTTTACGCTCGGCGTGATTCCGTCGCTGTTGGACGCCATCCGCGCGTTCCTGACTACCGCCGGACGTGCCACCTTCAGCGTTGCCGCCACGTCGGTCGGCGTCAATTTCCTCATCGGCGAACAATATTTGAGTATTTTGCTTTCCGGCGAAACCTTCAAACCCGTGTACGACAAGCTCGGACTGCATTCGCGCAACCTTTCGCGCACGCTGGAAGACGCGGGTACGGTCATTAATCCGCTTGTGCCGTGGAGCGTCTGCGGCGTATTTATCAGCCACGCCCTCGGCGTACCCGTTTGGGAATACCTGCCTTATGCCTTCTTCTGCTATCTGAGCCTGATTTTGACGCTGCTGTTCGGCTGGACGGGTCTGACGTTGAGCAAGAAAGAAACCGCGTAAAGCGACGGGATAGACAGGTCGTCTGAAAACCTTCGGCATAGGTTTTCAGACGACCTTTTGCGTTATAATCGGGCAAACGATAAAGACACACACCAATCCTACCCGTACCCCCATGAACAAACAGATCCGCCAAGAAATTTTCGAGCGTTTCCGCGCTGCCAATCCCCATCCGACCACCGAGCTTCATTTCAATTCACCCTTCGAGCTTTTGATTGCCGTTTTGCTGTCGGCGCAGGCGACCGACGTGGGCGTGAACAAGGCGACGGCGAAGCTGTTTCCGGTTGCCAATACGCCGCAGGCGATGTTGGATTTGGGTTTGGACGGTGTGATGGAATACACGAAAACCATCGGGCTTTATAAAACCAAGTCCAAACACATCATGCAGACCTGCCGCATCCTGCTGGAAAAATACAACGGTGAAGTGCCGGAAGACCGCGAGGCTTTGGAATCGTTGCCGGGCGTGGGTCGCAAGACGGCAAACGTGGTGTTGAACACGGCGTTCGGCCATCCCGTCATGGCGGTCGATACGCACATCTTCAGGGTATCCAACCGTACCAAAATCGCGCCGGGCAAGGATGTGCGCGAGGTAGAGGACAAGCTGATGCGCTTTGTGCCGAAAGAGTTTTTGATGGATGCGCACCATTGGCTGATTCTGCACGGACGCTACACCTGCAAGGCGCAGAAGCCGCAATGCGGGAAGTGCATCATTAATGATTTGTGCGAGTATGGCGCGAAGTTGATGTAAACATTGATAAATTGTAAACAATCAACAAAACAACCTTTCTATCAGGTTAAAATTTCTGACGGCATTTTTTTATTTAAAATGAAATGCTTGAAAAAATATGGGCAAAAGGTAAAATTCGACCTTATCGGGTTGGAAAACGATAAAAGTTTCAGACGACCCCCGGTTTTTAAGATGCAAGAACACAATCCGTTATTCGGAAAAGGAAACGCGGTGCGCGAAAAAATGAACAAATACAGATACTTTGCTTTGGTAACGGCTTCTGCGCTGGCCTTGGGCGGCTGTGACAAAATCAGCGGCTTCTTCGGCGGCGACAGTAAAAGCGAAGAATTCGTACAAAGAATCGAACCTTCCAAAGACGACGGCAGCGTCGGTATGCTGCTGCCCGATTTCGCACAATTGGTGCAAAACGAAGGTCAGGCGGTGGTCAATATTCAAGCCTCCCCCGCAGGGCGTGCCGCAGGCAGCGGGCAGTCTGAAGAGCAGGGCATGGATTTGAGCCAGTTCCCTGACAACGACCCGTTTTACGAGTTTTTCAAACGCCTTGTCCCGAATATGCCCGATATGCCGGAAGACCAGTCTGCCGACGAGGATTTGAACTTCGGCTCCGGCTTCATCATCAGTAAAGACGGCTATATCCTGACCAATACCCACGTCGTCGCCGGCATGGGCAATATCAAAGTCCTGCTCAACGACAAACGCGAATACACCGCCAAGCTGATCGGATCGGATACGCAATCCGATGTCGCGTTGCTGAAGATTGACGCTTCGGAAGAATTGCCCGTCGTCAAAATCGGCAATCCGAAAGATTTGAAACCGGGCGAATGGGTTGCCGCCATCGGTGCGCCGTTCGGCTTTGACAACAGCGTTACTTCGGGCATCGTGTCCGCCAAAGGACGCAGCCTGCCGAACGAAAGCTACACGCCTTTCATCCAAACCGACGTTGCCATCAATCCGGGTAACTCCGGCGGCCCGCTGTTTAACCTGAAAGGTCAGGTAGTCGGAATCAACTCCCAAATTTACAGCCGAAGCGGCGGATTTATGGGCATTTCCTTCGCGATTCCGATTGATGTGGCGATGAATGTTGCCGAGCAGTTGAAAACCAGCGGTAAGGTTCAGCGCGGTCAGTTGGGCGTGATTATTCAGGAAGTGTCTTACGATCTGGCGAAATCGTTCGGCTTGGACAAAGCCAGCGGCGCGTTGATTGCCAAAGTGATGCCGAACAGCCCTGCCATGCAGGCAGGATTGCAAGTGGGCGACATCGTTCGCAGCGTTAACGGCGAAGAAGTGCGCGTGTCCAGCGATTTACCGGTTATGGTCGGCTCGATGCTGCCGGGTAAGGAAGTTTCGCTGGAAGTATGGCGCAAAGGCGAGAAAATCAATGTGAAAGTCAAACTCGGCAGCATGGCGGAGCAGAACGAAACGTCTTCACGCGCTACCGAGCAGCCGCAGCAGGCAAATCCGGCGGACGGCTTTACCGTCGATAATACGGGACTGACCCTGCGCGTCGATGAAGGTGCAGGCAAAAGCCGCCTGATTGTTTCCCGCGTCAGCGGAGCGGCGGAACGTGCCGGACTCAAACGCGGCGACGAAATCCTCGCCGTCAGCCAAATCAGCGTCAACGACGAATCGAGCTTCCGCAGCGCGTTGGCAGGCGCGGGCAAAAATGTGCCGCTGCTGGTTCAGCGCGACGGCAATACGCTTTTCCTCGCCCTGACCCTGCAATAAGGTGCAACGCAAGCGCCATTCAATGATAGAATACCCGCCATCCTAAGGTGGCGGGTATTTTGTAATTTTAGCAACTTATTGATTTGTTTGTTTTTTGATGGTTTTGCTCTTTTGGCTTTGTCAACAATCGCATTCAAAGGTCGTCTGAAAACGTTCCGCTCCGATTGACTTCCTATTAATAAAAATATTATGCACCTGATTGATTATTCACATTCGTTTTTATCCGTCGTGCCGCCGTTTTTGGCATTGGCGCTTGCCGTCATCACCCGCCGCGTGCTGCTGTCTTTGGGCATCGGTATCTTGGTCGGCGTTGCCTTTTTGGTCGGCGGCAGCCCGATTGACGGACTGACACACCTGAAAGACATGGTGGTCGGACTGGCTTGGGCAGACGGCGATTGGTCGCTGGGAAAACCTAAAATCCTGATTTTCTTATTGTTGCTCGGTATTTTCACTTCTCTTTTAACTTTTTCGGGCAGCAATCAGGTGTTTGCCGATTGGGCGAAGCAACACATCAAAGGGCGGCGCGGCGCAAAAATGCTGACTGCCTGCCTCGTATTCGTTACCTTTATCGACGACTATTTCCACAGTCTCGCCGTCGGCGCGATTGCCCGTCCCGTTACCGACAAATTCAAAGTCTCCCGCGCCAAACTCGCGTATATCCTTGATTCCACCGCCGCGCCGATGTGCGTACTGATGCCGGTTTCAAGCTGGGGCGCATCGATTATCGCCACGCTGGCAGGTCTGCTCGTTACTTACCACATCACCGGATACACGCCGATGGGTGTGTTCGTCGCCATGAGCCTGATGAATTATTACGCCCTGTTCGCGCTGATCATGGTGTTTGTCGTCGCATGGTTTTCCTTTGACATCGGCTCGATGGCGCGCCTTGAAAAAGCGGCATTGCAGGAAACCCATGACGAATCCGCCGGCTCGGACGGCCCTAAAGGCAGGGTTTACGCGCTGATTATCCCTGTTTTGGTGTTGATCGCATCCACCGTTTCCGCCATGATTTACACAGGTGCGCAGGCAAGCGAAACCTTCAGCATTTTGGGTGCGTTTGAAAATACCGATGTAAACACTTCGCTGGTGTTCGGCGGTACTTGCGGCGTACTCGCCGTCGTCCTCTGCACGCTCGGCACCATCAAGGCCGCCGACTATCCCAAAGCTGTCCGTCAGGGCATATCTTCGATGTTCGGCGCGATTACCATCCTGATTCTTGCCTGGCTCATCAGCACCGTCGTCAGCGAAATGCACACCGGCGACTACCTCTCCACGCTGGTTGCAGACAATATCCATCCCGGCTTCCTGCCCGTCATCCTCTTCCTGCTCGCCAGTGTGATGGCGTTCGCCACGGGCACAAGCTGGGGCACGTTCGGCATTATGCTGCCGATTGCCGCAGCGATGGCGGTTAAAGTCGATGCATCGTTGGTTATCCCGTGTATGTCCGCCGTGATGGCAGGCGCGGTGTGCGGCGACCACTGTTCGCCCATTTCCGACACCACTATCCTGTCTTCCACCGGTGCGCATTGCAACCACATCGACCACGTTACATCGCAACTGCCTTACGCCCTGACCGTCGCAGGCGCGGCAGCGGCAGGCTACCTCGTGTTGGGCATGACGCAATCGGCTTGGCTGGGCTTTTTCGCCACCGGCGTCGTCATGACCGCCCTCATCTTCATACTGAAAGATAAAAAAGGCAAAGCTGCCTGACGTGTTTTCCCGTTTTCAGACGACCTTTGGTACTTTAAGGTCGTCTGAAAACATTTTAAGGAATCCAAAAATGAACGCTCCCCATTCCATCCCGCGCGGTCCCGTTATGGCAGACGTCGCTGCCTATTGTCTGACCGAGGAAGAAAAACAACGCCTGCTCGATCCGTCTATCGGTGGCGTCATCCTGTTTCGCCGCAACTTCCAAAACGTCGGGCAGCTCAAAGCCCTGGTTCAAGAAATCAAAGCACTGCGCACGCCCGAACTCATCATCGCCGTCGATCACGAAGGCGGCAGGGTGCAACGCTTTATCGAAGGCTTCACCCGACTGCCCGCCATGAACACTTTAGGGCAGATTTGGAATGCCGAAGGCGAAGCCGCCGCCAAAGAAAAAGCCGAGCAGGTCGGCTGGGTATTGGCGACGGAACTGACCGCCTGCGGCATAGACCTCTCCTTCACGCCCGTCCTCGACCTCGATTGGGGAACATGCCCCGTCATCGGCAACCGCAGCTTCCACCGCAACGCTGACACTGTGACCCAACTTGCCCTTGCCCTGCAAAAAGGTCTGAACCGAGGCGGCATGAAATCCTGCGGCAAACATTTCCCCGGACACGGATTCGTCGAAGGCGACAGCCATTTGGTGCAACCCGAAGACATGCGCAGCCTTGCCGAACTCGAAGCCGCCGACATGATTCCGTTCCGCGCCTTAAGCAGCGCAGGCATGGCGGCGGTCATGCCCGCCCACGTCGTTTATCCGCAAATTGACGGCAATCCCGCCGGTTTCTCTGAAAAATGGCTCAAACAAATCCTGCGCCAAGACATCGGATTTAAAGGCGTTATCTTTTCAGACGACCTCACGATGGAAGGCGCAGGCGCAGCGGGCGGCATCAAAGAACGTGCAAACGCTTCCTTTACGGCAGGCTGCGACATCGTCCTTGTCTGCAACCGTCCCGACCTCGTGGACGAACTGCGCGACGGCTTCCAAATCCCCGTAAATCCCGATTTGGCAAGCCGCTGGCAATACATGGCGAACACATTGGGCAAGGAAGCCGCCCAAGCCGTGATGCAAACGCTCGATTTCCAAGCCGCCCAAGCCATGACCGCGCAACTTGCCACGCCTAAAGACACCGCCGGCGGCGTGAAAGTCGGCGAAGCGTTTTAAAGGCGTTTGATTTAGAAAACATGAAAGAAGGTCGTCTGAAAAGCTGAATTTGGCTTTTTCAGACGACCTTTTGTCCGTTTATAGTGGATTAACTTTAAACCAGTACGGCGTTGCCTCGCCTTGTCCTGATTTAAATTTAATCCACTATAAAAAACGAGGCAGGTTTGAAATCATACTAAGGTGCGCTTTATTGTGTGTCTGCCTTTGAAGCCGCTATAAGCAGTTCCGAACAGTAAAAAAGGTCGTCTGAAAACCTTGAATCAAGGTTTTCAGACGACCTTTCCACAGCCTAAAGTCAGGACAATGAGACTTACACAATGCCTTGCGCCAGCATCGCATCGGCGACTTTGACGAAACCGGCGATGTTCGCGCCGTTGACGTAGTTGGTTTTGCCGTTTTCAGTGCCGTATTTCAGGCAGGATTCGTGGATGCTTTGCATGATGTCGAACAGGCGTTGGTCAACTTCTTCGCGGCTCCAAGCCAGACGGACGGCGTTTTGGCTCATTTCCAAGCCTGAAGTTGCCACGCCGCCGGCGTTGGAGGCTTTGCCCGGTGCATACAGGATGCCCGCTTTGACGAACTGATCGACCGCGCCCAAAGTAGAAGGCATGTTCGCACCTTCGGCAACGACGTAGCAGCCGTTTGCCAGCAGGGTTTTGGCGGCTTCTTCATCCAATTCGTTTTGGGTCGCGCAGGGCAGGGCGACTTCGGCGGCAACGCCCCACGGTTTTTGGTTTTCAAAGTATTTCAAACCTTGTTCTTTGGCATAGGTGGAAACACGTTCGCGGCGGACTTCTTTCAGCTCGATAAGTGCGGCGAGTTGGTCTTCGGTCATGCCGCTGTCGGGGAAGAGGACGAAGCCGTTGGAGTCGGAAACGGTCAGCACTTTCGCGCCCAGCTGGATGGCTTTTTCGGCGGCGTATTGCGCGACGTTGCCGGAGCCGGAAATCAGCACGCGTTTGCCTTCAATCGAATCGCCGCGCGTTTGCAGCATGGATTGGGCGAAGTACACGGTGCCGTAGCCGGTCGCTTCCGGACGGATAAGGCTGCCGCCCCATTCGAGGCCTTTGCCGGTCAGGACGGAGGCAAATTCGTTGCGGATTTTTTTGTATTGACCGAAGAGGAAACCGATTTCGCGGCCGCCTACGCCGATGTCTCCAGCAGGTACGTCGGTGTTCGGACCGATGTGGCGGTAGAGTTCGTTCATAAAGGCTTGGCAGAAACGCATCACTTCGGCGTCGGATTTGCCTTTGGGGTCGAAGTCGGATCCGCCTTTGCCGCCGCCCATAGGCAGGGTGGTCAAGGCGTTTTTGAACACTTGTTCAAAGGCGAGGAATTTCAATACGCCCAAATCGACGGTCGGGTGGAAGCGCAAGCCGCCTTTGTAAGGACCGATGGCGGAGCTCATTTGAATACGGTAGCCGCGGTTGACTTGGACTTGTCCTTTGTCGTCCACCCAAGTGACGCGGAACATAATGACGCGCTCAGGTTCGACGATGCGTTCAAGCAGGTTTTGTTGGGTGTATTTCGGGTTTTTTGCCAAAAACGGGCCCAAGCTCATGAATACTTCTTCAACCGCTTGGTGAAACGGCTCTTGATTGGGGTTACGTTGTTTGAGGTTGGCAAACAAGGCGTTCAAATCGGTCATTTTATGCTCCCTGTGGATTAGATTGGAAAGGATGATGAATTTGTGGAAAGCAATATAAACCTAATTTTTTTGCCTGCCAAGCAGTTTTGATGAAAATTGTTGACATTATTTTTTTGAGAATTTTATTATTTGATATATATAGCCAATAAAATATAAAAATATTTTTGAAAATTTCATCATTTTAAAATAAGTTGGTTATATATTTTAAGTAATTAAACTAGAAATTTGAAACGAGAGAGTGTAAAAAATTCGATTCAGCGCAAATTTTCATGTGAAAACAGTCAATATTGTCAACAATTTTACGAAAATTACCCTTGGAAAACAGGATTAGGAAAGAAAATAACACCTTAAAAAACGAATTTTGTTTCAGGTAGAAAAACGTGTTTCAGGACAATCCATAACGGATAATGTAAAGGTCGTCTGAATCTAGTTTCCAGTTTTCAGACGACCTTGATTATGCTGTTAATCGACAAATTGCTATACAATACGCCCCAAATCATCTCCAACAACACACACCCTTAAAGGACACCAATGAAAGCCTACCTCGATTTAATGCGCCACGTTCTCGAAAACGGTACCGATAAATCCGACCGTACCGGTACAGGCACTCGTTCGGTGTTCGGCTATCAAATGCGCTTCGATTTGAGTCAAGGCTTTCCGCTGCTGACCACCAAAAAGCTGCACTTACGCTCGATTATCCATGAGCTGCTTTGGTTTCTCAAAGGCGATACCAACATCAAATATTTGAAAGATAATAATGTTTCCATTTGGGACGAATGGGCGGACGAAAACGGCGACTTGGGGCCTGTGTACGGCTACCAATGGCGCAGTTGGCCTGCTCCCGACGGCCGCCATATCGACCAAATTGCCAACGTCGTGGAGCAAATCAAGAAAAACCCCGATTCCCGCCGCCTGATTGTGTCGGCATGGAATCCCGCGCTGGTGGATGAAATGGCATTGCCGCCCTGCCATGCGCTGTTTCAGTTTTACGTTGCCAACAGCAAATTGTCCTGCCAGCTTTACCAACGCAGCGCGGACATTTTCCTCGGTGTACCGTTCAACATTGCCAGTTACGCGCTGTTGACCATGATGATTGCCCAAGTCTGCGGGTTGGAGGCGGGCGAATTTATCCATACCTTGGGTGATGCGCATCTGTACAGCAACCATTTCGAACAGGCAAAACTGCAATTGAGCCGCGACACTCGCACGCTGCCGGTGATGAAAATCAATCCGGAAGTCAAAGACTTGTTTGCATTTAAGTTTAAAGATTTCGAGTTGGAAGGCTACGACCCGCATCCGCACATCAAGGCCGCCGTGGCGGTGTAGGGCAGGGAATAGGTAAAAGGTCGTCTGAAACTTTTTTCAGACGACCTTTTTGTTGGTTTACTTCACACTTCGATTTTATTGGGCGTGAAGGTTTCCCATTTATTGCAGGCAGGGCAGTGCCAGAAGAAGACTTGGGATTTGAAGTGGCAGTTGCGGCAGCGGTACATGACGCTGCGTTGGAGTTGGCGGCCGATGACGGAACGCATCATGTCGGCGTCGGCTTTCCATGCGGGATTCATGTCGCTGATTTTCAAACCGAGCAGGCGGTATACGCCGTTGAGGTCGGGTTTTTGACGCACGAGGTCGATGGCAAGTTGGGCGGCTTCGCTTTCGCCTTTGAGCAGCAGGGCTTTTTCGTAAATGACGTTGATGAGGTCTAAATCGGGGAAAGTCTGCATGTAACCGATGAGCCGGTTCAGCCCTTCTTCCTGTTTGCCTTGGGCGGCGTAGGCTTCGTAGAGTTTTTCGCCGACCATGCTCAGGTAGGCATGGTTTTGCTGCTCGATGGCGCCGTATGCTTCGACAGCGGCGGGGAAATTGCCCTGTTTGGTTTCGATGTCGCCCAAAATCATGTTGGCGCGGGCGCATTTTTTGTTGGCGTCCAAGGCTTTTTGGACGTTGTAACGGGCGGCGTCAAGATTGGATTTGAACAGCGCGGTTTGGGCAAGTTCGCAATAAAACTGTGCAATTTCAAATTGGTAGGTCTGCTCATCGTGGCTGAGGAGTTGCGCGGTTTCGATGGCTTTTTCCCAGTCGCGGTCTTGCTGGTAGATGCTGAGCAGGTGTTGACGGGCTTCACGCGCCATGTTGCCTTCCTGCAAGCCGATGAAGATTTGTTCGGCACGGTCAACCAAGCCTGCGCTTTGGTAGTTTTGCGCGAGTTCGAACAATACCCGCGCGCGTTTTTTGTTGACGGTATCGGGCGAGTCGAGCAGGGCTTGGTGCATATTGATGGCTTTGTCGTTTTCGCCGCGCTGACGGTAGAGTTTGCCCAAGGTCAGGTTGAGGTCGTAAGACTGCGGCTGCTGGTCGATGACTTCCGCCAGTTCGCGGGCAGCACGGCCGCTGTTGCGGTCAACCAATGCGTCCAGACTTTTGTAAAAGCCGGCAGGCACGCTTTTCGCCTGTTTTAACACGGTTTTCATGTCAATGCGGGCGGCAAACCAGCCCATGGCAAAGAAGACGGGCAAAAGGGTAATGGGCAGGAGGATGACCCACAATTCGTTGTCCATGTGATTCCTTTTTTAAGGCTTGGGCGTTTGTACGGGTTGTTTGGCAGGGGTCGTCGTTTGCGGCGCAGGTTGCTGCGGTACGGGGGCGGCAAGGTCTTTTTCGCTCAAATGCGCGTGTTTTTTGACTTCGGCACGCAGGCGGTTGTTTTCGCTGCGCAGCGCCAAAAGTCTGCCGAACAGGGCGAACATGCCGAACACGATGCCGATGACAAATGCGCCGAAGAGGACGACAATCAGCGGTAAATCGGCTTTCTGACCGGGCAGGTAGTGGAAGGCGACGCTGTCGGTATTGATGACGGCGAGCAGTAAAAACAATAATAAAATGATGACTTTGATAATGGTATAAATCAGTTTCATGGATGTCTCCGGCGGTATGCCTGTCGGAAAGTTTTGAAAAGGTCGTCTGAAAATTCAATAGGCGGTCGATAGGGATTCCGTTTCCGAACCCGTTTGCCGCAGATGCGGCTTAGTTTAAACGATTTGGATTGTTTCGGATAGGATGTGCAGCAGTTTTCAGACGACCTTAGGCTTCATTATATATATGTAGTACACGGTAGGCATGATTGCCGACAATTCGTATGCGTATCGGAATGGATGGTTTTCCGTATTTCGTTATCAGGCAAGGGCTTGGGCGAAAGCTGTTTGCGAAACAAGTATTCGGACTTGTCAAAACCATCCGTACAGGCGTATCTTTCAACTTTTAATATCTAAACAGAACCAAACAGAATAAGAAAGGCAATCACCATGAGCAGACCCGTACCCGCCGTGTTCGGCAGCATCTTCCACGCCCAAATGCCCGTTATCGCCCACAAGGACGGCAAATGGCAGCCGACCGAATGGCAAACTTCCTCAGACCTCACCCTCGCGCCCGGCGCGCACGCCCTGCATTACGGCAGCGAATGCTTTGAAGGTTTAAAAGCATTCCGTCAGGCAAACGGCAAAATCGTCTTGTTCCGCCCGACGGCAAACATCGCCCGTATGCAGCAAAGCGCAGATATTTTGCACCTGCCGCGCCCCGAAACCGAAGCCTATCTGAATGCCCTGATCGAATTGGTCAAACGCGCCGCCGACGAAATTCCCGATGCGCCTGCCGCGCTGTATCTGCGCCCGACGCTCATCGGTACCGACCCCGTTATCGGCAAAGCCGGTTCGCCGTCCGAAACTGCGCTGCTCTATATCCTCGCGTCTCCGGTCGGCGACTATTTCAAAGCCGGTTCACCCGTGAAAATTTTGGTTGAAACCGAACACATCCGCTGCGCACCGCACATGGGCCGCGTCAAATGCGGCGGCAACTACGCCTCCGCCATGCCTTGGGTGTTGAAGGCAAAAGCCGAACACGGTGCAAACCAAGTCCTGTTCTGCCCGAACGGCGACGTACAGGAAACCGGCGCGTCCAACTTTATCCTGATTAAAGGCAACGAAATCATCACCAAACCGTTGACCGACGAATTCCTCCACGGCGTAACCCGTGATTCTGTACTGACCGTCGCCAAAGACTTAGGCTACACCGTTAGCGAACGCAACTTCACCGTGGACGAACTCAAAGCCGCAGTCGAAGAGGGCGCGGAAGCGATTCTGACCGGTACCGCCGCCGTCATTTCGCCCGTAACCTCTTTTGTCATCGACGGCAAAGAAATCGAAGTGAAAAGCCAAGAACGCGGCTACGCTTTGCGCAAAGCCTTGACCGACATCCAATACGGTTTGGCGGAAGACAAACATGGCTGGTTGGTTGAAGTGTGCTGATTTGATTTCGTATTAATAGAACAGATCCAAAGGTCGTCTGAAAGAAAATTTCTTTTCAGACGACCTTTTTATTTTGTAAACAGATTTTGTCGTGCCATTTGTAAAAAAATATCCCGATGTTTGGTGCGTTGTTGTGAAAAACAGTCACTATTTGAACTAAAAAATAAAAAAATTTTTCTATTTTTCAAATAATTAAAAAATTTTAATATTTGCTAAGTTATGAAAATGTAATTATACCAATTCAATATGCTAAAATCATTTCATTACTCGTTTGGTATATTTAGTTGCTGAAAAATGTCGAAAAAAGGGACTTAAATCGACATCGCAGTGAACTAAATAGATACTCTAGAACTCTGATAGACTTAGGTTTTCGTTTTTTAATGTAAAGCAGTGTTTAATATATTAATGTGACATTACAAGATGACTGTTCCAAAGTGAGAGCTTTGGAATGACTTTTACAAGATCATGAAAAGTCGTCTGAATGTTATAGGGATATTTAAGTGCGGTTTTATGTTTAAAAGGCGGAAGGATTAAAAAAAGAGCGTCAGGTTTTGAGGTTTTAGAATGAGTAATAATCGTTACAGCTATTTAAATGACGATGGAAATGATTTCAAATCATTCAAACGACATATAAAAATCGCTGAAAAAGGGTAGGAAAGCATTGCTTTCGTTGCCTCAGACGCAAGTCTGCGGCTTTTAAACTAGGGAAAATATATTATGTCAACTAAAACCACGTACTCTTTCTTCAATCTCGGACAAACAAGAGTTCACACTAAAAGTCAAACTTCTCAATCTAATCATGCAGTAGCCGCAAGCCAAGATCATGCCGGCCATGCTCCTTCTGCATTGAACAAATTGATTTACGACCATTCTTTTGGCGGTCTGAATCTGGCAGCAGCCCTCCCTAAACAATTGAGGGGACAGGATAAAATTTTTGGTCTGCAACATACGCCCTCTGCCGATACTGCCGCAGTCAATACTTCAAAAAATACCAAACCGGCGCCGGTTGCCGACCGCAGTAAATTAACCAGCAAAGAAATGGCCATCATGTCTCAGGTTCTCCGTGCTGATGTTGTTGCACGCAAACAGGCAGAAGCTCAAGCAGCCAAAGAGCAGGTCATGGCAAAATACCAAGCTGCCAGACAGGCAGCTGTTGCCGCCGCCGCTGCAAGACATGCAGAAGCTATGGAAAAGGCAAAAGCCGCCGCTGCAGTACGTCAAGCCGAAGCCTTGGAAAAAGCCAAAGCAGCATCGGCAGCAAGACAGGCTGAAGCGTTAGAAAAATCAAAAGCCGCACATGCAGCCAAACAAGCGGAAATTGCCGCTAAAACCAAAGCAATCCTGGCTGAAAAACAGGCTGCCGAGAAAGCGCAACATACTGAAAATGATGTCGCACACCATCATCAAACCAACGGTAAAGCGGCACATTCAGCACCAGCGGTAACGGTTGCCCACAAACATGAAGACAATCAGGCTGGTGACAATAAAGAAACGGCTCGACACAATACTTCAAAATCCAATGAAGCCCATACTGCCAGGCAGGCTGAACATCAAGCCAATCATCAAGATGAAGTAAAAGAAGGGGAGGTTTCCAACTACACCGTTCATCAATCGAAAGAATTTGGCAGATACATCGACGTCAATGATTTTGGCGCAGATCCGACCGGGAAAAAAGACAGCTTGGCAGCCATCAAAGCGGCATTGACTGCGGCACACAAAGAAAAAGCCATGCTGTTCATGGACGGTACTTACTATATTTCCGATCAAATTGTCATCAATGGCAATAATTCAGGTGTCAAAGGTATTTTTGGTTCAGGCATGGGTAAAACGCTGATCACCTTTGATAAAGCGCAGGTCGGTGTGTTCAACCCCAATACCAATCACGATGATATTCGCGCATTTGCCGGTATTTTGGTGGATGGACAAAGCCATAAAACGATTGCGAATCTTTCTGTTAAATATACCAATCCGGACTTTTACCGGAAGGGCTTGAGCTACTTCGGAAAAGTCAGCGGCATTTTGGTCAACGATGCCGATCATACTTTAATCAGCAAAGTCGAAGTATCCGGAGTCAACCGTGCCGGTGTGATGTTTACATCGACTGATGCATTGGTTCGGGAAGCAGGTAAGAGCCAAACTTACAAAGCACGCGTCCAAAGCGGTGAAATCAACGAACAATATGACCATCTGCCTTTGGGTGAGAACAACCGTATTGTCGACTCTTATCTGCACCACAACCGTGTTGCCGGCGCGATGGTCGGATATCAAAAGAACTTTGTCGGCGAAGGCAATAGATTGGAGTGGAACGGTCACGAGGCTGATGGCGGTACAGGTTATGGCATGACTGCCATGGCAGGCAGCTACAACTACGGCATTACTTTCCGCAACAATACGACCGACCATAACTACCGTAAAGGTTTGGATGTGCATGATGGCACCGGTATCGTTATCGAAAACAATGTCTTAAATGGCGACCGTCTGTATGGTATCGCTGCCTACAACCGCCAATTTTCCATGGATAACGTGAAAATTAAAGACAACGTTATTACGCAAGACCCGAATTTCCGTCTTTATATGGATGATGATTTAGGTAGGTATTACCATATGTATTCCGGCATCCAAGTGCAAACCAATACCCAATTGCGCGATTTGCATACGGCGGATAAAGGTTATTACGACATCAGCGGCAATACCATTAAAAATTTGGCAGTGTACCAAAACCACATCCAAACTTATGGCATCGAATTCCGTAACCATGAAAACAAAATGGATTACACGCTGAATATTACCGACAACAAAATCGACGGTGAGTCCACCAAATACCTGATGGCAGTGATTAACAACACATATGATCATGTCAGCAAACACGACGGTATCGGTACGGGCACCATCAATATCAGCGACAATACTGCCAATATCGGAAAAATTGCACCGGGAGCCGTGCCGTTCTATTTTGAAGAACACCGCTCGGATGTCCCCCTGCATGGTTCGATAACGTTAAACAACAACAATATTACCGTTCGCGAAGAGTCGGCCGGTTATCGTGAATTCGCCTATATGCGTACCAATGCCAAAGAGTACAACGTGACCAACAATACGTTGTCTCTCCACGGCAAACTGAACGATGCCATTGTGGATGTCAACAGTACCGGTGACGGCGTAGGAAAAGCCACGTTGAATGTTGCCAACAATACCCTGCATACCGACATCAAAGGCAAACTGTATGCGACTTGGTTGAAGCATGAGGCAGATGTCGATACCTTTGCCGGCAGCAATACCCATAATGGCGACCAATTGAAAGATGTGAATACAACCGATAAGGACATCGCGCTTTCTGATGTATTGGGTCATGTGCATAACAAAGTTGAAGCAATCCACGATACTGTTTATGCCAACCACCCGAAATATCCGACCATGATTGATGATCAGACTTACCATAACGGCATTTTGTAATGGTGTTTAAAAGGTCGTCTGAAACGGTAAATTGCCGTTTCAGACGACCTTTCAGCGTTTTTAGAAACCGAACAATACAATGATGTTGTCACATTAAATTATTTGTGTTAAAAGTCATTTACATTCCCATTGGATTGTTTTTTTAAGGAACAGTAAATGAAAAAGACGTTTTGTCTAGTATTGGCGGCGGCATTTGGTTTGAGCGCATGCAGCAGCCTTGAAAACAAATCTGCCCATGAAATGATGGCAATTTCCCTTGATCGCGTCTATACGGATGATTACAGCTATAACATTGATAGCGAAGTGAAGTTTCATACTTCTACTGCCGAAGCAGGGGTAGCGCCGGAAAGCGAGAAAAAAGCCCGTTTGGAAGAAACAAAGAAGGATCAAGCCGAACTTGACAAACAAGTCAAAGAATTGAACGAAGACGGAATCGAACTTTCGGAAGAAGATCAGACCAAGCTGAAAGAAGCCTTGCTGGACACCGACAATGATAAATGGTTCCCTGAAATGATCGATAAATGGCAAGAATATCCGGTTGTCGGACGTTATTTGGAAGGTGTGCGTTTGAAATCGCATATAGCCATTGACCTGCCTGCCAAAAAAGCCGAGTGGATTCCTGCTATCTCGATTAACCATCGTAATGAGCAATTGAATATCCAATCTCCCATGCTGATTGATGGTGAAAATCTCAGTCTGACTATTGACCAGCCATTGCTCAGTTCGATGATTATGAGCATCTTTACGAGCGAAGAGATCCGTAAGCGTTTGGCTGAAGAGCAACCTATCAGCATACAGCTTAAAGATGAAGAGATGGTCAAAGGCATTCCTTTGCGTCATGCCGCAAAGGCGGCATTCAAAGCCTATATTGAAGCCAGCAAAGCTGCTCCTGCTGAGGCATACCGCCTTGAAAATATGGATGAATTCGGTAAGCAAAACAAAGCAAAATACCGCATCCATTACACCCATAAAGACGAATATGACCCGCTCTTTATCAACGCTTTCGCTAAAGAATTCAAAAAAGAATTTGATGCTCTGAAGAAAAAACCGGAGGAAGGCTCTACGGCTGAAGGCTACGAGAAAGTTGAAAAATTCTTTGGCGAGTTTATAGACAGTACAAAAGAGAAAGGCCTCTCAATGCACTCCGGCTTTGAAAAGATGGTCGGCATGCCTCTCTATTATGACTACTATCTGAATGGAAAAGGCAGATTGTTGGCAACGCGTATTTATACGCAGGTCAACAGCAAAAGCAACACTCAGGCGTTGAACATCGTTATGGAAAGTATTTACCACAATTACGGCAAACCCGTATTCAAGTTTAAGCCTGCAAGCGAAAAAGTCATCGACATAAAAGAGTTGACAGTACCCATCATATCTAGATTATTGTTGCCATCGGGTTATGATCCAGAGGCAGAAACTGATTCCGAAGAAAATACTGAAGAACATTCAGCAACTGAAGAATAATCATCTGCCGACAGGCCGCCGAGATTCTCGAGCGGCCTGCTTATTGCAAATTTGACAGTGTTTACCTACGATGCGCCCTTGGTGTATTTCGTCTGAGTTTTTCAGACGACCTTTTTAAGGAAAACTATGTTTGGAAACTTTGATTTCAGTTATGTGCTGCTTGCTATCCCACCGGTGATGCTTTCCTTGGTCATGCGTGAGATTGCACGCGGTTATGTTGCATATCGCTGTGGCGACCCCACCGCATTACAATTCGGACGGTTGACATTAAATCCGATGGCGCATATCGATTTGATAGGAACAATCATCGTACCTGCATTGAGCCTGGCGTTAACACCGTTTGTTTACGGCTGGGTACGCCCCATACCGATTAATGCCCGCAATTTTAAGAATGTGCGCAGCGCGCGGAGATGGATTGCAGTTGCCGGTCCGGTAACCAATCTGATTCTGGTGTATTTCTGGGCGATGCTCTCGTTTTTAGGTGGCGCTGTCCCTGAGGCGTATGTTGACCCATTAATGATCATGACCCAGTTTGGTATGACAATCAATATAGTTTTGATCGTCATTAACCTGCTTCCGATTTTGCCGCTCGATGGTGGCGTCATTCTTGACTCTTTCCTCAATGCAAAATGGTCTATGAAGTTTCGTCAAATCGAACCTTATGGAACATGGATTGTTTTGGCTTTGCTTCTTACGGGCGCGTTGTCGGGTTTGATTGACTTATTTTCTCTGATGATAGGGAGTTCAGTCTCTATCTTTGCCGCATTGATTTTGGCAGGTATAGCCGACTTAGTAAAATAGCAAGGTAAATGGAAAACAAAGGTCGTCTGAACTTTTTCAGACGACCTTTTTTCCTATCCGTCAAAGTAAATCCCATTGGAAACCCTGCTTAAAAATTGTACAATGGCAGCCCTTTCCATACGGCGGTTTGACCATGCGCATCGGCGGCTACATTATCGACAATCCCATTGCACTCGCCCCGATGGCGGGCATTACGGACAAACCGTTCCGCCGACTTTGCCGAGATTTTGGCGCAGGTTGGGCGGTGTGCGAAATGCTGACCAGCGACCCGACGCTTAGAAATACCAGAAAGACCCTGCGCCGCAGCGATTTTGCCGATGAGGGCGGCATCGTTGCCGTCCAGATTGCCGGCAGTGATCCGCAGCAGATGGCGGATGCCGCGCGTTACAACGTCAGCCTCGGGGCGCAGGTTATCGACATCAACATGGGCTGTCCCGCCAAAAAAGTCTGCAATGTTCAAGCCGGCAGCGCGCTGATGCAAAACGAGCCGCTGGTTGCCGCCATTCTCGAAGCCGTCGTCCGCGCGGTGGACGTTCCCGTTACCCTCAAAACCCGTTTGGGCTGGCACGACGACCACAAAAACCTGCCTGCCATCGCCCGTATCGCCGAAGATCGCGGCATTGCCGCCCTTGCCGTCCACGGACGCACACGCACGCAAATGTATAAAGGCGAAGCGGCTTATGATCTGATTGCCGAGACCAAAGGTCGTCTGAAAATCCCCGTCTGGGTCAACGGCGACATCACTTCGCCGCAAAAAGCCGCCGCCGTCCTCAAACAAACCGCCGCCGACGGCATCATGATAGGGCGCGGCGCACAAGGCAGGCCGTGGCTCTTCCGCGATTTGAAACATTATGCCGAACACGGCGTTTTGCCGCCTGCCTTGAGCTTGGCAGAATGCAACGACACCATTTTGAACCACATCCGCGCCATGCACGCGTTTTATGGCGAAGTCGCCGGCGTGCGCATCGCCCGCAAACACATAGGCTGGTACATCGACGAAATGCCCGACGGCGAGCAGACACGCCGGGACATCAACCGCTTGGACAGCGCAGCGGCACAATACGATACCCTTGCCGCCTATCTTGAGGCGCTTTCGGAGAAAACCGACCGCTGGGTGTGTGATTATCGTGAAGGTTAGGGCGTTTCAGACGACCTTTTTATCTTGCGAGAAGTAAATATGAAATTAACGCCGCGTTTACAAAGCTTAGGTATTGCTGCGCTGTTGATGACAGGATACGGGTTTTATGCTTATGACTATAATTTGATAGCCTGTAAATTAATGGATCGCAATTGGAATGACGACAAGGGCAGGTGCATGAATCCCGATTGTCGTCAACATGATGCGTGTATGTTGAGTGCGTTTAAGAGTAGAGCGACATGCGAAACCATCCGCCCCGGTGACAGTTTGGACAAGGCTTGGTATGTACTGGGCGAACCTTGGTATGAGAAAAACGGGCGTTTCTTTTGGGATGATAAATATGGAGATCATGTAGCAGAAATCGAACCGGACGGAGAAAAGGTTGGCAAGATTACCTGCTTGGGGGAGTAGGTTGCGTGGACTGTAATCCGGCATGGTGAAGGCTTGATGGTTAATCTTCATTCATTCTTAAAGGCTGATGCGCCTTTCTACAACCCCCTCTTTAATACAAAAGGCTTCAGTATGACTTTTTGGCATGGCTTTTGGATTATCACCGGCGTACATTTTTTGGCGTGCATGTCGCCCGGTCCCGATTTTGTACTCGTTTCGCAGCAGGCGTTGAGCCGGGGGCGGGCTGCCGGAATGTTGACCGCGCTGGGCATTGCGTTGGGATTCGGTATCCACATTATTTATTCCGTACTCGGCTTGGTCACGCTGGTGGCTCAGTCCGCCCCGCTTCTGACCGCGGTCAAAATCGTCGGCGGCCTGTATCTGCTGTATATCGGCTATAAAGGTTTGCGCGCGAAAGCTGCGGGCGGGACGGTCGAAATCCGTAAGGACCATATGGCGGATGAACCGACATGGAAAACGATATGGCGCGGGGTGTTGTGCAATGTGCTGAACCCGAAGGCGGTCGTGTATATGCTGTCGCTGTTTACTGTCGTATTGTCGCCGGATACGCCGATGTGGCAGATGGGGGTTTACGGCGTATGGATGGCGCTGATGCTGTTCGTTTGGCTCGGCCTTGTCGCGCTGATGTTGTCCGCCCCTGCCGTGAGCAAACGTTTTCAGCGTTTCGGTCATTGGATAGACCGATTTTGCGGTGGAACGTTGGCTTTGCTGGGGATTAAGGTTATCAGCGGATAGCTTGGGTTGTCGGGCCAACAGGATGATTCTTATCCGGAAATGGCGGCAATATCAGGTCGTCTGAAAACACAGTTTTATCGAAATAAAAAACAATCTATTTAATTCAAACTCAACAAACGTCGTCTGAACCCCGTTTCAGACGACCTGTCATCTTTAAAAACAACGAAGGAGGATATGTTATGAAACAACCCATCCCCGATATTGCGCAATGCGTTGAACAGAATTTGCAACAGTATTTCAAAGACTTGAACGGTACGGAGCCTTGCGGTGTGTACGACATGGTGTTGCACCAAGTGGAAAAGCCGATGCTTGCGTGTGTGATGGAACAATGCGGCGGCAATCAGTCCAAAGCAGCGGTGATTTTGGGATTGAACCGCAATACGCTGCGTAAGAAACTGTTGCAACACGGTTTGCTGTAAATATCGGTCTTGTTGCAAAGGGAGAAAACTGATGAAGCAGGAACTTCGCCATGACGGCGGTACGCGGGGGAAAACGCTGAACGTCCATTTCATCCTGCACGAGGATTTTGAAGTGCCGGGCGCGTATTGGGATTGGGCGCGGTCGCGCGGGCATCGTACGGCGTTGACTAAGGTTTATGAGTCGGAAGCGTTGCCCGAAAATGCGGACGGTATCGATTTTCTGATTGTCATGGGCGGGCCGCAGTCGCCCGATGAAGACAGGCAGGCTTTTCCGTATTACGACCCTGAAGCCGAGCTGCGCCTGATGCGTCAGGCGGTGGCGGCGGACAAGTACATTGTCGGCGTGTGCTTGGGCGCGCAGCTTTTGTCCGTCGCCTACGGCGCACGGCACGGGCGTAGCCCGCACCGTGAAATCGGCGTGTATCCGGTCGAGTTGACGCAGGAAGGTTTGAACGACCCGCATACCGCCTTGTTGGGCGCGTCTTTCCTTGCGGGACATTGGCACGGGGATATGCCTGGACTGACGGATGGGGCGGCAGTATTGGCGGCGAGCAAAGGTTGTCCGCGCCAGATTGTCCGCTTCTCTCCCAAGCATTATGCGTTTCAGGCGCATTTGGAATTCGACCGCGCCGCCGTCGGCCTCTTGATTGCTGCCGACGGGCGCGAAAACTTGGCGGCGCAAAGCAGGACGCAGGCTTATGTGCAGCATCCCGATGAAATCGAGCGTTTCGATTTTACGCAGATGAACGCGAAACTCTTTGCCTTTTTGGATTCGCTGACCGAATCGGGGCAGAGTGGGGCGTGATGTCCCGCCTTTCATCAGTGCATCCTTTTATCCGACGACTTGAGCCATGATTTACCAAATACTCTCCTTATTGATTTGGGGCAGCTCGTTTATCGCCGCCAAATATACTTACGAGATGCTTGATGCCGCGTTGATGGTCGAGGCGCGGCTGTTGATTGCCGCGTTGATGGTGCTGCCTTCCTGTTACCGCCATTTCGGCAAGATTCCGCGCCGCGAGTGGAAGCCGTTGTTGTGTATCGCCTTTATTAACTACGTCGTGGTGTTGCTGCTTCAGTTTATCGGTTTGAAATACACGTCCGCCGCCAGCGCGATTACCATGGTCGGGCTGGAACCCTTGTTAGTAGTGTTTGTCGGCCATTTCGTTTTTAACGATAAAGCCAAGATTTACCACTGGATTTGCGGGGCAGCGGCGTTTGCCGGCATCGGGATGATGGTGCTGGGCGGTGCGGAAGAGGGCGGCGCGGTCGATTGGTTCGGCTGTTTGCTGATTCTGCTTGCGGGATTCGGTTTCGCCGGCGTGATACGGCCGAGTCAGCAGATGATTGCCCGCATCGGTGCGCCCGCATTTACTTCTGCTTCCATGGCGGCGGCGGCGGTGTTGTGCCTGCCGTTTTCGCTGGTGTTGGCTCAGAGCTATGAAGTCCACTGGTCGTGGGGCGGCGTGCTGTCGGTTTTGTATTTGGGGGTGGGATGCAGTTGGCTTGCCTATCTCTTATGGAACAAGGGCATGAACAAAGTCCCTGCCAATGTCTCCGGCCTCTTGATTTCGCTCGAACCCGTCGTCGGCGTCATCATGGCGGTATGGATTCTGGGCGAACATTTGTCCGCCGTGTCCGCTTTGGGCGTGTTCATCGTCATCGCCGCGACGTTTGTCGCAGGATGGCTGTCGAACAGAGGAAAGAATGCGTAAGGGGTCGTCTGAAAACGTCTAAATCAGGTTTTCAGACGACCTGAGAAGGTACGCGAGTATCTTGTTTTAATGTGGTTTTAAAAATATCAGGAGATTTTCGATGAAATATATGATTGCCCTGTTGCTTGCCGCTAGCCCCGTTTTGGCATCGGCTGCGCCCAATAACGACAAAGCTGCCGTCCAAGCAGCTATTGCCCAGTATTACAACCGACCGCTTGCGGCGCACAACTGTCAGCTTACTGAGCCGCCGAAAGACAGTGAGACAGCATCTGACAATATTATGTATTGTATGAAACCCGTTGCCGACCATAGCGTAACGCGCAACGGTAAAGCCACGCGCTATGTGTTGTACACGGGTTTTGCCTACGATATGAAGCTCAAAGTCAAACGGGACGCGCATGCTTCTTCGGGTCTGGCGGAATTGTTTGTTTTGGAAAAAACAGACGGAAAGTGGGCAATCAAACAACATGGAAGCGATGAAATCGGCGCATGGGGGGATGTGCCGGAGAATAAGGATTGGCGGTTTGTCCAAATGGGTGAGCAAAACTGGGGCTACACTGTCGAATCAGGCTATACAGGTCAGGGCGAAACGATGACCGGAGAAAATTTCCTGTTTACCGATAACAGCAACCGTGTCCGTAAAAGCTTCATTATCAACGGTAGAGATAATGGCGCACATTATGGCAATTGTGATGAATACAAAGGGCGGGAAAAACGTAATTGTGAAAACAGCTATGCCAGCATCGATGCGAAAATTACCTTGGACAAAAGCCGTCCTTCAGTCTCAGGCGTTTGGGCATTAAGCGCAACGGTGAAGGGGGTGGGTGGTAAAAAACGTTATAAAAATCAGAAATATGCGATTCCTTACAACGGCAAGACACACGTTGCGCCGAAAAGCTATCCGCTCAATATTAAATATTGAGGCCGTTTGATTTTTTAACGAAACCGCCGAACCCTGTCTCAAAAACAAAATCCCCATGAAACATACGCACAAACTTTGGATAGCCCTCATCCTCACCGGCATCGTCGGCGGCATGGTCGGCATTGCCTTGACGGAGCTTATGCACTTTATCCAGCACACGGCTTACGGTTACGGCGCGGGCGGCGGGCATGTTTCCTTTCGGGAAGGCGTGGTTCAAACGTCGTCTGAACGCCGCATCCTCGTATTGATTTTGTGCGGCGTCGCGGTAGGGTTCGGCTGGTGGTCGATCAAACGTTTCGGCAGGCCGCAAATCGAAATCAAGGCAGCCTTGAAGCAGCCCTTGCAGGGGCTGCCGTTTTTGACCACCGTTTCCCATGCGCTGCTGCAAATCATCACCGTCGGACTCGGTTCCCCGCTCGGACGCGAAGTCGCCCCGCGTGAAATGACCGCCGCGTTTGCATCCGTCGGCGGCAGGCGTTTGGGTCTGGGCGAAGACGACACGCGCCTGCTGCTCGCCTGCGCGTCAGGTGCAGGTTTGGCGGCGGTCTATAACGTCCCGCTCGCCTCCACACTTTTCATCCTCGAAGCCATGTTGGGCATTTGGACGCAACAGGCAGTAGCCGCCGCATTGCTGACTTCCGTTACCGCCACCGCCGTCGCCCGCATCGGCTTGGGCGATGTGCAGCAATACCATCCCGCCCATCTCGATGTGAACATCCCGCTGCTGTGGTTTGCCGCCGCCATCGGTCCCGTTTTGGGCACAACGGCGGTATGGTTTCAGCGCAGTGCCAAAAAATTTCCCTTCTTCAAGCGCAACGACCCGAAAATCATTCCTTTGGCGATTGCCTTGTTCGCCCTTATCGGCATCGTTTCCGTTTGGTTTCCCGAAATACTGGGCAACGGCAAGGCGGGCAACCAGCTTACGTTCGGCGGCATGACCGACTGGCGGTACAGCTTGGAAATGACCGCCGTCAAATGGTTCGTCGTCCTGCTCGCACTCGCCGCAGGCGCATACGGCGGGCTGATTACCCCGTCCATGATGCTCGGCAGCACCATCGCCTTTGCCGCCGCAGCCGCGTGGAACACATTCTTCCCCGCCATGTCGTCTGAAAGTGCCGCCGTCATCGGCGCGGCGGCTTTTCTCGGCGTTTCCCTCAAAATGCCCCTGACCGCCATAGTCTTCATCCTCGAACTCACCTACGCCCCCGCCGCTCTGCTGATGCCTTTGTGCATCACGATGGCGGGCGCAGTGGCAACGGCAAGGAAAATGGGGTTTGAATAAGCAGGGCGGGGAAAAGGGTCGTCTGAAAACCGTCGGCGCGGGTTTTGTTCGAGCTGTCAGCCGCAGGACGGGCATATCTGAATCGTTAGCCTTATGCAGGCAATAATGACGGAAGGGAACGGCAGAAAGGTCGTCTGAAAATCAATTCAGACGACCTTTTTTCTAGAAAAATTGTCAACAATATTTCCAGAAAACTGCTGCCAAAAACCCGAAACTAGGGGATAATACCGCCCTGAAAATTCATCCCATAATGTTTTGCCAAGATTGAAGACGTATTCTGTCAAACTGACCGCCAGTGTCTTCAAACTTGTATAAGGCAGTTGGAAAACTAAGAAAGTAGCTTATTCACTCCCGATTTTATAGAAAGAAACTGTTATGCAAAAAAAACACCTGATTTTTCTTCTTGCTGCCTTTGCTGCTGCGCCTGTGTTGGCAAAACCTGTTGTTGTTAAGGAAGCGCAACTACTCGGTAAATGGCAGTGCGTTGATGATAATGGAACCCTGAGGACGTTTACTTTTGGCAGTGAGCAAAAAGTAAGCGCGATTGTGGATGCGAATTTTCCTTCACCTGATGATGAAACCCTAGCTTATCGGGTGTTTGCAGACGGTACTTGGACGGTGAACGGAGGAAAAATTGGTTTGAACATTAAAACCACCGATGTTCAAAGACAACATAGCATAGCTAAAATTCGCACCATCCCGTGGCGTAAAGTGGATAAGGAAATGTTTGCTCATTTGAGAAACGATATTGGTGACGCAATTAAATTGCAAATGCAGATTAAAAAAATCGGGAATGACAGCCTAAGCGTCCGTATGCAGGGCGATAGACAAGATATCGCTTGCCGTAAGGTATAAATTTATTGAATTGCTCAAGAGAACGCCATCGGAGCTAAACATCTCATCAAGTTTTGTTTCATTTTTGCGCTAGCAGCGTGTATCGATTAAACCTTCAAAAAAGGAATCCCCATGCCTTCCATCAAACGCGCCCTGATCAGCCTGTCCGACAAAAACGGCGCCGTCGAATTTGCCCAAACCCTGCACAAACTCGGTGTCGAAATCCTCTCCACCGGCGGCACGGCGAAACTGCTGGCCGATGTCGGCATTCCCGTGATTGAAGTCGCCGACTACACCGGTTTTCCCGAAATGCTCGACGGCCGCGTGAAAACGCTGCATCCGAAAATACACGGCGGTATTTTGGGGCGGCGCGATTTGGGCGAACACGTCGCCAAGATGGAAGAGCACGGCATCGGCAACATCGACCTCGTGTGCGTCAACCTTTACCCCTTCGCCGCCACCATCGCCAAGCCTGACTGCACGCTGGAAGACGCGATTGAAAACATCGACATCGGCGGCCCTACCATGGTGCGCTCCGCCGCGAAAAACTGGAAACACGTCGCCATCGTTACCGACACCGCCGACTTCCCCGCCATTGCCGCCGAAATGGAAGCCAACGGCGGCGCGTTGAGCGACAAAACCCGCTTCAATCTGTCGCGCAAGGCGTTCAGCCACACCGCCCAATACGACGGCATGATTTCCAACTACTTAACCTCGCTTTCAGACGACGTGTTGAGCGGCACGCCCGAAATCGGCGAATTCCCCAGCCAGTTCAACCAAAGCTGGATTAAAGTGCAAGACATGCGCTACGGCGAAAACCCGCACCAACGCGCCGCGTTCTACCGCGATGTGTATCCCGCCGCAGGCAGCCTCGCCGCATACAAACAACTGCAAGGCAAAGAATTGTCCTACAACAACATCGCCGATGCCGATGCCGCTTGGGAAGCCGTCAAATCCTTCGACGCGCCCGCCTGCGTGATTGTGAAACACGCCAATCCGTGCGGTGTCGCCGTTGCAGCTGATACATTGACCGCCTACAAACTCGCCTACGCCACCGACACTACCAGCGCGTTCGGCGGCATCATCGCTTTCAACCGCGAAGTGGACGGCGAAACCGTCAAACAGATTACCGATAATCAGTTTATGGAAGTCCTGATGGCGCCGAAGTTCACCGCCGAAGCCCTCGAAATCGCCGCCGCCAAGAAAAACGTGCGCGTATTGGAAGTGCCTCTGGAAGCAGGCGCGAACCGCTTTGAATTCAAACGCGTCGGCGGCGGACTGTTGGTACAAACGCCCGACATCCACCGCATCAGCCGCGCCGATTTGAAAGTCGTCTCCAAACGCCAACCGACCGAGCAGGAATGGAACGATTTGCTGTTCGTCTGGAACGTCGCCAAATACGTCAAATCCAACGCCATCGTGTTCGGCAAAGGCGGTCAAACTTACGGCATCGGCGCAGGCCAAATGAGCCGCGTGGACAGTACCCGCATCGCCGCCCGCAAAGCGCAAGACGCAGGCCTGGACTTAAACTGCGCGTGTGCCGCCTCCGATGCCTTCTTCCCCTTCCGCGACGGCGTGGACGTCATCGCCGAACAGGGCATCAAAGCCATCATCCACCCCGCAGGCTCGATGCGCGATCAGGAAGTTTTCGACGCAGCGGACGAACACGGCATTGCGATGGTAGTAACGGGTATTCGCCATTTTAGGCATTGATTCAAGTTTGATTGAAGTAAAGGTCGTCTGAAAATGTTTAACCGTTTTCAGACGACCTGTTTTTGTATTTTGATATTAGGAACACGACATGGACGAAGCAATTTTCTATCCTGCTACGCCTGAACAAAAAGCGGATTTGTGGGCATTGTTTAAATGGTTGGAAGTGACGGAAGACGATTTGGCTGTTTTGCAGCGGGGCGAATGGGTTTATCAGATTCAAGAAAGCCTTTGGGCTACGTTACGGAAGAGGGGATGGCCTTCAGGGGAGAATGACGATGGTTCCGGTGCGGAGCTGGAACAGGTTAAGAATTTTTATATCCGTGTAGATGAAAATGAAGAGTCAATGGATGACTTGGGGTACGGGGAAGAGTGGGCGGATATCTTCTGCGTCTTGCGCAGATATGGCGCAACATGGTATTCAGATTGGAAATTTGAACCAGAAGAGATGGAAGCGATTGTCCGGAATCTATTAGGTTGGGATGAATGGGAATGGGAATATCCCGAAGAGACTTATAGTGAAGAACTGTTTCCTTATGTACAAGCGGCATTGGAGAGGGATGGTTTGGTGTTGTGTGACGTACCGACCGGTGATGATGGTTACCTGTTTGCGATTTTTTGGCTGGATGATGTCGAAGCAGTACAGGCAACGGCACGACGCTTGGATTTGGAAGTGGAGATTTGTTGATTTGTCCCGTTCGCGATGAGCGGGGGGCGATAATATAGTGGATTAACTTTAAACCAGTACGGCAAGGCGAGGCAACACCGTACTGGTTTAAAGTTAATCCACTATAAAACGCGCAACACGGGTAGAAACTGTGTTGCGCGTTTATTTGTTTGAGTCTGCGCTTGTCGGATGCGGCAAGATTTTTGTGCCGTTTATTTTTGCCGTTGGGGAGCAAAATCAGCTTGCGATAGGGATATTGCCAACAATTTTTCGTTTTCCAGGGGCAGATTTTTCTTTTAAACAACAGTTTTATTCATGGTGTCCCATATTTTGAAAATACAGGGAAATCATGGAATTAATAAAAAATTAATGAATAAAAATAATCGCTTAAAAATGATAATTGATTAGAGTGTTAACCTTAAATACAACAAAAATTATATTTACTGCGAGTATTGTTACAAATCTTAAAATATTTACTAGCTATACAACGATTATCCTGATATTATACCGTTCATCATAAATACACCGATTATCGTTAAATTAAACCATTTGTCTGATCAGTGATTGAACGGAGCAATCCTGATTCTGTTTGCAGAATTAAATATAGAGAGCCATATCTTATGACTATCGTTGCAATCGACATCCAACCGCAATTTCGCTTTACCTGTATGGCTGCTAATGCAACCCATTTTTTGTTGCGTCCGGAAAATATGGTTAATGAACTTAACCGCCAGGCAGCGTTGGCAGATAAAAGGGTTTTAATTGAGAATGTGAGCATTGATCCGGAGAGCATTTGTGCGACCGTCGTCAATCGCAACGGTGTCATGTTTGGTCGACCGTCCGGTTTTTTCAGCCAATGCGCCGGAGGTTGTCGCGGAACGCATCTGCTCCAAGGCTTGCCCTCTCCGGCAGATTACGATCATGCGCTCGAATTAAGCGGTAAACATGTTCACGGTGCTTGTTTTCATGAAGCCAATGAGGCAAACAGCACAGGTCTGTTGGAATGGCTGCACGAACAAAAAGCCGATACTGTCATTATTGGCGGATTGGCCATCGAAGAAACTGTCGCCAATACGGCCAAGCAATTGTCTTGGTACAGCGATAATCTTCATATTATTGTCAATCTCGGTGCCTGCCACGGCTATGCGCCTGAAAGCACCATCGAGACTATCTACCAAATGCGGAAAATGGGCATCACTGTTGCTTCGAATGCCGAAGCCATTCCAGAGCTGATGCGTCGTTTCTCCGGCATAAACCAGGTTAAAGTGTCGTAATCTCTTGCTATTACTCCCAGCTGCAAGAGTTTCTTAGGGTCGCCTTTTGGCGGCCCGTTTTTTATCTGCATTTTTTATAGTGGATTAACTTTAAACCAGGATGGCGTTACCTCGCCTTAGCTCAAAGAGAACGATTCTCTAAGGTGCTGAAGCACCAAGTGAATCGGTTCCGTACTATCTGTACTGTCTGCGGCTTCGTCGCCTTGTCCTGATTTAAATTTAATCCACTATAAATTTAATCCACTATATGATGGTAGGGAAGGGGGTATTGACTAACTGTTTGCTTCATAAAAAAGGTCGTCTGAACATTGAACTGGCCCCCAAATCTTGGACACTCATAAAAGCCTATTCAGGCGCTCTGTGCAAGCTGGGTTCTGTATGCGACAGGACTCAGCTTTTTCAATTTCAAACTGCAACGCTCCCGGTTGTAGTAATCCATATAGTCATCTATCTGCTTCATCAATTCATCTACCGTCAATTCACCTGCGTTATAGAAACACTCCGTCTTTAACACCGCAAAGAAGCTTTCCATCGGCGCATTGTCCCAACAGTTCGCCTTTCGCGACATGCTTTGAACCATGGAATACTCCGCAAGCAATTCCCTATACCCCGCCGTACGGTACAGCACACCTTGGTCCGAATGCAGCATCGTTCCTTTAGCAGTCAGACGGGGGGCGGCTTTTTCGAGCATTTCCTTCACCATTTCGCTGTCGGCTCTGCGGCTCATGGCGTAGGCGACGATTTCTCGGTTGAACAAGTCCAATATCGGCGAGAGGTACAGTTTGCCGTCCTTTCCTTTGAGTTCGGTCACGTCGGTCAGCCATTTTTCGTTAGGCTTTTCAGCTTTGAATAGGCGTTTGAGGAGGTGTTCCGATATTTCGCCCATGGCGGGATGGCGGTAGGCTTTTTTCGCCCGTATGAGGGCTTTCAGCCCTAGCTGCCTCATCAACCGCGCCGCTTTTTTGCGGTTCCAACCCAATGCTGCGGCAATGCGCCTTTGTCCGTAGCGTCCTTTATGCCGCCGGTAGGTTTCGACAAGGAGGGCTTTGTCGGCTGCGTCGGTGTCGGGCTGGTCTTGGTGGTGGTAGTAAAAGCTGCTTTTGGGCAGGTTTGCGATGTGCAGCAGGTATTTGAGCGGGTGTTGCGCCCTCAGTGTTTGGACGGTTTGGCTTTGTCCTTTGCGGTCTGCTTTTGGCTGAGGGCTTTTAACTCCTTTAGGTAGGCGACCTCTGCGCGCATATAGCACAGTTCTTCAATAAGCTCTGCCTGTGTTTTTTCTTGGTCGGGTTTATCTGCGATGAAGGGGTTTTTGCGGTGTTGGGGCATGGTTTTGGATTGGGGATGTTCGAGTGCGCCGATACCGCCTTCTTGATAGGCGCGTATCCATCGTCTCAGGTGGGTTCGGGAAATGCCGTAGTGGTCTGCGGTACGTTGTTGGCTGCGTATATGCAGGTAGTGGAGTACGGCTTGGTATTTGAAGTGTAATGTATATTTGCTCATAAAAAAACTGCACCTTGTGAGTTGGAGGGGATGTGTCCAACTTTTGGGGTGCAGTTCACATTTTTTCAGACGACCTTTTACGTTACAAGGTGCTTACCTTAGAGGGAAGAAAATAATTGCTATGGCGACAGCAATCACACCGTAAATCGCCATGGGGATGACGGTTTTCTTGATAATCGCACCTTCGGCGTTTTTCACGTCCAGTACGGTACATACGGCGATGATGTTGTTGATGCAGACCATGTTGCCCATTGCGCCGCCGACGGATTGCAGGGCGAGAATGAGGGTCACGGACAGGCCGGTATCAAGGGCGATTTGTTGCTGAATCGGGCCGAATGTCAGGTTGGATACGGTGTTCGAACCGGAGAAGAATGCACCGATAGCGCCAAGGTAAGGGGAGAAGTAAACCCAGTGTTCGCCTGCCATTGCGGCAAACTCTTTACCGATGATTTTCACCATGGAGTCGTCGCCGCCAACCATCATCAGTTGAACCATAATCAGCGCGCCCATCAAGGCAAGCAGCGGTTTTTTGGTTTGGTTGAACGTTGCAGCGTAGAAAGCCCATGCATCTTTGAATTTGGTTTTATAAAGCAGGATACAAATCCAAACGGTAAAGACAAACGGAATCCATGCGGGAACGTAGAGGGTTTGGTAAGACGCATTGACACCTTGTCCGAAAATATTGCCGAAGGTAATGGTCAAAGAGTCGCTGACGGTGATTTTGCTCAAATCAAACGGCAGTTGGAAGCTGAACCATTCTTCTTTGCTGGTTAGCAGGCCTTTGATGCCGAGCTGTTTGATACGGGTAACCACCAGCATACCGATCAGCATACCCAGGGGGGCAAGTGCTTTGGCGACTTGGGCGAAAGGTACTTTTTCGGCATTCGGGTCTTTCGGATGGTCTTTGCTCAAACCCCAGCCGTGGTTGGCGGCGAATACGGATACCATCAGGCCGATTGCGCCGGCAACGAGTGATGGGAATTCTTCATTGACCATCGCCAATGCAACATAAGGAATGGTACAAGAGAAAACGGCGATACCGATGAAGCCCAAGTTTTTACGGATTTCAGACCAAGGCACGATGAAGCTCAAGCCGATGACTGGGATGACGAAACCTGCGAAGAAGTGCATCACGCCGGTTTGTCTGCCGATGGCAAGGATGTTTTCGGCACTCAGGTTTAATGGTGCGAAACCGAACCAAGTCGGCGTACCCACCGCGCCGAAAGATACCGGCACCGAGTTCATGACCAGCGTAAAAATCGCCACTTTCAACGGGTTGAAACCCAGGCTCATCAGAATCGGGGCGGCAATCGCAGCAGGCGTACCGAAGCCGGATGCACCCTCAATCATAAAGGCGAACGACCAGCCGATAATCATCAGTTGCGCCACAGGATTCGGGCTGATGGTCGCCAGCCATTTGCGGATAATATCGATACAGCCGGTGGTTTCCATCATACGGTTGAACATGATCGCACCGAAAATCACGGTAATCGGCGTCAGTGTGGAAACCAGGCCGGACGCTGCGGTTGCGTTGAGCAGCATAGCGTCGTCTTTGAAATAAAACAGCTTGATGGCGTAAATCAGCGCGGCGGTAATCGGCAGCGCGATGTAGGAAGGCATACTGTTTTTCTTAACCATCAGCCAAATCAGCAGGATGATGGGAAAAATGCTGAGGAATAGTGCCATGGTGAATCCTTAAATCGGCGTTGTTTATCAATTTTTATCATGATGTCGGATGCGGGAGAGATACCGAACCTTAATCTGAGAGTAATTACCAAATAAATTGGTAATACCAATTCAAAAGAATGCCGCATACTTTACGTAATACGATGTAATCGGTCAAGTGATTTATACGCGAACCGCGCGTTGCAAAATAAGGTTTTCGGCTGAGGGGAAATTAGTTTTTTATTATCAGAATATTGCAAAACGGATAAATGGGAGAAGGGGAAGAGTGTTGGAAATGCTGCAACAGGTAAATTCAAAAAAGGTCGTCTGAAAACAGCTTCCGCTTCGTCGGTATAGTGGATTAAATTTAAATCAGGACAAGGCGACGAAGCCGCAGACAGTACAGATAGTACGGAACCGATTCACTTGGTGCTTCAGCACCTTAGAGAATCGTTCTCTTTGAGCTAAGGCGAGGCAACGCAACGCCGTACTGGTTTAAAGTTAATCCACTATATTTATGACTTGATGGAACTTGCTGTATTTGTTTTCAGACGACCCCTGGGCAGCTTTATTGTAAAGGTTCGGCAAACCAGTCTTGCGTGGCGGTATCGGCATCGAAGACTTGCCCCATTAGAGGGGTCAGCGGACTTACGCCCAAGCTGCGTGCCAGCGGGAGGCTTTGCAGCAGGGGTTCGTTCCAAGCGTGCAGTGCCATGGCGTAGGCGCCCCAGTGGATGGGCATGAAGCGTTTGGGAGCAAGCTGTGCGGCATAGCGGGCGGTTTGCTCGGGGAAGAGGTGATTGTTGGGCCAATGTTCGCTGTATTGCCCGTTTTCGATGAACGCGATATCGAACCCGTTGAATTTTTCGGCGATTTTGTCGAAATGGCTGCCTTGTGCCGAGTCGCCGTGAAAATAGAATTTTTCGCTGCCGTGTTCGATGGCAAAGCTGGACCACAGGGCTTGGTTGTGGTCGGTCAGGGTTCGGGATGAATCGTGGCGGGCAGGTAGTGCGGTGTAGCGGATGCCGTTGCGTTCGGTACTTTGCCACCAATCGAGTTCGGTAATGCGCTCTTGCGGCACGCCCCATTTTTTCAGCAGTACGCCCATGCCGAGTGAGACGATGAAATGGCTGTTGCCTTTTGAATTGAGTGCCTGCACGCTGTCTTTTTCGAGGTGGTCGTAGTGGCTGTGTGAAATCAGGATGACATCGACGGGCGGCAGTTCGTCGATTTCTGCGGGGGCAGGCTGGAAGCGTTTCATGGTGATGGGGATGGGGGAGACGGAATTGCCGAAAACGGGGTCGGTAATGATGGTTTGCCCGCCGATCCGCATCAATAGGGTAGAATGCCCGAACCAGACGAAGCGGCTTTTCCTTTCGGGTGCGGCGAGGAAGGTTTGCCAATCAGGTTTGACGGTAGGCAGAGGTTTGGGCGGGTGCGTTGCCTGCGGGTCGGTCAGGATCTTCCAAAATGCGCCGGTCAGGCCGGTCGGTTTCTGCTGAGGTTCGGGGTTGAAGAAGGTTTGCGTTTTCGGGTCGTAATGGTCGCTTGCGGGGTAAACGGGATGTTGGTCGGGATAGAGCCAGTAGGCGAGCAGGGCGCAGACAGCGGTCAAGGCAATGAGTTTTTTCTTGTGTTTCATAATTGGTTTTTATGAAGAAGGTCGTCTGAAAATTTTTCAGACGACCTTGGATTCTGTTTGAAAATAGTCTCGGTATCCATCAGATGGCGTGCGAACAGCCGGACACCATTTTTTTGAGGGCTTGCGAGTCGAGGATTTTGATGTGCTTGTGTTCGACCGAAATCAAGCCTTCGTGGTGGAACTTGGACAGCGTGCGGCTGACGGTTTCAAGTTTCAGCCCCAAATAGCTGCCGATTTCTTCGCGCGACATCCGCAGGATGAAATCGTTGGCGGCAAATCCGCGCGAGTAAAGGCGTTGGGACAGATTGAGCAAAAACGCCGCCAGACGCTCTTCGGCGCGCATATTGCCCAAAAGCAGCATCACGCCTTGGTCGCGCACGATTTCGCGGCTCATTAATCTGAAAAAATGGCTTCTCAGGCTGGGGATGTTGTGTCCCAGTTCTTCGATGTGGGTAAAGGGCAGCTCACACACTTCGCTGTCTTCCAAAGCCACCGCGTCGCAGCTGTGGACATGGGAGCAAATGCCGTCCATGCCGATGAGTTCGCCGGACATAAAAAAGCCGGTAACCTGATCGCGACCGTCCTGACTGGCAACCGTGGTTTTGAAAAAACCGGCACGGATGGCAAACAGCGACGCGAAAGGCTCACCGGTGCGGAACAGACATTCACCCTTCTTCAAGCGGCGGCTCTGTCGGATGACCGCGTCCAATTGTGCAAACTCATTGGGCAAAAGCCCGACAGGCAGGCAGAGTTCACGCAGCGAACAGGAAGAACACAGGGTTTTCATCTGATGCATAGCATTGTGTGTGGTCATAAAACACCCTTAAAATTAAGGTTTTTATCCTGTCATGATTACGTAAGTTATTGACACATATCAAGACAGGTTTATCATACTGTGGCATTCTACCAAACTATCCGAAAATTGCCTAACATCATTACTCTAATCACGCACACGCCATGAAAGTAATACCGATACAAAATAATCACAATAGAAACAATGACAAGCCTGAGTTCGATCGCGAACTCATCGCCAGCCTTCCTTCCAGCGGTCCGCGCTACACTTCCTACCCGACAGCCGACCGTTTTCATGACGGATTTCGCGAAGCCGAATATATCAATGCCTTGAATCAGCGCGGTATGGGGGCTTTGAACAAGCCCCTTTCGCTTTATATCCACATCCCCTTCTGCAACACCATCTGTTACTACTGCGGCTGCAATAAAATCATCACCAAAGACAAAAGCCGCGCCGATGCCTACATCGAATACCTTGAAAAAGAAATGGAGCTGCTCGCCCCGCATCTGGGCGGACGGCATCAGCTCGCCCAACTGCACTTCGGCGGCGGTACACCGACTTTCTTGAGCGACGACCAAATCGAACGCGTATTCCGCATGATACGCAAACATTTCCAACTTATCCCCGGCGGCGAATACTCCATCGAAATCGACCCGCGCAAAGTCAGCCGCGAAACCGTCCTCATGCTCGGCAAGCTCGGTTTCAACCGCATGAGCGTCGGCATTCAGGACTTTGATCCCAAAGTGCAGGCAGCGGTCAACCGCATCCAAAGCTACGACGAAACCAAAGAAGTCATCGATGCCGCCCGCGAAGCTGGATTTAAATCCGTCAGCGTCGATTTGATTTACGGCCTGCCGCATCAAACCGCCGAAAGCATCAAAACCACCATCGACACTGTCTTGTCGCTCGATCCCGACCGCCTTGCCCTTTATCACTACGCCCATCTGCCGCATATCTTCAAGCCGCAACGCCGCATCGATACCGAAGCCGTTCCCGGCAGCGAAGAAAAACTCGATATGCTGCAATACTGCGTTCAAACCCTGACCGAACGCGGCTACGTCTTCATCGGTATGGACCATTTCGCCAAACCCGATGACGAACTTTCCATCGCCCTCAAAGAAGGCTTCCTCCAGCGCAACTTCCAAGGCTACTCGACCTACGCGGACTGCGATTTGGTCGCCATCGGTGTATCTTCCATCGGCAAAATCGGCAGCACCTACTCCCAAAACGAACGCGACATCGACGCCTACTATGCCGCGCTTGATGCAGGACACCTGCCCATCATGCGTGGCTACCAGCTCAATCAGGACGACCTTTTGCGCCGCAATATCATCCAAGATTTGATGTGCCGCTTCGCCTTGGATTACCGAATCTACGAAAGCGTATTCGGTATTCCGTTCGACCGCTATTTCAAAGACGAACTTGCCGACTTGGAACAACTCGCCTCCCTCGGACTCGTCCGCCTGAAACCGCACGGGATGACCGTTACCCCCAAAGGCCGCTTCCTGATACGCAATATCGCCATGGTGTTCGACTACCACCTGCGCCATAGGGAAACCAAAGCCCAATATTCGCAAACGGTGTAAAGAGGAATAGCAAAGGTCGTCTGAAAATTTTCAGACGACCTTTGTTTTTATTTTCAAGACTTTCGGGTAACATCAAACCATATTTGCCGGTTTGCCGTAATTCAAAGTCAATTTGTTCCAGATACGCCCATATGATTACCGAACAGCAAAACGATATCCTCAGCATCAATCAAGTGCAGCTTCTCCTTGCTGAAAAGCGCACGGCACTTGCTGTCATGCGCACGGGTATTGCTGTTTTTGCGCTGCCGTTGTCTATTTTCAGTGCCTTGATTGCGACATCGAAATGGTACGAGGCTGTGGATGTTTGGCCTTTGCTTGTGTTGGTCAGTTTGATGAACATCAGTTTGATTTTTTTCTCGGTCTATCTGATAACCCGATCGCTCCGTAGAATGCACCAATACGACCGAATGATTGCCGATATCAAATACAACAATCAGTCTTTGCGTAAACTGCTTGAGTCATAAAATCCAGACGGTTGGGGTAGGGCATAGGTCGTCTGAAAATCAAATTGATTTGTTCTTAAAACGGGCTATAGTAAAATTCTTACGCGTTCTGTCGTTTATTGTCTTACGTCTTATATAAACCCTACGAGATGTACTTGTCGTGTTTGAACGGAAACGGACGCAGTCGGATTTTTGGTTCGCGTCGACCTCTTTTCACAAACGTTTTTAAAATATGGAACAACCTGATTTTTTCCCCATCCCCAGCCCCTGTATCGGCGTCTGTGAAGCCAATGCCAAAGGCTATTGCAAAGGCTGCCTGCGCAGCCGCGAAGAAAGGCTGTATTGGCAAAAAATGACCGATGATCAAAAGCATCAGGTCATGCGTCTTCTCAGTATGAGGAAAACCAAAATCCGCAACCGCCAGCTCGATGCCATGGCAGCGCCCGAAGTCGGTGTGGAGGCGCAGAGCGGGTTTTTGTTTGAGGATGAGGGATAAGGTAATGAGTCATAAAAAAGGACGGTTTGCATTCCGTCCTTTTTTATTTGCCAAAAATAGTGGCAAATCAAATGATTTGGAGAGAATTGATGAAGACCACGATAATGGCAATCGGAGCGATGTAGCGCAACGCGCCCAGCCACAGATATAGAAGCGTTTTCGGTACGGTACTGCCCATGCCGGCATTGGTTAAAACGGATTGCCTGTCTTGAATCCAGCCGGTAAAGATGGAGATGCTTAATGCGCATAGCGGCATAATGATGGCAGTAATAATGTAGTCCCATAAATCAAAAATAGATTTATTGAAAATAAGCACATCGCTCCATACGCCGAATGATAGGGCAGAAGGGATGCCGACAATAAAGATGGCAATGCCGATAACCCAAGTGTGCCGGCTGCGTTTGCGTTCATCTTGGCGGATGGTTGCCGCAATGACGGTTTCCAGCATGGAAAACGCTGAAGTCAGCGTGGCAAAGACAACCAACATCATGAACACGGCAAACAGATAGTTGCCGGACGGAATTTTCATGAATACGGCAGGCAAGACCACGAAAATCAAACCGGGACCTTGGCTGGGCGTGGCACCCAATGCAAATACCGCCGGAAAGATGACCAGGCCTGCCAGCAGCGATACCAGCAGGTTCATCCACATAATGATATTGCCCGAGCGGAACATATCCTGATCTTTACCCAAATACGAGGCGTAGGTGATCATTGCCGATACGCCGATACTCAACGCAAAGAAAGCCTGACCCAGCGCGGTCAGCATCGTTTCCGATTTGATTTTCGACCAATCCGGTTTCAATAAAAAACTGACGCCTTCCATCGCGCCGGGCAAGGTCAGCGAGCGGATTGCCAAAACGATAAACAAAATAAACAATGC